>JBBQXP010000017.1:0-41000 GCA_038209555.1 Gaiellales bacterium
GGATGCCGCGCGAGCGCGTGCTCGCCTGTGCCGTCCGGCTCCTCGATCGGGGCTTCTTCAGGATCGGCGGCGAGGACTACGCCGAGCAGCATCAGACCTATGGGCTTGCGACGATGGAGAAGCGCCATGTGACGGTCGGCGAAGGTGGGCTCATCAGGTTCGACTACGAGGCCAAAGGCGGGAAGCAGCGGATCCAGTCGATTGTCGACCCGCACGTCTGCGAGGTCATCAGCGAGCTGAAGCGCAGGCGGAGTGGGCGCGAGCTCCTCGCCTACAAGCCGAACGGCCGCTGGGTCGACGTCCGCTCCGCGGACATCAACAGCTACATCAAGGAGGTCACGGGGGCGGACTTCTCCGCCAAGGACTTCCGCACCTGGAACGCAACCGTGCTCGCGGCTGTCGGGCTCGCCGTTTCCGGCCGGGCCGCGGGCACGCCTACGGCTCGCAAGCGCGCGGTCGCCAGGGCGATCAAGGAGGTCTCGCACTACCTCGGCAATACGCCCGCGGTCTGCCGGGCTTCGTACATCGACCCTCGCGTCTTCGACCGGTTCGAGGACGGCGTCACGATCGGCGGCGCCCTCGAGCGCCTGGGCGACGAGAGCCGGTTCGGTGAGCCCTCGACGCAAGGCGCGATCGAGGTGGCCGTTCTCGACCTGCTCGAGGAAGAAGACTCGGCCGCGATCGAAAACGTCGCCTAGAGCTCGCGAGCGAGCCGCAGCCCCGTGAACCCGAGCGCTGCGCCCGCGACTACGTCGAGGACGTAGTGGTTCGCGGTCACGAGCACCGTGAGCGCCACAAGCGGCGGATAGGCCGGCGCGAGGCGCCGCGCGAGAGGGCTGCGACTCGTCGCGGCGACTCCACTGGCAGTGACCACGGCGTAAGCCACGTGGATCGATGGCATGGCGGCAATGGGGTCGTAGAGCTTGGCGATCAGGCCGGAATCGAGATCGAAGCCGCTTACCTCTGCGATCGTGTCGACGAGGTGGTCGAGCGTCCGCGGAGGGGCGGTTGGGAAGAGCAGAAAGACCGGTTGCGCACCGAGGGTCGTCAAAACGGCCGCGCGCCGCAGGCGATGGAACTCGGGATGGCGTCGGAAGAAGAGCCGCGCGAGCCACCCGACGCTGAACCCTACGTTGGCGACTGCATAGGTCACGTTCAAGACGGCGATCAAGCGCGTCCGCCGCAGCAGCACCTGCTGGAGCTCGGGCTCGACATGAATCCGAAGGCGTCGCTCGGCCGCCACGATCCGTTCTGCGTTTCGGCGGGCCTGCACGCGGCCGCTGTCGTTCACGACCGCGACCCGGACGAGCAAGTAGATGGCGTACATGCCGAGTCCGATCGCGGCCTCGCGCCGCCCGGAGAACGAGCGAGCCCGGCTGGTCCGTGCGCCCATTGGCGGATTCTCACCGATCCGGCAACGCAGGCGATACCTTGGGGCTGTGAAGCGCAAGGTCCTACGCCTCGCGGTCGGGTCTGCCGCTACCGCAGCTTTCCTGATCCTCTTCCTCCGGGAGGTGGACCTGGGACAGGCATGGCGCCAGATCCGCGAGCTTCCCGGCCTGACGATCCTCGGGGCGCTCGGCCTCGTCCTCGTGAACATCGTCTTCATGGCCTTGCGCTGGCGGATCCTTCTGGATGGCGCCGGCTACCGCGTCTCGTTGCGGGCGCTCTTCTCCTCGGTGTGCGTCGGACGGGGGGCCAACAACATCCTTCCGGCGCGGGGCGGCGACCTGATCCGAATCGAGTCGATGCGCGAGTTGGCGCGCATTCCGGCGTTCGTAACCGCGGGAACGCTGTTCGCCGAGCGTCTTCTCGACGGCGTCGTGCTCGCAAGCTGGATCGTCTTTGGAGCCATCCTCCTCGGCGAGGGAGGGGCGTTGCTGCTCACGGGGATCGCCCTCTCGGCCGGGACGACGCTCGGCGTCGTGCTCGTCGCGCTCGCTGCGCGGGACCCGAACCGGGCCGAACGCGTCGTCTGGCGGGCAACCAGGCGCCTGCCGCCGCGTTGGCATACCCGCGTCGCGCGATCGGCATCGAACTTCGTCGAGGGCCTCGGCAGCTTCACGAACCCGCGGCGCGTGTTTGCCGTTTTCGGCGCCTCGGCGGCGATGTGGCTGGCCGACGTGGCGATGTATGCGATCGTCGGGCGCGCCTTTCACCTCGAGCTCGAGACGGGCGGCTACTTCCTCCTGGAGGGGATCGGGAACCTGGCGCTGGCAGTGCCCGCGACTGCGGCGGGAATCGGCAGCTTCGACTACCTGACGCTCGTGGCGGCGCGGGGCATCGACGTGCCGGCGAACACGGCGACCGCCTACGTCCTGACTATGCACGCGCTCACCGTTCTTCCCGTCACCGTGCTCGGCGCACTGCTCGTTCGCCCGGCCCTTCCGCGCCTATTCCGCGGACGCGGCGCCGAGGCTGCTTAGGAGCGAGCGCTTTCGAGCTCCCGCGCGAGGAAGGCAAGTGTCGGGTCTTCGTCGGACAAGGTGTCCGCGAACGTGAGCGCTAGGCGGAGCCTCCGGCTGCGCATGTCCGCGTCGAGCAGCTTCGGATCGACGTTCCGGCCCTCGGCGACGGCGCGCTCGAACGCCGCCTCGAGCGCAGCGCCGGCCGATCCGTGCCGTCCCGAGCGGATCCAACCGGCGACCGCCTGGCCGCAGGTGAGCGGCATCGCGAGGCGGAGAGCCGAGAGCACGGTTTCCTCGAACGCGTCCTCGGGCGGGTCGAGCGGCTTGCCGAAGGAGACGAGAGCGCGCGTCCGGCTGGGAACGAGCGGATCGTAGGCGAGGCCGACCGGTTGCAGAGCCCTGGGCCTTGCCCGCCGGACGAGGGACGCGAGTCCGCGCTGAAGTGGGCCGATCTCGCCGTCGGGCGAAGGTCGCCCCTCCGGAAAGATCAGGAGGACTGCCCCCCGCGAGACGACCTCAACGAGCTCGCGGAAATCTCGCACGGCGTCTGAAGCCCGCTGCGACCAGACTGGCTCGAGGGCCGGGGCGTCGAGCTGCGCCCGGGTATGCGACCTCCACAGGAGGTCGGCGTACTCGCCTCGCACGGCCTCGCTCGCGAGCCGCGGCTCCGGCAGACCCACTTCGCGCGCACGATTTCGCAGGGCTTCGAGGTCTTCGGGGGGCAACGCGTCCGCAAGCTCGAGCTCGGGCAGCCGGCGGAAGACCTCCTCGAGCCGAAGCACCGTCGCACTCCGAATCGGAAAGAGCGTCAGACCCCGCAGGTAAGGGTCGATTCCGACCGGGAAAAGAAGACGCCGGAGCCAGAGCGGGAGCCCGGGTGGAAACCCCGCAAAGAATCCCGGCGAGAACATGTCCTCCCGTCCCGCGAAGCTCATGCGCCGGGAGCGGTCCGCCATCAGCCCACCCGGCCCGAAGTAGATCGAGGGGCAGACGAGCGGCACGTCCGTCTCGCGACGGTGCGTGCAGACGATCACGGTGCCCGGCTCTAGATCGAGGCGCTCCCGCCCGAGTGTTCGAACCCGGAACGCCGAGCGCGAGTACGCCCACATCCCGAACCCGACGGCGTCGTACAGAAGAGGCATCAGCGGTTGGGCTTCGCTGCCAGGTAGAAGCCCATGGTGACCGCCAGCCCGTAGCCCTCCGCCGTGCGGCGCAGGTCGATGCCTGCCCGATCTCCCTGCTCGACCAGGCGCTCGACCTCCTGGAGCACCGCCTCGCGAAGCGCGCCGTGGCAGGCGCCGAGGTCAAGGAAGCGGTCCAGGTCACGCTGCTCCTGGGAGGTCTCGAACCGGCTGAGAACGAGGCTATTTGCCTCGAGCAGGCCACGGACGTCTTGATCCGAGAGCGTCCGGGTGTGCGAGGGATCCCGGAGACGCTCGATCCGGTCGTGCGCCATGCCCTCGAGGGGGTCGGGCGAGGCCAGCTGGTCGATCAGGAGCACGCCGCCGCCCGGCCGCGTCACGCGAGCGAGCTCCGAGATCAGGAGCTCGGGCCGTGCGACGTGGTGGAGCGTCCGGGAGGTGGCCGCAAGGTCGAAGGTCTCGGGCTCGAACGGCAGCGCCAGCACGTCGGCCTGGACGAAGGAGATGTTCTCTCGGCCTCCCGCGAGCAGTCGGGCCTCCGCGATCAGCTCCGGCACCAGATCGACTCCAACGACCTCACGCACGTGCGCTGCGATCCCGAGCGCCAGCGTGCCGGTTCCGGTGCCGGCGTCCAGAACACGCTCGGTGCCGGCCAGGCCTACGAACCGCGCAACACGATCGCCGAGCTCGTCCGCATGGCTGGCGGTCTGCTCGGCCATGAGTGGGGCGCTCGCCGCGAACCGGCGCCGGAGTGGGTCGCAGCCGCTCACGTGCTGCGGTCTCGACGGACGAGGTCGAGTGCTTCTTCGCGCGTCGAGATCGTTCCGGCGGCGCGCTCCTCGGCGATCAGCTCGAGCAGCCGGCCGATCTCGGGCCCGGGCGCCAAGCCGAGCTCATCCCCACGAAGAAGCGGCTCCAGGGGATCCGAGGAGCGTGATTCCTCGAGTGCGGCCAACAGGTCGTTCGCGCCCAGGTATGCAAGAGCCTCACGGCTCCAGGGCTCCGTCGTCCGCCGGAAGCGGTGGAGCAAGCGAGCCGAGGCGTCCGGGGGGCGCTCGGCCCTGAGCACGGTGCGGGCCTGGCGCCGGAGGCGGTTCGAGACGGGATAGCCCTCGAGCGCAGGGCCGAAGACGCAGATGAGAGAAAACCCCGGCGTGTCGACGCCCTCGGCCCGGTCGAGCTTCTCCAGCGAGCCCCCGAGCGGCGCGAGGAGACCCAAATCGTCCAGCCGCCTGAAGCCTGGGAGCGAGAGACGGATGAGCTCGCCCAGGATGCGCTCCCCGGCAGGGCTCGTGACGAGCTCCGTATGAGCGCGGGCCAGACGCTCAGTCTCCTCTTCGAGGCGCGCTCCAAGCTCGTCTTCGAGCCTGGCGGCGCGCAGGAGGCGAATCGGATCGTCCGCGAAGATCTGTGGCGAAACCGCCCGGAGAACCCCGGCCTCGAGGTCGTCGCGGCCGCCGAAGGGATCGACCGGCTCCCCCCCGGCGAGAGGGATCGCGATCGCGTTGATCGTGAAATCACGCGTGCCGAGATCCGCCTCGATCCCGTCCGGGAGCGGAGTGAAGTCGACTGTCCGACCGTCCCGAAAGGCCACCCGCCAGGCCCCATGACGGTCGGAGAGGGGAAACACGGCGCCTCCGGCTAGACCCGCATACGAGCGCGCGGCTCCCGCCGGCGCCGGGCACGCGATGTCGAGGTCGATGACCGGCCGCCCGAGCAGCTCGTCCCGCACTGCGCCACCGACGACGTAGGCCTCCTCACCTCCGACCGCCTGGCGTAGCCGCTCATCCATCGACGATCTGCCTCTCCGCCCGCTCGGGAGCCGAGCGGATGCCGCAGGTGACCTCGTAGTTGATCGTCCCGAGCCGCCTGGCATGCTCTTCGACAAGGACGCCGTTCCCGATCAGCGTCACCTCCGTCCCTTCCGGCTCGTCCCCCAGCTCGACCGCCAGCGCGTCCATCGAGATCGTCCCGACGATCCGGCGGCGCGAGCCGCCCACGAGAACTTCGGTCCCAGTCAGGCCGCGCCGAAAGCCGTCTCCGTAGCCCACCGGCACGAGCCCGATCCGCGCCGCTCGCTCGGCGACAAATCGACGTCCATAGCCCGTGCTCTCCCCCGGTGCCAGGGTCTTCGCGAGAGCCACGTGGCTCCGCCAGGAGAGCACGGGCTCGAGGCCGTGAGTCGCAGGATCGTCGCCGAAGGGCGAGAGACCGTAGAGCGCCACGCCGCAGCGAACGGCGTCGTAGCTCGCCTCCGGGAAGCGCAGCGTCGCGGCGCTATTGGCGACGTGACGCACGACTCCGTCGAACCGCTCCGCCAGCTCGCGAAAGCGCTCGAGTTGCTCGCGAGCAAAGCTCGCGTCTTCTTCATCCGCGGTCGCAAGGTGGCTCATGAGGCCGACCACACCCTCTTGGCGAGCTTTCAGCGCCTCCTCGGGCGACATGCCCCAGCGGCCCATGCCCGTATCCACCTTGAGATGCACCGGAAGCCCACGAGGAATGTCGGGGCGATGCGCGGTCACCTCCAGGCGGCTTCGCCGGGCCGCATCCTCCTCCCCGACTTCGAGCGGGCCCATGACGAGGATCCGTACCTCGGGGTCTAGCCGGCGCAGAGCCTCGCCCTCGCTCGCGGTCGCGACGCAAAGAGCGGCCGCACCGGCGTCGAGCGCCGCCGCCGACACATCCTCCGCCCCGTGCCCATATGCATCTGCCTTGACGACGGCCCAGAGCTCAGCGTCCCCGGCCGCTTTGCGGAGCCGCCGGACGTTCCGCCGCAGCGCCGCGAGGTCGATGGTGATCTCCGACCGGCGCATCGCGCCGAACGATAGTGGCGAGCCCGGGGGCCCTAAGGAATGGGAAGCGGCTGCCAGTCGGGTTGCTTCGCGTCAGAGGAACGCGGCGTTCGAACGCGCTGGGTCGTCCCGTCCCTGAGCATCGTCCAGATTCGGCCACTCAGATCCGTCTCGTCCCACTGGCGCTGGAAAGCGATCTTCCTCCCGTTCGGCGACCAGGCCGGGGCGGAATCCGTCTTCTGGTTCTTGGTCAGGCGGTGCGCCGGTCGCGTGCCATCCGCTTTGATGACGTAGATCTCGCTCTTCGCGCCTGCTCCGCGGACAAACGCGAGCCGCACGCCGCCCGGCGCCCAGTTGGGCGCCGCATCCGGAACGAGGTTGCGGGTGACCTGGCGAAGATCGCTGCCGTCGGGCTTCATCGTGTAGAGCTCGAAGTCGCCGTCCGAGTCGCTTGCAAACGCTATCCGGCCCTGCTTCGACCAGACCGGCTGGCCATCAGAGGTGGCATTCGACGTCAACTGCGTGATCACGCCTGTACCCAGGTCGACGACGCAAATCTCGAAATCGCCGTCGGCATCGCTCGAGAAGACGAGCTTCGTGCCGTCCGGGGCCCACGCGGGCTCCCACTGAACGCCCTGGCCACCGGCCACCCGGATTCGGTTGCTGCCGTCGGCCTCCATCGTGAAGACGTCGAAATTCCCGCCTGCCCGGCGCACGTATGCAAACCGTTTTCCGTCCGCCGACCAGGCCGGGTCGAATTCGTCCGTGGCACTCGAGGTGATGTTCCTCTTGACCGTCCCGTCGGAGCGCATCGTGAAGACGTCGTAGTGAAGTACAACGTCTGTGCTCGTAGTGAAGTGCAACGTCTGTGCTGCGGCTGAACGCGACCTTCCCGTTCCGGCCCGGAACGGCGGCCGAAGCTGCACCGGCTGCCACGAGCGCAACTGCGACTGCCAGGACGAGGACCCGGGGAGCACGAGCGTCAATCTAGTCGGCGGAAAGGTTCGATTCAACCGAGGACGAGAGCGCCGGCGAAAGCGCCTCCACGACGTCGCGGGCGAGCATGCCGACGGTTCCGTGGCTCTCCGCGGCCAAGCGGGCGGCAACACCTCCTGCGGCGGCGGCCGCCGCCGCAGCCTCCGTCGGCTTCATTCCCTTGGCTAGAAAAGCGGCCACGATGCCGGTGAGGACGTCGCCGCTCCCTGCCGTCGCCAGGCCCGGGTTCCCGAGGTCGCAGACGAGGACGCCTCGACCGGGCGCCGCAACGAGGGTATCGGCGCCCTTCAGGAGCACGGTCGCGCCGACGTCGTCCGCACCACCCTGGACGGCGTCCAGGCGGTGTGCGGAAACCCAGTCCGACGTCCGGCCTAGGAGGCGACCCAGCTCGCCCGCGTGAGGCGTCAGCACCGTTCCCGCGTCGCGCGAAAAAACCCAGTCGAGGTGCCCGGCCAGCGCCCAGAGCCCGTCTGCGTCGAGCACGATAGGCACCTCGAGCCGGTCGAGGAGGATCCGGACGAGCTCGCGCGTACCATCGCTCCGCCCCAGGCCGGGACCGATTGCGACCGCACCGGCACGCCTTGCCGCTTCGATGATCGCGTCCGCAGCCTCCGCGGTCATCCGGCCTTCGCTGTCGGCGGGGCAGGGGCGCGACATCGCCTCCAGGAGCCGGACCTCGAACACCAGGTTGCTGGGCGCGGGCACGCAGACGGTCACGATCCCGGCTCCTGCCCGCAGGGTGGCCTCCGCGGTGAGGGAGGGCGCCCCCGTGTAGCCGGTCGAGCCGCCGACGACGAGGATCGAGCCGGCGGTGTACTTGTTGTCGGTCTGCTTCCGGCGGGGAACAGCCGCCAGGATCTCCTCCGTGACCCGCGCGTGCCGGGTTGCGCCGGCGGCGAGACCGATGTCCGCCACCTCGACCTCTCCGGCGCGGAATCGCCCAGGCGCGACCGCAAGCCCTACTTTCAGCCCGTGGAACGTGACCGTGACGTCAGCCTCCACCGCGAGGCCGGCCACCTCCCCGGTCGAGGCGTCGATGCCCGACGGAACGTCCAGCGAGAGAACCGGCACCCCGAGAGAGTTGATCTCCTCGATGTGGCGCGCGGCGTCCGCCCGCGGGGCGCCGCGAAAGCCGGTCCCGAAGAGCGCGTCGACGACCACGTCGGCGCTCCTCCCGGTCTCGGCGAACCTGATCCCAAGCGCCTTGACGCGCGCCAGGTTCTCCGCTGCATCTCCCTTCACCTTCTCCTCGGCCCCCGCGAGAACGACCTCGACCGCGCGCCCGGCCTCGTGGAGGATCCGGGTGACCACGAAGCCGTCGCCTCCGTTCGCACCGGTCCCGCACCAGACGGTAAAGCGCTCCGCGTCGGCGAACCGCCGCAGCGCCGCTGCAGCGGCGGCAGCACCCGCCCGCTCCATCAGTTCGAGCGTCGTGCCCTCGAAGACCTCCTCGGCCGCCCGCATCTCGGCGGCCGTGTAGAGCGGCTCAGTCCACATCGCCGACGACGCAGATCGCTGCAGCAAGGTCCCTCGAGTGGGTCATCGAGAGGTCGATCTCACCAGCTTGCACACGTTCGGCCCAGCCCTTCGTCCAGCCCGAGAGATGGACACCGGGCTTGGGCCGGCCCGCGATCTCGATCTCCCGCCACGTGAAGCGGACGCCGCAGCCGAGGGCCTTGCCGACCGCCTCCTTGCCGGCGAACCGGGCGGCATAGTGCTGGGCCGGGTTCGAACGCGAGTCGCAGTAGCGGCGCTCCTCCTCCGTGAAGACCCGCTCCCGGAACGCCTCATAGCGGGCGAGCGAGCGCTCGACGCGGGCGATCTCGATCAGGTCGATGCCGATCCTCATACCGCCCCTGCCAGCCAGGCCGGAAGGTCGGCGATCGAGTCGAGGACGGCGTCCGGATTCTGCTCTGAAGCCGCGAGCGTGTCCTCCCGGAACTTGCCTGTCCGGACGAGCACCGCCCGCATGCCGATGGCCTTCGCACCGCCGATGTCCGCTTCGATGTCGTCGCCGACCATGACCGCGTCTGCAGGTTTCACGTCCAGCTCGCCGAGGGCGGCCTCGAAGTAGGCGGGCGTCGGCTTCCCCACCACCTCGGCCTCGACCCCAGCCGCGTACTCGAGTCCGGCGACGAACGCGCCCGCATCGAGGAGCGGGCCACGGGAGGTCTGCCACCAGCGGTTCCGGTGCAGGCAAACGAGGCGCGCGCCGTTTTCGAGCTCGGCGAACGCCCGGCTCAGATTCGAATACGCGAAGATGCGCTCGGTCTCTTCGGTCTCGTCGGCGCCGCCGAGCAGCACCGCGTCGGCGCCCGAGTCGACCAGGGCGGCGCTCCGCTCCAGGTCGGGCCGGATCGCAGCCATGACCAGGGCCAGGACCCGCTGCCCGGCTAGCAGCTTGCCCGCGGCGAGCGGTGTCGTCTCGATCTCGTCCTCCTCGATCGGGACGCCGATCGCGCGGAGCTCCTCCGCCAGGCGCGCCCGCGCCCTGGTCGTGTTGTTGGTGACGAAGCGCAAGGCATGACCGTCGGCGCGCAGTCGCTCGATACCCTCGGCCGCGCCGGGAATCGGCTCGCCGGAGACGTGCAGGACACCGTCGATGTCGACGAGAATGGCCGCCATCGCAGGCGAGTCTATTCAGGTGACGCCACGGCTAGAGATCCCGCTCGCGGAGGTCGAGCTTCGCACCTCGCGCTCGAGCGGGCCCGGCGGACAGCACGCACAGAAGACCGAGACCCGCGTGGAGGCCCTCTTCGACGTGGAGGCCTCCCAGGCGCTCAGCCCTGCGCAGAAGCTCCGGCTCCTCGGCAAGCGCGGGCCGGTCGTTCGCGCGGTCGCCCAGGACGAGCGAAGCCAGTGGCGAAACCGCGAGCTCGCGCTCGGCCGGCTGGCGGACGCGATTCGAGACGGTCTCAGGGTCGAGCGCAAACGCCGCCCGACCAGGCCGGGCAAAGCTGCCCGGGAGCGACGGCTGGAGGAGAAGCGGCAGCAGGCCTCGCGGAAGCGGTTGCGGCGGCCGCCCGCGGACGATTAGAGCCGCTAGCCTCCTTCCCGGACCTCGTAGATCTCGGCTGCAACGAGTCCGTGGGCCTCGCGATGCACGGTGTTCGCAGCCTCCGCGTCCGGCGCCTCGACGAGGCAGAAGATCTTCCCCTTCTTCTCGTCTACCCAGTACTGCTTGTAGTTCACGCCGTGGGCGTCCTGGTGCTCGAGGTCTTTCGCGTGCGCCCCCCGGACGTCGTCGCACGAGACGCCCCCGTCCAGCGTGTGCACGTCCATGAAAAGTGGCAAGAGAGCCTCCTCCTTCGGAAGATCTTCATCCTAAGACCGGCGTCGCCCCGAGGGCAAGGGGTCGCTACTCGACGGTGACGGTCTTGGCCAGATTCCGCGGCTGATCGACGTTCATGCCGCGGATGCGGGCGATCCGGTACGCAAGCAGTTGGAGGGGGATGACGGCCAGGGCAGCCTGCAGGAAGGGGTGTGAGCGCGGCACGTAGATGACGTCGTCGGCATGGTGCTGGATGTCCTCGTTCCCGTCGGTCGCGATCGCGATCACCTGCGCCGCCCGGGCTCGCACCTCCTGGATGTTCGAGACGACCTTGTCGTAGACGTGCGAGTCGGTCGCGATGCAGACGACCGGCGTCGAGCCGTCGAGAAGCGCGATCGGGCCGTGCTTCATCTCGCCCGCGGAGTAGGCCTCCGTCGGGATGTAGGAGATCTCCTTCAGCTTCAGCGCCCCCTCGAGGGCGACAGGCAAGCCGATGTGGCGACCCAGATAAAGGAAGAAGGGCTTCTCGTGATGACGCTGCGCGATCTCCTCGATCGGATGGTCGGCGTTCAGGTAGGCACGCATCTTGGTCGGCAACGCACCGACCTCCTCCAGGAGGCCGGCGATCTCGTCGTCGGGAAGCGTGCGCCGCACCTGGGCGAGCTTCAGCGCCACCAGGAACATGACCGCAAGCTGGGCGGTGAACGTCTTCGAGGCGGCGACTCCCATCTCCATCCCCGCCCTCGTGTAGAGGACCTTCTCGACCTCGCGGGTGATCTGGGTCCCCTGAAGGTTCGTGACGGCAACCGTTCGCGCACCCGACTCCCGGGCACGGGCCATGGCTGCGATCGTGTCCGCGGTCTCGCCTGACTGGGAAATGCCGATCACGAGTGTGTCCTTGGTGAGGACCGGGTGCCGGTAGCGCCACTCGCTCGCAATGTCGGGTTCGCAGGGGAGTCGAGCCCACTCCTCGATCACATAGCGCCCGACGACGCCCGCGTGGTAGGCGGTGCCGCAGGCGAGGACGACGACGCGGCGGAGGTTCTGGAGCTCGAGGTCGGTGAGCCCTAGGTCGAGGTCGAGGGAACCGTTCCGTAGGTACTCCTCGATCGTGCGCTCCACGGCGCAAGGCTGCTCGTAGATCTCTTTCAACATGAAGCTCTCGTAGCCCAGCTTCTCCGCCGACTCGTCGTCCCAGTCGACCAAAAGCTCGTCGCGGCTTCGAATGCCCTCGTCAGGTGAGTAGAAGGTGGCACCCTCAGGCGTGATCGCGACGACCTCCCCGTCCTCGATCAGCTGCACGCGATGGGTCTCACGCTGGAAAGCCGCGATCGACGACGCGAGGAAGGTCTCGCCGTCCGAGACACCGACGACCAGCGGGCACTGGAGCCTCGCGCCCACGAGCAAGCCTGGATGCCCGCTGTGGATGACGACGAAGGCGAAGTGTCCCTCCATCTCCTCGTAAGCTGCCCGCACGGCCTCGACGAGGTCGCCCTGGTAGTGCCGTTCGACCAGGTGGGCGACCACCTCGGCGTCGGTCTCCGACGCGAACGTGTGGTCGTCGGCGACGAGCGACGCGCGGAGCTCGACGAAGTTCTCGACGATCCCGTTCAGGACGAGCGCGAGCTCGCCTGGCACACAGCCCTCGAGCGGGTGCGCGTTCTCCTCAGAGACCCGGCCATGCGTCGCCCAGCGCGTGTGACCGACGCCGGTCGTAGAGACCGAGCCATTCGGTCCTGCGGCCGCCTTCAGCTGGTCGAGGTTGCCGACCGCCCGAATGAAGTCGAGACCTTCGTCCTCGATGAGGCAGAGCCCGGCGGAGTCATAGCCGCGGTACTCGAGGCGCTCCAGACCGCTGAGAAGGAGCTCCTTGGCGGCTCTCGAGCCCACGTATCCGATGATTCCGCACACTGAAGCCGCCTCCCTGCCCGCCGTCGGGTCGTCACGCTGTTACCGCTCTTCTCCCTGCAAATACCGCCTGAGAACTGAAGCTCGGCGTCAGCCGAGCTCCTGATTTACGAGGGTCGCGATGGTATCACAGAGCTTTTCCGCCTCGGCCTCGTTTTCCGCCTCCACGAGCACGCGGACGACCGGCTCGGTTCCCGAGGGGCGAACGAGCACTCGGCCATGCTCGAGATCTGCGTTCGCCCGCCGCACCTCGCCTTGCAGGGCGGGCGAGAGCTCCTTCCTGGTCACGCTGACGTTGCGCTTTGCCTGGGGGAAGCGAACCAGCGGCGCGACGAGCTCGGCCAGCGGCTTGCCGCTGTCGCGGAGTGCGCGCGACAAGAGAATCGCGGCCACAAGGCCGTCGCCCGCGACATGTCCGTCCAGGTAGAGGACGTGTCCCGACTGCTCGCCTCCCAGAACACCGCCCTCGGCACGCAGGGCCTCGAGCACGTATCGGTCGCCGACGTCCGTCGTAACCACCCGGATTCCGTGGGAGGACATGAGGCGGTGAAAGCCGAGATTCGTCATCGAGGTCACGGCTACGAGGTCCACGCCGAGGTTGAGCGCAAGCACGGCGAGCACTCCGTCGCCGTCGACGGGCTTTCCCTCCGCGTCGACGGCGAGCAGCCGATCGCCGTCACCGTCGAAGGCGACCCCCAGGTCGAAGACCCCTGTCCTCACCGACTCCGAGAGCAAGCCAAGGTCGGTTGCGCCGCAACCGGCGTTGATGTTCGTTCCATTCGGAGCGGCGGCGATCGTCGTCACGTCCGCGCCGAGTCGCCCCAGCGCGGCGGGGGCAACCCGATACATGGCGCCGTTCGCGCAGTCGACACAGAGCCGAAGCCCGTCGAGCGGCGCCCCGAAGCGCTCGCAGACGAGATCTACGTAGCGACCTTCGAGACCCTCCGCCTGTCGGATCTCTCCGCCGTGCGGGGGGTCTGCCGTCAGCAGCGCCTCGATCGCCTCCTCCTCGTCGTCGCCGAGTTTCGACCCCTCAGCGCCGAAGAACTTGAGGCCGTTGTACTCGGCCGGATTATGGGATGCCGAGACGACCACGCCGCGGCTTTCCGCGAGCAGGGCGACCGCGGGGGTCGGAAGGATGCCGCCGAGGATCGCATCCGAGCCACCCGCGACGAGCCCTCGTGCGAGAGCACCTTCAAGCGTCGGCCCGGAGCCTCGGGTGTCGCGGCCGATTAGCACCGGCTTTCCCTCGGACCAGACGGCGAAGGCGAGACCGAGTTGCTCGACCAGGGCCTCCGTGAGGTCGTCGCCGACGACCCCGCGGACACCGTCCGTTCCAAAATGACGGCGCACGACCGCGGAACGGTAGCCGTGTGGGAGACTTTCCGCATGGACGCGAAGTCGTTCGACACCGCGCATCTCTCGGAGCTGGATGCCATCCCGGTCTCGGGCACGCTCGTCTGGAGACCGATCCGCCGGCGATTCGACATCGGCGCTTTCGGAGTCAACGCCTACACGGCGGCGAACGTCGGTGACGAGCTGGTCGAGGACCATGACGAGCTCGGGAGCGGCGGCGGTGAGCACGAGGAGCTCTACTATGTGGCCTCGGGCCACGCGACGTTCTCGGTCGGCGGCGAAGACGTGGACGCTCCCGAAGGGACCCTGGTCTTCATTCGCGACGCCGCCGTGAGGCGTCACGCCGTCGCGAAGGAGCCGAAGTCCACGGTCCTCGCAATCGGGGGTCCGCGCGGCGAGGCTTTCCACCCTTCCGCCTGGGAGCTCTGGTTCGCCGCGCGGCCTCATGTCGAAGCCGGCGAGTACGACAAGGCCGCCCAGCTGGTGGCGGCCGGGATGCCTGACTACCCGGACAATCCGAGCCTGCTCTACAACCTCGGCTGCTATGCGGCGCTTGCCGGGGATCACGACGCCGCAACCGCGCACGTCCAGCGGGCGCTCGAGCTCAACCCGGAGCTACGCAAGCATGCCGCGAGCGACCCGGACCTCGACTCGATTCGCGACCGGCTCTAGCTAACGCTTCGAGAACTGCGGGCGCTTGCGGGCCTTGCGAAGCCCGGCCTTCTTGCGCTCGACGATGCGAGCGTCGCGCGTCAAGAACCCCTCGCGCTTCAGCACGGTACGAAGCTCGGGGTCGGCCTCGATGAGAGCGCGGGCGATCCCGTGGCGAAGTGCGCCTGCCTGGCCTGCGGGCCCGCCCCCGTGGAGTCGCGCTCTGATGTCGAATGTGCCCTCGACCCCGGCGGTCCGGAGCGGCATGGTGGCCACGGTGCGAAGCACCTGGCGCGGGAAGTACTCCTCGAGTGTCCGGCCGTTGATCCAAGTCTGGCCGTCGCCTGGACGAAGGATGACGCGGGCGACCGAGGTCTTGCGCTTGCCCGTGCCCTGGTACTGCGCGAGCTGGCTCATGACTCAGGCAGGGGTTGCGGGTCCTGGGCCTCGTGCGGATGGTCGGGTCCCGCGTAGACCTTCAGCTTGGTGATCTGGCGGTTCGCGAGGCGGTTACGCGGGAGCATCCCCTTCACGGCCTTCCGGATGACCTCCGTGGGACGCCGGTCCAGTTGCTCCGCGAGCGTGCGCGACCGCAGGCCGCCCGGATAGCCGGAGTGGCGGTAGTAGCGCTTCTGCTGGAGCTTGTTCCCGGTCACGGAGATCTTCTCGGCGTTCACGACGACGACGAAGTCCCCGGTGTCGACATGGGGCGTAAACTCGGGCTTCCGCTTGCCCCGGAGCGTGTCGGCAATACGGGTCGCAAGCCTGCCCAGGGTCTCGCCCTCGGCGTCGACGACGTACCAGCGTCGCTCGATCTCATGCGCTTTCGCGTTCCAGGTCTTCATCGCAGAAAAGGGCGGACGCGGGTCCGCCTCAGCGGTCGGAGATGGTAGCAAGAGCGGGGTCTGGCCGCTTGCGGCGGCGCACGATGAGCGTGACCGGAGCGAGCGCGATGGCGGTCGCGCCGGCCGCGAGGGCGACCACGCCAATCGCCTCGAGCGCGAAGCCCCCGAGGAGCGCCAGCGAGGCACCGAGGATCCCTGACAGGAGGTCGCCGAACCCCAGTACCTTGCCGCGCTCGGCCGGAGACGTGAGGTCGGCGAGCTGCGCGGTGGCGGCTACGAAGGAGAGGTTCCAGCCAAGCCCGAGCCCGAAGAGAAGCACGCCCGTGACGCCGACGCTCCCCACCCAGGCGAGCGGCACGCAGGAGAGCGCCATGATCGTGAGCCCACCTACGAGAGCCTGAGTGCGGCCGATCCGGTCGATCACCGGTCCCACGAAGAGCACGAGCGCGTACATCCCGAGCACGTGCGCCCCGATGATCGGGAAGACGTCGTTCTGCTGGTGCCCGTGCTCGGTCACGACGACGTAGCCGGTCAGGTTCATGACGCTGACCATGACGCCGAAGCTCGCGAGCGCGGCCAGGAGGGCTGGAATCGCGCCCGGGCGCCGGAGGATCTCGGAGAGCGGTGCAGCGGCCGCGGGGGTCGGGGCTCCTCGGGAGGTTCCGAGCAGCTCGGCGATCCGCTTCGGATCCGGGCGGACGGCGAGGACGAGGGCAAGCCCCACGATCAGGAAGCCGCCGCCGGCGAGCCAGGGCACGACGAGCGACTCCGCCTCCAGGTCACGGCCCGCGAAGAGCGGTGCGAACACCGCCGGCCCGAGAATCGCACCGAACACGGAGCCGAAGAGGACGAACGAGATCCCGCGCGCGCGGCGCTCCGGCGGATACATGTCTCCGGCCGCGGTCCGGGTCAGGTTCGCGACACCGGCGAACGCTCCGACCAGCGCCAGGCCGGGAATCAGGGCGAACGACGACTCCGCGTGCGCGGCAAGGGCGATCAGACCGGAGCCGGCCATGCCTGCGACGTACCCTGCCGCAAGGACCGGGATCCGGCCGATCCTGTCCATGGCCCGCCCGGCGACGAGAGCTGCGAGGGCGCCACTGGAGAGGAGGATCGCCGGACCGAGCCCCAACAGGGCGTCGACCCCCGTGACGAGGACGAAGGTGATGGTCGCGATCGCCGCCCCCAGCTGAAGCATCGCCGAGACGGTCGCGAGCGACGCGGCGAGAAGGATCGTGTTCCTGGTGACGGGAGGGGCCGGGCTACCGGTCAAGACCGAGCTCACGAGCGTATTCCATCAGCCCCGCCCGGAAGGCGGCCGCACCACCGTGCGAAGGGTGCCGGATGCCGGGTATCCCGAGGGCTGACTCGGCGAGCCTCCCGACCGCGATGACGCTGCGACCACGCGCCAGCGCGTCGAGGAAGGGGCGGGAGGCCTCGACCTCGGTCCGCGTCGGGCGGCGGTTCGAGGACGGGTTCCCGGGCAGGTGCGGGTGCGTCGGTACGACGTTCCAGAGGAGCACGAACTGCCCGAGCCCGAGCTCAGCGAGGACGCGATGGACGATCGTCGCCGTCGCCTCGGAGGGACCCGACCGGGACAGCTGGCGCTCCGAGGTGAGCGGGATGCCGCTGATCCGGGTCCCGCGAAAGCCCGGCGCCTCGGCGACGAGGAGAAGGGGTGCATTGGCGTGGAGCTCGAGATAGTCTGCGAGCCGCGTCCGACGAAGGCCCGCGCCGCGACCGCGGCGGTAAAAGTTGAACGTCTCTCCGATGTGCGCCTGTGCGAGGGCATCCACCACGGTCCTGCGTAGCCTAGGCGCGTGCGGCTGACCTTTCCCCTCTACACGGGCGGCTTCCTCGGTCCGTTCGGAGGCGCGATGCTGATCGCCTTGATCCCGAACGTGGCCGAGGGCCTGGACACGTCCCTCGCGCTCGTCGCCGGCGCGATCACCGCCTACATGGTGCCGTTCGCCGCCCTTCAGCTCGTGTCGGGGACGCTCGCGAGCCGGCTGGGGCCGCGACGGATCGTGCGGGCGGGTTACCTCGTCTACGGTGGCGCGGCCCTCGTCTGCGCGTTTTCTCCGTCGATCTGGGTGTTCCTCGCAGGCCGTGCCCTCATGGGAGCGGCCAACGCCTTCCTCTCCCCCATCCTGCTGGCCGCCCTCTCGGAGGTCGTGGCGCCCGAGGTGCTCGGGCGTAGCGTCGGAACCTTCGCGGCCTGGCAGGCTGCAGGAATGACGTTCGCACCCGCGATCGGCGGCGCCCTGGGCGAGGTGTCGTGGCGGCTCGCCTTCGTCCTCGTCGCAGTCGTCTCGGCCGTGCTGGCGCTCCCGAGCCGGTCACTCGGGGCGATCGAGGAAAACGCGCGCGGCGAGGGCGGCTTCCGATCCCTCGCAAACCGCTGGATCGCGCTCCTCGGCGCAAAAGCGATGCTGGGCTACCTCGGGTTCACGGCGATTGGTTTCGTGGTCGTGCTCGTCGCCGACCGGGAGTTCGGGCTCGGATCGGGAACACGGGGCCTCGTCATCGCGGGGTACGGCGTCGGCGCGATCGCCCTGGGCCGGTACGCAGGGTCCGCGGTCGACCGGCTCGGGCGGCCCCGAACAGCTCTCGCGGGAGCGCTCGCCTGCGCCGCCGGAGTCCTCGGGCTCGCCTTCGCTCCGACGGCGTGGAGCCTCGCGCTCGTCTACCTAGCCGTCGGATGTGCCTCGGCCTTCACATGGGCCGGACTGAACACGATCACCGTCGAGTCCTTCCCCGAAAATCGGGCCGGCGCGACTTCCGTCTACAGCGCGTTCAAGTTCGCCGGGGTCGCGATCGCACCGCTCATCTACGTCCCACTCTTCGACCTCGACACCCGCGCGCCGTTCTACCTCGCCGCGGGCTTCTCGCTCCTGGTCGCACTGCTCCTCCTGCCCTGGTTCCCACGGTACGCGGAGCGCAAGGCATGATCCGACGCCGACTCGTCATCCACGGGCGCGTCCAGGGAGTCTTCTTCCGCTCCACGCTCGTCCACCATGCCGAGCAGGAGGGCGTCGCAGGGTGGGCCGAGAACAAGCCCGATGGAACCGTGGAGGCGGTTTTCGAAGGAGAGCCGGATGCGGTCGACCGGCTCCTCGCAGTTGCTGGCGAGGGGCCGCCGGGCGCCCGTGTGGAACGGGTCGATACCGTCGAGGAAGAGCCTGAGGGGCTCCGCGGGTTTCACGCCGACTAGAAGGAGGCTCAGGTGGGATTCGAGCAGTACCACGAACCGGCGGCCGAGCTGCCGGATGAGACCAGGACGTTTGCGCGCATGTGCACCTCGCTCATCGAGGAGGCGGAGGCGATCGGCTGGTACGAGCAGCGCCTCGCACTCGAGCAGGACGCCGAGGCGCGCGCGATCATGGAGAACGCCCAGCAGGAGGAGTTCAAGCACTTCGCGATGGATCTGGAGTTCCTCATTCGCCGCAAGGAGAAGTGGCACGTCGCCCTCGAGAAGGTCCTCTTCAAGCCCGGAGACATCGTCGAGCACGGTGAGGCGGCCGAAGAGGCCGTCGACGAGGCCGACGACTAGCTCAAGGCACGCCTAGGCCGGGGAGCGGCGGCTAGCTTCGTTAGCCGGTTATTCCCATTCGATCGTTGCCGGCGGCTTTGACGACAGGTCGAGCGCCACGCGATTGATGCCGGGGATCTCGTTGATGATCCTGCTCGAGATCGTCTCGAGCAGGTCGTACGGGAGCCTGGCCCAGTCGGCGGTCATGGCGTCGTCGGACGTGACGGCCCGGATCACGATTGGATAGGCGTACGTGCGACCGTCGCCCTGCACGCCCACGGAGCGGACGGCGGGAAGGACGCAGAAGCTTTGCCACAGATCCTTGTACAGCCCGGCGCGGCGGATCTCCTCCTGGAGGACGGCGTCGGCCTCGCGCACGAGCTCGAGCCGCTCCTCCGTCACCTCGCCGATGATGCGGATTGCGAGCCCCGGGCCGGGAAACGGCTGGCGCCAGACCATTCCCTCGGGGAGGCCCAGCTCTTCGCCGACCCGGCGCACCTCGTCCTTGAAGAGCATCCGCAGGGGCTCGACGAGGTCGAAGTCCATCTCCTCTGGGAGACCGCCGACGTTGTGGTGCGACTTGATTGTCGCGGCGACGCCGTCCCCCGACCCGCCCGACTCGATCACATCCGAGTAGAGCGTTCCCTGGACGAGGTGACGGATCGTGCCGAGCCGGCGCGACTCCTCCTCGAAGACGCGAATGAACTCCTCGCCGATCCGCTTTCGCTTCTCCTCCGGATCGGTGACGCCTTCGAGCCGGGCGAGGAACCGCTCGCGGGCATCGACGTGCACCAGCGGCACCTGGAAATGGCGCTCGAAGGTCTCGACGACCTGGATTGCCTCGTCCTTTCGGAGCAGCCCGTGATCGACGAAGACGCAGGTCAGCTGCTCTCCGACCGCGCGATGAACGAGGAGCGCCGCCACCGCCGAGTCGACTCCCCCGGAGAGCGCGCAGAGCACCCGATCGCTTCCCACCTGGGAGCGGACGCGCGCGGTCTCCTCCTCGATCACGGCCGTGGGGGTCCAGACCGGCGGAGCGTCCGCAACGTGGAAGAGGAAGTTCTTGAGAATGTCCATGCCATGGGGCGTGTGCACGACCTCGGGGTGAAACTGGACGCCGTAAAGGCCGCGGCCGGGCGCCTCGAATGCGGCGATTGGAGCCGAAGGCGAGGAGGCCGTGACACGCGAGCCCGACGGGGCCGCGACCACGGAGTCCCGGTGGCTCATCCAGCAGGCCTGGTCGGCCGGGAGCCCTTCGAAGAGGGCGCTCCCTGCTTCCGCCTTGAGCTCGGAGCGCCCGAACTCCGCACGGTCGGTGTGATCGACCTCACCGTCCAGCTGGTGTGCGATCAGCTGCATGCCGTAACAGATGCCGAGCATGGGCACTCCGAGCTCGTAGATTCCCGGATCGAGCTGCGGCGCCTCGTCCGCGTACACCGAGGCCGGCCCGCCGGAGAGGATCAGGCCGAGCGGGCGGCGGGCACGCATCGCGTCCACCGACATCGTGTGCGGGACGAGCTCCGAGTAGACACGGCATTCGCGGACCCTGCGAGCAATCAGCTGCGAGTACTGGCCGCCCATGTCGACGACCAGCACGGGCCGCTCCTCGACGGGCGGCTCCGGGATCGGAAGCACCTGACCCATCAGATGGTCAGACCCCCCGGTAGTTCGGAGCTTCCTTCGCCATCGAGATATCGTGCGGATGGCTCTCGCGCATGCCGGCCGCCGTGACGCGGACGAAGGTGGCGCGCTTCAGGTCATCGACCGTCGAGGCACCGCAGTAGCCCATCGCCTGGCGCACCCCGCCGACCAGCTGGTGGAGCACGGGTCGGAGCGGCCCCTTGTAGCTGACGCGGCCCTCGATCCCCTCCGGCACGAGCCTCTCGACCTCGTCGACGTCGGCCTGGAAGTACCTGTCCTTCGAGTACGAGCGCGACTTCATGGCGCCGAGTGAGCCCATCCCCCGGTACTCCTTGAACCGCTCTCCCTGGTGCAGGACGACGTCACCCGGGCTCTCGTCGACGCCGGCCAGGAGCCCGCCGAGCATGACACAGTCCGCTCCGGCGGCGAGCGCCTTCGCGATGTCGCCGGAGTACTGGATGCCACCGTCGGCGATCAGCGGCACGTCGTGCCTCGCCGCGACCTGGGCGCAGTCGTAGACGGCCGTTACCTGCGGGACCCCGATCCCCGCCACCACGCGGGTCGTGCAGATCGCGCCCGGGCCCATCCCGATCTTGATCGCGTCCGCGCCTGCGTCGACGAGCGCCTCGGCGCCCTCCCGCGTTGCGACGTTGCCGCCGACCACCGGCAGGTCGGTCCGGCCCTTGAGCTCCCGGATCGTCTCGATGACGCCGATCGAATGGCCGTGAGACGTGTCGACGACGAGCACGTCGACGTCCGAGCTGAGCAGCGCCTCCGCGCGCTCCAGCCCTTCTGCGCCGACACCGACGGCGGCCGCAACCCGGAGCCGGCCTCGCTCGTCCTTCGTCGCATGTGGGAACTGCTCGCGCTTCTGGATGTCCTTCACCGTGATCAGGCCTCGGAGCATGCCGTCCGAATCGACGACCGGCAGCTTCTCGACCTTGTGGCGGTGGAGCGTCTCCCGTGCTTGCTCGAGGGTGGTGCCGACCGGAACGGTGACGAGGCTCTCCGAGGTCATGAGGGTCGAGACGGGCCGGTCGACGTCGTCCTGGAAGCGCAGATCGCGATTGGTCAAAATCCCGACGAGCTTGCCGTCCTCCGCCGTGATGGGGACGCCGGAGATGTGGTAGCGGGCCATGAGCTCCAGGGCCTCGGAGACGAGCGCGTCGGTCCGCAAGGTCACGGGCTCGACGATCATGCCGGCCTCCGAGCGCTTCACCTTGTCGACTTCGGCCACCTGGTCGGCGACCGGGAGGTTTCTGTGCACAACGCCGATGCCGCCCTCACGGGCGAGCGCGATCGCCATCCGCGCCTCCGTAACAGTGTCCATCGCGGCGGAGACGATCGGAATCTCGATCTCGATCCCGCGGGTAAAGCGTGTCCGCGTCGACACCTCGCCGGGGAGGACATCGGACTCGGCCGGAACGAGCAGGACGTCACCGAAGGTGAGCCCCTCCTTCGCGAACTTCCGCTCAAGCGTGAGGAGCCGCTCGATCTCGGCGCGTCCCAGCTCGAGCTCCACTGCTATCGAGCTCCCTCCGAGGCACAAAACCCAGGCGCTTCTTGCTCGCCTGGGTTCCGGAAACCGCTGTTTCTACAGCCTCTCAAGTGACTGAATCGTACCAGCGGGGCCAGACGACTCGGCGGGTTGCCATCTAAACGTCCTGGCCGACGGGGTCGAGCTGGTCGACCTCGACGAGGCCCGTGAGGCGGCTCGCCTCCCGCGGGTCAAACTGTCCGGCTCCCGCTTCGAGAACCGAGGCTGCACCAGTCGCGACGGCGCTCCGCACGGCATCCTCCATCGGACGACCGGCCGCGCGGGCTGCGATGAACGCCGCAAGCAAGACGTCACCCGCACCGACGGCGGAGACAGCTTCCAGGATCGGCGCCCGGCCGCGCAGCCGGTGCTCGCTGCGGTCCTCCCGCAAGAGGGCGTAACAGCCGTCCGGCACCGTCAGGACGACGTTTCGCGCCCCGAGCTCTGCGATCTCGTCGAGTCCCGTCACGAGATCCTCTGGATCCGTGAACTCGTGGCCGACGAGCGGCTCTGCCTCGGTCATGTTGGGTGACACGAGGTAGGGCTCGGCCTCGACTCCGAGCCGCAGGGGCTCGCCATCGCAGTCGAGTACAGAGAGAACGTGCTTACGGTTCAGGTCCCGGATCAGATCGCCGTAGAACCCTGGGTCGACGCCGCGCGGAAGCGAGCCTGCGAGCACGACGAACTCGGCCCCGCTCGTCAGGTAGTCGAGCTTCTCGCGCAGGATCTCCAGCTCGCTCTCGTCGACCTGCGGTCCCCACTCGTTGATCTCGGTGTGGGCATTCGAGATCGGGTCGAGCACTGCGAGAGACGTCCGCGAGTCACCACGGATCCGCACGAAGTCGTTCAGGATGCCCTCGCTGGTCAAGTCCTCGACGATCAGCGTGCCGTTCCGCCCGCCCGCGAGGCCCGTCGCCACGACCGGGACGCCGAGCCGCTTGAGCGCTCTGGCAACATTGATTCCCTTGCCGCCGGCGCTCGCAAAGCCGAGGCTGGCGCGATGGCGATGGCCGAGCTGCAGGTTCGGCACGGACAGCGTTCGGTCCATGGCCGCATTGAGCGTGACGGTGACGATCATAAGATGCTTCCGAAGACTCGCTCGAGCAGATCGCTGGCCTCGTCGAGCGTCCGCCCAGAGTACCAGGACAGCTTGTGACCGAACCCCGGCTCCTCGACCGGGCGGGCCGCGACGAGCGGCGCCCTGGCCACGACCTTGCCCCGCTGCGAGACCCGAACCTCACCGAGGCTCGCACCTGCCTCCACGGGCCCCGCCACGAGCGCAGGAGCGACCACGGTCTCGACGAGGGGCTGGTCGACCCGAACCACCGCGCTCACCGGGCCGGCCGCGACGAGCGGCAGGCGGTCTTCCTCGAGCCTGATCGCCGACGTCGCGTACGTGTGGCCGGTGAAGACCACTTGAACGCGGCCGAAAAGGTCCTGGCCCCACGCCAGCAGGCGCGCCAGGTCGGCGTTCCTTTGGGCACGGCTCGGGCTCCCCAGGACAACGGTGTAGATCGTGACGCCGTCCCGTCGCGCCGCTGCGACCTCGCACCACCCGGCCGCGTCGGTGTGGCCGGTCTTGACTCCGATCAGACCGGGGTAGCGACCGAGCAAGTCGTTCCAGGAGAACAGGAAGCGGCCCCCGGCGATCCTCGCGCTCCGCATGGCAACGAGACGCCGTACCAAGGGCTTCTTCATCGCCACCCGCGCAAGCTTCAGGACGTCGCGTGCGGAGGAATAGTGGCCGGAGACATCGAGGCCGTCAGGGCGAACGAAGTGCGTGTGCGTCAGGCCAAGTCGCCGTGCCTTGACGTTCATGAACCCGACGAACTCCGAGACGGCGCCTGCAGTGCCGGTGGCCAGCGCGACGGCGGCGTCGTTCGCGCTCTGGATCAGCGCCGCGGCGAGGAGGTCGCGGACCCTCAGCTTCTCGCCGACCCGAAGGTGGACGCTCGACTCGCCCACCGCCGCTGCCGTCTCGCGGACGGTCATCAAGTCACCGGGCCGCTTGCGCTCGAGCACGACGATCGCCGTCATCAGCTTCGTGATACTCGCCATCGGCAGCTTGCGTTCCGCGTTCCGTTCGTAGAGAACCTTTCCCGCCCCTGTCGCGACGAGCACCGCCCGGGCGCTCGAGGGCGGCGGGTCGACGGCCGCCTCGGCGGGTGTCGCAGCCGCCAGAGCAACGAGGACGAACAGGAGCCGGCGGCGCACGGTGGCCAATCTAGCTAGTACTTAGAATGACCCGCGATGGGGTCCGAAGAGCGGGAGACCAAGCCGGCGCGCGTCCGCGGGGTCGAGCGCTCGCTCGAGGTGCAGATCGGGTCTCTGGGCGGTTTCGACCTGCGTCCGACCCGATTCTTCGTCTGGGCCGGCGAAGAGCGGAAGGGCCACGAGCGTGTCGTTCCCCTCGACAGTCCTCCGCGCAGCCTCAGGATCCCTCGCCGGGAGCGGCACGTCGAGGTCGGCCTGGTGCGTGCTCGCACGCTTGGAAACCCGCTCATGACGATCGCCCTCGCCGGTGTTCACGCGGCCAGGAAGGTCAGTGCCGAGCGGCGACGGCGCGAGCTCGAGCGCTCCTCCCGCGAACACCCACGGCCATGAGCGCCCTGGAGCGGAACAAGCAGACGGGTCAGCCTTCTACGACCTGATGCTCTACGAGTGCCGATCGGCCGGCGCGAATGGAGCGGTACCAGGAAGCATTAACGGATGCGGATTCGCTGGCCGACGGTCAGCGACAGAGGGTCGATGCTCTGGTTCAGTCTGATGAGCTCGTCCGTCGTCGTCTTGAAGCGCGCCGCGATTGCATCGAGGGTGTCGCCGGGTCGCACGCGGTAGAACTTCTTCTTTGCCGGCGCCTCGTCCTTCGTGCCCGTCGACGGTTGAGTCGCGTTCGTCCCCGGCTCGGTGACCCGGGGGGCCGGGGTCGGGGTGGCGCCACTGTCCGCATTGAGAGCACGGTGGACAACGAGCACGAGCACCGTTGCCGCCACGAAGAAGGCAAGCGGCGCAAGCAGACGCGGGCCCCAATCGCGGAGCTGCTCGGGGTCTACCACCCGGCCACACCCCAGACTTCCCGCCGCAGGCGGGCGGCCTCAGCCGCCGCAGCCTTGCGCCAGTCGGCGCCGTCGACCCGAAACGCGTAGATGATCGAGCGTGAAACCGGCACGAGCGCACTCGAAGGCCCGCTGGTGAACGCCCGCGCCACGTCCGCGGGTGTCGCCCCCTGGGCGCCAATCCCGGGCAGGAGCAGTATGGCCTTCGGCATCAGCCGTCTCGCCTCCCCGACCGCCCGGGGATACGTGGCGCCGACCACCGCGCCGACGCTCGAGATGCCTCTATCCCCCACGAGCTCCGCGCCCCATTGATCGACGAGCTCGGCGACGTGGTGCCAGACTCGGCGGCCGTCAGAGGTCGCGAGGTCCTGGACATCGACGCTCCCGGAGTTCGACGTGCGGACGAGGCAGAAGATGCCGGTGCCGGAGCGCCGGCACGCCGCGATTAGCGGCTCGACAGAGTCGCTCCCGAGGTACGGGTTCACGGTGAGGGCATCGACCGCGGGAGGGGAACCGTCCTCACGCCCCTCGAGGTACGCATCCGCGTACGCCCGCGCTGTCGAGCCGATGTCGGCCCGCTTCCCGTCGGCGATCACCACGAGGCCTGCGGTGCGGGCGTAGTCGCACACGTCCTCGAAGGCACGTGCCCCGTCGGCGCCGAGCGCCTCGAAAAACGCCAGCTGGACCTTCACCCCGATGACGTACGGGCACACCGCGTCCACGAGTCCCGTACAGAAGCGGGCACAGGCATCGGCAGCCGCTGCGCGGCCGGCGTGGGCGCCGGCTCGAAGCTCGACCGGCAGCAGCTCTGCACGCGGGTCGAGTCCCACGAGGAGCTGGCTCCGCTTCCGCTCCACCGCCTCGGCCACCCGGTCAGCGAATGCTCCCGCCGAGATCGTGGCGGCGGCCTCGAGCTCCTGCCTCATGAACGGAGCTTAGGCTACACCTGCCCAAAGACGACCCTTATCTGCACAGACGGCGAGAATCCCTTCCTCGTCGAGAGGGGAAACCGCGAGCTCGGGAGGCGGCCGGCGTAGGAAGGTGCCGACGAGGAGAAGCTCGTCGGCAGCCTCGGCGTCGAAGGTCGGCCCCTCCGCCTGCACCGCCCGGGCGATGGCGAGCCCTGTGCGCACTTCGAGGACCGCCCCGGTCCCTGCCAACGGGAGCGTCCGCACAGACGCGACCCTCCCGCCGGCGACGAAGACGGCGCGCAGAGTACCCTGCTCCTCCCCCGGGACGATCAGGCACGCGCCCAGGGAGCGGAGCCGATCGAGCGTCCGCAGATCGCGCACGACGTCCTCGAGCGCCTTGATGCGGTCGCGCAGCTTCGCCGCCTCCTCGTAGCGAAGCGATTCGGACAGGTCGCGCAGACGAGCCCGGAGACGTGGCAGCGCGCCCCCGGACCGGAGGACCGCCAGCTCCTCCTCCGAGCTTCCCGCCAGCGCTCGCGCGGCCTGCTCGGCGCGGCGCCGGCTCCGGATCGGCCCGAGCTCGCTCGGTCGGCTCGTGACAACCATCGCGTTTCCCCGCCTCCGAAAGTAGACGTAGCGGTCCGGCCGAGCGCTCCGGACGTTAGCCGGTGGCCGGAGCTCGCGGATCAGCCGCAGCTCCTCGAGGCCGGCCTCGAGCTCCGAACCGAGGACGGTCCATTCGATCCGATCGAGCGCGGCGAGGGCGGCCTCGACGGCGGGACGCTGCGCCTCCGACCGGAAGTAGGAACGGAGCCGAGTCCGAAGGTTCCGGGCGCGCCCCACGTAGAGCGCCTGTCCGCGCACATCGCGGAAGACGTAGACGCCTGGGCGCTCCGGGGCGCCGAACGCGAGCCCGCGCTTGTTGTGCACGCGGCGCGCTCGGGGCGCCGCCAGCTCGAGGACGTCTGCGACCGAGCGCGCTCCTCGCTCCTGGGCGAGCCCCAGGAGGTGGACGAGGATCTCGCCCGTCGCCCGGGCGTCAGGCAGCGCCCGGTGACATGGCTCCGTCGAGGTGCCGAAGAAGTGCGCCAGCGACGCAAGGCCCACGCGCGGGGCGCGGCCAGCGAGAAGCCGCCGCGCCAGCCAGACCGTGTCCAGGACGGGCAAGCCGAGCCGCCGTCCATGCAGCCGCTCGACCTCATAGTTCAGAAAGCCGAGGTCGAACCGCGCATTGTGGGCCACGAGCACGCAGTCGCCGGCGAAGTCGAGGAGACGGGCGACAGCGACTCCGGATGACGGCGCTCCCCGGAGGTCGGTGTCCGAGAGGCCCGTCAACGCCGTGATGCTCGCGGGCAAGACCATGGCAGGATCGACGAGAGTCTCGAACGCCGCCGCGAGCTCGAGGCCGCGGACACGAACAGCGCCTATCTCGCAGATGCGAGCGCGGCCCGGGGCGAGACCCGTCGTCTCGAGGTCGACGACCACGTACGTGGCCGCCTCGAGCGGGAGCGCGGGGAGCTGCGAACCGGCAAGCCCGACCGAGCGGCCACTCCAGTCGAGGCGCGAGTCCGCGACGACGATGTCTGCGAGGAGATCGCGCGCGAGCCCCGCTGGTGCCCGCGAGAGGGCGAAGAGTGACCGGGCCGCCTCCTCCACCGGCAGGACGCCGCCCTGTTCCTCGATCAGCTCCACGAGCCTGTCGGCGGCATCCAGCCTGAGCTGCATGGACCAGATGCTAGACGAACATATGTTCGCCTTCAACTGCGGGCTTTCCCATGACAGGCTTCCTGCATGGAGCAGCGAGTCAGCGTGGTGACGCTAGGCGTGCGTGACCTGGCCCGCGCCCGTGCGTTCTACGAGGCGCTCGGCTGGTCGACCCGGGCGGCGCCCGACGACGACGTGGTGTTCTTCCAGGCCGGGGGCATGGTGGTCTCTCTCTGGGACCGTGGGGCCCTTGCGGCCGACTCCGGGGTGGACGATTCGGGTGGTTACGGCGGGATCACGCTAGCCCACAACGTGCGTTCGCCTTCCGAGGTCGATGCGGTTGTGGCCGAGGCCGAGGGTGCCGGGGCGGCCGTGACTCGAAGACCCGAGGCAACGTTCTGGGGTGGCTACTCGGGCGCCTTCACCGATCCCGACGGCCACCCGTGGGAAATCGCGCATAACCCGAGGTGGGCACTCGACGAGACGGGTGCCGTGCACCTCGCGCCCTAAGGACCAAAGGCAGAGGACCGCCTCGCGGCGGTCCTCGTCGGAACGTTGGAGGGCGGAGCTGGCTAGGTGTTGCGAAGGGCGCTCTTCAGCCCACTGCCTGCGGAGAACTTCGGGACCGTTGCTGCCTGGATCGTGACCTTCTCGCCGGTGCGGGGATTCACGCCCTGGCGCTCGTTCCGCCGCTGCGGCGAGAACTTGCCGAAACCGGTGAACGACACGGCCTCACCGCTCACGAGGGTCTCTTGCACCGAGTCGAGGAAGGCATCCACCGCCTTGGCGGCATCGCGCTTCGAAAGGTCAGCCTTGGAGGCCACCTTCTCGACAAACTCGGATTTCGTCACTGCGCTCTCCTCCTCCGTCTTGGGTCCGTGGTGAAGCGGCACCAGACTAACAGGGGCCGCGATTCCACGCAATGATGCGGGTTTACGGGTCTTTTTCGGCCGCAGCGATCTCACTGGCGCGAAAGAGCGGCGTCAACCGGACCGCCTGACGGGCGAGGGCGTCCACTCCGCCCTCCTCCCGATCTACCACGCAGACCGCCGTCCGGCACTCGAGGCCGGCCGCCCGGAGCTCCTCCACCGCCTTGACCGCGGCGCCCCCGGTCGTCACGACGTCCTCGACTAGACAGACCCGCTCGCCGGGCTCGAAGACACCCTCGAGCACACGGTTGGTTCCGTATCCCTTCGCCCCGTTTCGAACGATCAGGAAGGGCAGCCCGGATGCAAGCGAGGCGGAGGCGGCGAGCGCGACGGCGCCGAGCTCGGGGCCCGCCAACCGGTCGGGCCGCTCGGAGCTCGCGCCGACAAAGGCTGCGATCCGCTCGCCGAGCTCCCGCAAGAGCTCCGGGTCGGTCTCGAACCGGTACTTGTCCAGGTAGTAGCGAGAGCGCCGGCCCGAGCGCAGAACGAAGTCGCCCTCGAGGTATGCGCGCTCGCGGATTCGCTGCGCGAGCTCCGCGTCCGTCACCCGCGTGCGTCGGTGAGGATCTGGTGCGCGAGGGGTATGAGCCTCGCCGCCTCGGTCGAGTCCTCCGGGAATGACACCATTGAACCGTCCGAGAAGTAAAGCTCGACCCGCTCGCGGCCCTTGCCGGACGACCGCCGCCAAAGCGCGAAGCCGGCAGCCGACCCAAGAGCGACGACGCCCCACCGGAGGGCGCTACGCATCGATGCTCTCCCCCTCGCCCTCTTTCTTACTTCGGGACTGCTTGGCTTTCTCGGGCTGCTCGGCAGACAATCGCAGACAGGTCTTCAGGTCATAGAAGACGAGCCCGACCGTCGGCTCAGGGCCCGTGATCGCAGTGGCGATCCGCTCTTCTCCCCGCACCAGGAAGACTGAACCGTCGCGCGTCGCGGCCAGAACCTGCGTCAGGCGCACGGTGCCGTTTCGACCGGCGTCCTCGGCCGCGGCAAGGAGGTCGAGCGCAGACCGCGCGGCCTTGCCGGCGGTCGCGTCGTCGGCGAACGTGGAAGCAAGTACCGCCCCCTTCTCATCCGCAATCAGCGCCGCCTGGATCTGGGTCGAGATCTCTGTCAGGTCGGCGAGCGCCTGTGCGGCGTCCATCCGGCCAACCTACCACAGCCTCTATCCCTCCTAAACTCGGGCGATGCGCGCCGTCTCGGCCATCCTGGGGAAGTTCCTGCGCGACCGTGGAACACACCTCGCCGCGATGGTGGCGTACTTCGCGCTCCTCGCGTTCGTCCCCCTCCTCTTCCTCGCGCTTTCACTCGTCGCGCTGACCGGCGAGCAGAACGAGTCGAGCTACCTGATCGAGCAGCTCCAGCGTGCTTTCCCCCAAACCTCGGTCGAGCGTCTCCTCTCCGTCGTCGACTCGATCCGCGAGAGCGCCGGCACCGTGGGCATCATCGGCGTCGTCGGCCTTCTCTGGAGCGCACTCGGATTCTTCAGCGTGCTGGAGTCGGCGTTCAACATCGTCTACGGGCTACCGAACCGCTCCTTCGTCCACCAGAAGCTCCTCGTCCTGCTCCTGACTGCCACGGCACTGGTGATGCTCTTCGTGGCCCTCATCGTCAGCTCGTTCGGCGTTGAGCTCGCCAAGGACACGACGTACATCGGGCCCGTGCTCGCGTACGTCTACGCCATCGCCGTCTCCACGCTGCTCGTGCTGGGGTTCGCGTGGAGCGTCTACCGGATCCTCACCAACGAGCCCCTCACCTGGCGGGAGACTCTCCCGGGCGCCACCTTTGCGGCCCTCCTCCTCCAGGCCAGCTTCCAGGTTCTGCCCCTGTTCGTGCGGGCAACCGAGGGGCTCGTGACCCTCCAGGCCTTCGGGGGGCTCGTCCTGCTCCTCTTCTGGCTCTACGTGATGGCGAACATCCTGGTCCTGGGCGCCGAGATCAACTGGTGGGTCGGACGCGCCCGCAAGGCGACCGAGGAGCCGCCGGTCGGCCTTGCCTAGATCGTAGAGTCGGCGAGGACGCGCTTCGCGAGCGCGCGGAGGATGCTGGCCTGCACCTCCGGCTCGTGATCGAGCAGGGTCCAGAAGGCCTGGCTGTGGAGCACGAAGAACCGGAGCGGAGTCTTCGCCGTCACGGTCGCCGTTCGTGGGATGTGTTCGAAGAGCCCGATCTCACCGAAGAAGTCGCCCGGCCCGAGTGTCGCGATGATCTCCCCGCCACGCGTGACCTCGACCTCACCCTCGACGATGACGAAGAACTCGTGCGCGGTCTCGCCCTCGCGGCAGAGCACTTTGCCGACAGGGACCTCGAGATCCTCGGTGATCTTCGCGAGCTGGGTCAGCTCCTTCTTCGACAGGCCGGAAAAGAGCGGGACGCGTCCGAGCGCCTCGGCCTTCGTGTCGTGTGAGAAGAGCGGCACCGGGGCCACCTTACTCCACCGGGGACGCCGCTTCTAGATGCTTGATCGGTGATCGGCGCGCCCTCGGGGACGGGTCAGACCAAGCCGCGGTGTGCCATCGTCCGCAGGCAAGGCTGGAAGCCTTGACAAGGGCGAGGGTGCGCCCCGGCGCTGCGTCTGGGCCGCCATCCGGGGGTGCGGTGATTGCCGGTCAGGCATCTAAGGCCCGTCCGAATGCTCGCGCGGCGTGCGAGCGGTGGCTGTGCTCGGCCTTCCACGCGTCGCCGAGCTCTGCCACCGTGCGCTCTTCCCCCTCTGGCACGAAGACGGGGTCGTAGCCGAAGCCCTCCGCGCCCGAGGGCGCCTCCGCGATCCGCCCTCTGAGCTCACCGGTCGCCCGGATCTCGGCGCCGCCCGGGCCGAAGCCGACCAGCTCGCAGACGTAGCGCGCCTCCCTGCCCAGAGTCTGGTGCGCGAGCCGGTCGAGCAGCTTTCGCAGGTTCGCCTCGTCGGTCGCTCCTTCGCCGTCGTAGCGCGCCGAGAGAACGCCTGGCTCGCCGCAGAGCGCGTCCACCTCGAGCCCCGAGTCCTCGCCCAGCACCCAGACGTCGTCCCGGGCAAGCACCTCCCGGCCGAATCGGGCCTTTCCCTCCGCGTTCTCGGCGAAGGTCGAGCCCGTCTCGGGAGGGGGATCTCGGTCGGTCTCGAGCGACTCGATCTCCCAGGCGGGCAGGATCACGCGGAGCTCCCGCGCCTTGTGCGGATTCCGGGAGGCGAGGACGAGCCTTACTGCCGCCAGCGGACGCCGATCACCTCGTCGAGGGCCGTAAGCTGCTCGATGACATCCTGCCCGCTGCCGCCGAAGGGGAGGTCGAGCTCGATCCGGAGCTTTCGGCTGTCCTCCTCGTCCTCGAGCTCGACGTTGTCGACACGGCTGCGCCGCCCTTCGAGCACCGTGAGCACGCCCGAGATGGGCTGCTCCGGGCGAAGGTCGACCTCGAGGACGCGCCCCGACCGGCGGAACCGCCCGAGCGAGCCCTCGAACCAGCGGAAGGGGCCGAGCCCCACCAGCACGAGGCCGGTCGTAATCAGTGCCGGCAGATAGAAGCCGGCACCGACTGCCATTCCGATCGCCGCCACGGCCCAGAGTCCCGCCGCGGTCGTGAGCCCGCGAACCGAAAGACCCTGGCGGATGATGGCGCCTGCTCCGAGAAAGCCGATCCCGGTCACGATCTGGGCTGCGATTCGCGTGGGATCGAACGCAGTCCCTTGCGAGCGGTTGAAGGTGAAGTCTCCCCAGGCGTAGGCCGAGACGACGGTGAAGAGCGCCGAGCCGAGTCCGACCAGCATGTGCGTCCGCAGGCCGGCTGCGCGCTCGCGGAGCTCGCGCTCGAGGCCGACGAGCCCGGAGAGGCCCGCAGCGAGCAAGAGCCGGAACGCGATCTCCCAGTCCGAGATCTCTGGGATCACGTTCACGCCGCCGCTTCTCGCTGGACGACGGCGATCTGGTCGATTCCCGTGGCGGCGAGGCCGAGCAGCTCGTCGAGCTGGGCCCGCTCGAAGGGCACTCGCTCCGCCGTCGCCTGGACCTCGATCAGCCGCCCGTCGCCGGTCATGACCACGTTCATGTCGACCTCCGCAGTCGAGTCTTCCCCGTAATCGAGGTCGAGCAACGACTCGCCGTCCACGATCCCGACGGAGACAGCGCTGACCACGTCGGCCGGAGCCGGCAACCCGCGCTTCGCCGCCGCGCATGCGAGCGCGACCCAGGCGCCGCTGATCGCCGCAGTCCGGGTCCCGCCGTCGGCCTCGATCACGTCACAGTCGAGCCAGACCGTCCGCTCCCCGAGCGTCTGCATGTCGTAGGCAGCCCGAAGCGAGCGCCCGATAAGCCGCTGGATCTCGACCGTGCGGCCCTTTTGCTTTCCCTCGCTTGCCTCGCGGCGCATCCGCTGCCCGGTCGACGCTGGGAGCATCCCGTACTCGGCGGTGAGCCAGCCCCTCCCGCTGCCGGCGAGCCACCGTGGCACGCTGTCCTCGATCGAGGCCGTACAGAGGACGCGCGTGCGCCCGAACGAGACGAGGGCCGAGCCATCGGCCTGCTCGAGGAAGCCCGTGTCGATCGAGACGGGACGAAGCTCGTCTGGGCGGCGGCCCTCGCGAGGGACGTTCATGCCGCTGCGAGCTCCAGCTCGCTGACCGCGATCTGCTGGACGGCCCCGACCGGAAGCTGCAGGAAGCGTTCGCCGAGCGCACGGAACTCCTCCGGCGAGCCCGTCGTCAGGAACCGGCACGCTCCTTCGCGCGAGACGTCGTTTGCGACGCCGCGCCGGGCGAGCGTCTCGGCCACCTCTCTCGCAGTTTCGTCCGCCGAGAAGATGAGCGCCGTGCCACGCCCGAAGACGCGCTCGAACACGGGCCGGATCAGCGGATAGTGGGTGCAGCCGAGGATGACCGTGTCGACCCCGGCATCTCTGAGCGGGGCCGCGTACTCGCGGACGGCCGCGTGCAGGCCCTCGTCGATGGCGCCCGCCTCGATCATCGGGACGAGCTTCGGGCAGGCGACGGAGATGACTGATGTGCCTGCATCGAGCGCCCGGATGGTCGCCGCGTAGCGCCCGGTCTCCACGGTCGCAGCAGTCGCGAGGACGCCGATCCTCCGGTTCCGGGTCGCCTGGACGGCCGCGTGCGCCTCCGGGGCCAGGACGCCGACGACCGGGACGGAGAGCTGCTCCTGGAGAAGCGGAAGCGCGGCAGCGGTGGCGGTGTTGCAGGCGTCCACGATCAGCTTGACGTTGCAGCGGTCGAGGTAGGAGGCAATCTGGAGCGCGAAGCGGCGGATCTCGTCCGCCGGGCGCGGGCCGTACGGGCACCGCGCGCCGTCGCCGAGGTAGACGAAGTCCTCGTGCGGCATCGTGACGAGGCACTCGTGCAGGACGGTGAGCCCGCCCGCCCCGGAGTCGAAGATGCCGATCGGCCGCCCGTCCACGGGATGATTCTACGAGTGCCCGTGGACCGCGCCGTGGCGCTGTTCTACTACCTTAGGGATGTGCTCGAGCTCTGGGACGCGCAGGACGCCTTCGCGCGGGTGGAGGATTACCTTCGGGAGAGCGAGTTCTTCGGCGGAGACCAGCTCGCCGACGTGTTCCTCGGCTACGGTCTCTCGCGAGTCCTCCGTCGCGACGCGACTCCGCCCCTGCCGGCCGAGCCGTGCCGGCTCCCGCTCGCCGCCTGCCGGGTCCGCCCCGCGAGCGAGCGGACCGACGCGGCAAGGGGCTTCCGCGTCGGCGCCTGGCGCCGCTCCTGGACCGACGGCGGCTACGGCGCCGCGATCGAGGCGGTGCAGGACGCGATCGCGCGCGGGGATGTCTACCAGGTGAATCTCGTTCAGCACCTGTCTGCGCCCTTCGAGGGGGATCCAGCAGGCCTGGCCGCGCGGCTGGCACCGCTCGCACCGCTCCACAGCGAGCCGCTCCTGGGCGGCGGGTGGGCGATCGTGTCGGCCTCCCCCGAGCTCTTCCTCGCCCGGCGCGGCCGCCGCCTCTGGACGAAGCCGATCAAGGGGACGCAGCCACTCGGCTCCACGGGCGAGCTCGCCGGATCAGAGAAGGACACAGCGGAGCACGTCATGATCGTCGACCTGGAGCGGAACGACCTTTCGCGGGTCTGCGAGCCCGGGAGCATTCGCTGGCCAGAGCTGCTCGAAGAGCATCGACTCGCGGGTGTCTCGCACCTGGTGTCGACGGTCGAGGGCCGTCTGCGAGAAGGCGTCGGCCTGGCGGAGATACTCACGGCGACGTTTCCGGGCGGCTCGATCACGGGTGCCCCGAAGATCGCCGCCGTTGACCAGATCGCACGGCTCGAGCCCGTCGGGCGCGGGGCGTCGATGGGAGCGATCGGCCGGATCTATCCGAACGGCGACTTCGACCTGGCACTGACGATCCGGACGTTCGCAGTCGAAGAGGGCCGAATCCACCTCTGGGTGGGCGGCGGCATCGTATGGGACTCGGAGGCCGAGGCCGAGATCGAGGAGTCCTGGGTAAAGGCACGCCCGCTCCTCGCGGCGATCGGCGCGCCGCTACCCGAGCCGGCGCTCGCATGACACTGCTCGCGGTCGCGGTCCGAGGCCGCGGCATCGTCGATCCGGACGAGCCCGTCATCCATGCGGACGACGAGGGCCTGATCCGCGGCCGCGCGGCCTTCGAGACGACACGCGTCTACAGCGGCCGTCCGTTCAAGCTGGACGAGCATCTCGATCGCCTGGCCGGCTCGGCGGCCCGAATCGGCCTGCCCGACGTCGACCGAGACGATTGCCGCTCGCTCGCCGCCGCCGCCCTGGAAGAGGCCGATGCCCCTGATTGCGCCCTACGCCTGTACTGGACGGCGGGCCGGGAGGGCAGCGAGGAGCCTACTGCGCTCGCGCTCGTGAACTCGATCCCAGAGGATCTCGAGGAGCGCCGGCGGGAGGGCCACAGGATGATCTCGCTCCCGCTCGGCCTCGAAGCCGATCTCCGCGCCGTCGCCCCGTGGCTCCTCGGCGGAGTGAAGTCGACGAGCTACGCCGTCAACATGGCCGCTGAGGCCGAAGCGCGCCGCAGGGGCGCCGACGATGCGGTCTTCCTGGCGAGCGGCGACGTCATCCTCGAAGGCCCCGTGACCAACGTGTGGTGGCGGCGCGAGCGCGTCCTCTATACCCCGGCCCTCGAGCTCGGGATCCTCGCGGGCGTGACGCGGGCGACGCTGATCGTGGAGGCGGGCACACTCGGCTACGAAGTCCGGGAAGGTGTCTTTCCCCTCGAGCACCTTGCCGGCTCCGAGGAGGCGTTCACCTCCTCGTCGATCCGGGAGGTCATGCCTGTCGTCGAGCTGGACGGCCGGCCTCTCGGGCCCGGCGTTCCCGGCCCGGCCGCGCAAGACCTCCAGAAAGCGCTTCGTCGCGAGGCGTCGTGGCGAGATGGTTGATCGGTAATTGGCGTGCCCGCGGGGACGGGCCAGACCAAGCCAGGGTGTGCCATCGTACGCAGGCAAGGCTAGAAGCCTTGACAAGGGCGACGGTGCGGCCTGGCGCCGCGTCTGGGCCGCCATCCGTGGGTGCGGTGATTGCCGGTCAACCATCTAGTCTAGGCTCGATGCGCGTTCTCTCCATCATCCACGGGTCCGACGGCAAGGCCGGCGTCTTCGGCGAGACCGTGCGGAACGCGGGCCACGAGCTCCACCAGGTCAGCTACGCGCGCGAGCAGCCGCCCTCGCGCCCAGTCGCCGAATACGACGCGACCATGATCTTCGGCGGCACGATGAACACGCACGAGGAGGAGACGCACCCTTGGCTTCGCCCCGAGAAAGAGGCGATCGCAGCACTTCTCGAGGCGGGCGTCCCGACCTTCGGCGTCTGCCTGGGCAGCCAGCTGATCGCCGAGGTGGCAGGCGCCACGGTGAGCAGGGTCCCTGTGCCCGAGATCGGCTGGTTCGAGGTCGAGCTCACAGCCGACGCCGCCCAGGACCCCGTCTTCGGCCGGCTGCCGGAGCGCTTCCCCGCCTTCCAGTGGCACAGCTACCAGTCGACGCTCCCACCCGGCGCCGTCGAGCTGGCTCGCAACTCCGCCTGCCTCCAGGGCTATCGCGTCGGAGAGTCGGCCTGGGGCGCGCAGTTCCACTGCGAGGTGACGCGCCCGATCGTCGAGACGTGGATCAGCCACTGCGAGCTGGATCCCGGGGCGGTCGAGCTCGGACTCGATGCCGACAGGACACGGAAAGAGTTTGCAGAGCGGATCGACGATTGGAACGTGATCGGCCGCCGGCTTTCCAGCGCCTTCGTGACGTACGTCGAGGAGCGGGTCGCCGCTCCCGCCGGCGCTTGACTCCGGTCTCCTACCGCTGTCTGTCGCAGGAAGACGTCGTCGAGGCGGGAGGCCTCGACATGGACGCCTGCCTCGAGGTGATCGGGGCGACGCTCGTCCTGCACCACCGCGGGGAGACCGTCTCGCCCCAGAAGGCGGTCATCCACTGGGGCGACGACCTCGATACCGACGAGAAGCTCGGCCGGATCATGGCGATGCCGGCGTACGTCGGCGGCAGCACCCGCATGGCAGGCCTCAAGTGGATTCCGAGCGTTCCGTTGAACCCCGAGCGCGGGCTGCCGCGCGGCATCGGGGTCATCCTCCTCTCCGACCCGGAGACGGGGCTGCCCCTCGCGTTCCTCGACGGAACGGTCATCTCGGCGATGCGCACCGGGGCCGTCTCCGGAGTCGCAGCGCGGGCACTGGCGCGCGACGGCGCCCGCGCCCTCGGACTACTCGGTGCCGGCGTCCAGGCCCGGACGCAGCTCATGGCGCTCGAGCGGACACTCCCGGCCCTCGAGGAGATCCGGATCTACGACCCGGCAGACGGCAAGGCGGAAGAGCTGGCGACCGCCCGCTCGGACGGCCCTTCGCGACGAGCCGTTGCGAGCGCCGAGGAGGCCGTGCGCGGAGCCGACGTCGTCGTGCCCGCCACGATGGCGTCGGAGCCGTTCGTCCCGGCGGCCTGGCTCGGGGCTGGGACGCTCGTCCTCTCGGTCTCCTCGCTCGACCTCGACGTGGACGTGGTCGAGTCCGCGGACCTGGTGGTCGCGGATGACATCGCTGCCGAGACCGGCCATGCCTCTCGCCCGCTCGCTCGCGCGGTGGCGGCCGGCGCGCTCGACCCGGACACCGTCGTCCAGCTCGGCGCGATCCTCGCGGGAGCTCATCCTGGCCGGGCATCTAACGACGAGCTGATCGTCGTCTCGCCGGTCGGCATGGGCATCGAGGACGTCGCCTGGGCGACGCACGTCTTCCGCCGGGCCGAGGAGCTCGGCCTCGGTGCCGAGCAGCGGCTCTGGGACGAGCCGGTCTGGCGCTAGGTTTCTAGGGTCCCTTGGTCAGATAGGCGGCGGTGATGCCGCCGTCGACCACGAACTCCGTCCCGGTCATGTAGGAGGAGAGGTCGCTGGCCAGGAAGAGCGCGGCCTTGGCGATGTCCTCGGGCTCCGCGAAACGGCCCAGGGGAATGTGGTTCAGGCGGTTCTCACGCCGCTCGTCGTCCCTGAGGAGCTGCTCGAGGAGGGGCGTCCGGACCGGGCCCGGGCAGAGCGCGTTCGCCCTGATGCCCTGCGGCGCGTACTGGACCGCCATCTCGCGGGTCATCGACAGCACGCCGCCCTTCGACGCCGAATAGGCGATCTGCGGGTTCGCGGCGCCCATCAGCGCGACGAAGGAGGCGACGTTGATGATCGACCCTCCCCCGGACTCGACGAGCTTCGGGATCGCGTACCGGCAGCAGAGGAAGACGCCCTTCAGGTTGATGTCGATCGTTTTCTGCCAGATCTCGAGCGGAGTGTCGATCGGGCTCGTGTCGTCCGGATGCATGATCCCGGCGTTGTGGTAGCTGACGTCGAGCCGCCCGAAGCGCTCGACAGCCTGGTCGAAGAGGGCGCGCATCTGGTCGTCGTCCGAGACGTCGCCCGGGAAGAACTCCGCCTCGCCGCCGACTTCCTCGACCAGCCGAACCGTCTCGCGGCCGCCGTCCTCGTCCATGTCGGTGACGACGATCTTCCCGCCCTCGCGCGCGAAGAGGATGGACGCGGCGCGGCCGAGGCCGCCGCCCGAGCCGGTGATTAGGCACACCTTTCCGTCCAGCAGCATGGCCGGTTAGCCTAATTCAGACGCGGAATCGCGGCGCGACCACTCGTGCCAGGAGCCCTCGTAGTTCTCGGCGTCGAGGCCGGCGGCCCGGAGCGCCGCGGCAGCGAACGATGAGCGCTGCCCGGAGTGGCAATAGGTGACCAGCTCGAGCTCCGGATCGATGCCGCGGTCACGGAGCAGCGCGAGCACAGTCTCGCGGTCGTGTGGCCGTCCTTCCCCGGCGAAGAGCTCCTCCCAGTCGAGGTGGACGGCTCCAGGGATGTGGCCCTGGCGGGGATCGCAGGGGTATCCCGCATTCCCCTCGTATTCCTCGCGCGTCCGGACGTCGAGGATCGCGACCGAGCCCTCGTCGAGGCGGCGCGCCAACTCGTCGCCGATCAAGCACCGACCTCTGCGAGGAGGGAACGGAGGCTCGCCAGGAATGCGTCCGGGCGCTCGAGCGGTGGGAGATGGCCCGACTCCGGGATCGCGACGAGCTTCGCGCCGCGGATCCCCGAGGCGATCGCCGCCGCCTCGGGCGGAGGGGTCAACTCGTCCTTCTCCCCCACCAGGACGAGCGCCGGCACGTCGATGGTCGGGAGGGTGGGCCGCGAGTCGGGGCGGTCGCGAATGACCTCGACACACGTGACGAGGTCGACCGGATGCCGCCCGAGCGCGAGCGACCGCGCCTGCTCGACGACCTCGGGCTTCGCCGAGGGCGAGAAGAGCTTCGGCTCCATCTCCTCCCAGAGGCCGGCCGCACCGCGCTCGCGGATCAGCTCGATCGTCCGCTCCCTCCCGGCACGCCCCTCGTCCGTCTCGGGCCCTGCGCGCGTGTCGGAGAAAACGAGGCCGGAGATACGCTCGGGCGCCTGCCGCCAGAGCTCGAACGCGAGGTAGCCGCCCATCGAGACCCCGACCGGGACGATCTCGCCTTCGATCAGACCGAGGATTGCGGCCGCCCATCCGGGAAGCGTTCGCCCGCCGCCCTCGGGCGGCAAGCTCGGGGCGACAGCGGCGACCTCTCCAAGCTCCCTCCGGATCTCGTCCCACATGCCTGCGTCGAGCGGGAACGCATGGAGCAGGAGCACCGTGAAGCCCCGAAGGGGCGCGTTCATGCGGTTGCGAGGAGCTCGATCTCGGCCCGAACCGACGGCCGCTCGGCGACGCGCTCCCGCCAGTCCGCAAGCGACGGGTACTCAGCGAGGTCGAGCCCGAGGCGAGTCTCGATGCGCAGGATCCACGGCAGATAGCCGACGTCGGCGAGGCCGTAAGCGGCTCCGGTCAGGAACGGTTGCGACTCGAGGATCCCATCGAGCTTGGCGAGCTCTTTCCGGAGGCGCTCCTCGGAGGCCCCCGGCCGGTCCTTGATCAGGTCGTAGTAGGGGCCGGAGAGGTCGTCGAACCGCTCCAGGAGGAGGCGCGCGATCGCCCGCGCAGCGGCGTCGGCAGGCCACAGGGGCGGCTCCGGAAAGCGCTCCTCCAGGTACTCCATGATCACCCTCGACTCCGGCAGCACGAGGCCCTCGTCCTCCTCGAGCACCGGCACGCGACCGGTCGGGTTCTTGCCGTAGATCCAGGCGGGTCGGTCGTCGAGGTCGACCTCGACCGGCTCGTACGGCACACCCTTCTCGGCGAGGAGGATCCGCACCCGCGCGCAGTACGGGCACCGGGCGGCATCGTAGAGCGTCAGCACCTCTGCGATGCTAGATGATTGATCAACAATTACCGCACCCTCGGATGGCGGCCCAGACACGGCGCCAGAGCCCACCCTCGCCCTTGTCAAGGCTACTAGCCTTGCCTTCGGTCGATGGCGCACTCTGCCTTGGTCTGGCCCGTCCCCGCAGGCACGTCAATTATCGACCAACCATCTAGCTATATGCCCTGGCGCCCGGCTCCGCCCCGGCCTCCTGCCGTGGCCGCGAACGCCATGGTCGCTACGAGCCAGCCGCTCGCCACGCAGGCCGGGCTTCGCGCGCTCGAGCGGGGCGGGAACGCGGTCGATGCGGCGCTCGCAGCCGCGGGGATGCTCTGCGTCGCAGAGCCCATGTCGACCGGAATCGGCGGGGATGCGTTCGCAATCGTCTGGCGGGACGGCGAGTCGATCGGCCTCGACGCAGCGGGGCCCGCTCCGGCCGCCGCCGACCCTCTGGCGCCCGTCGACGACCATGGCCCGGGATCCATCACGGTCCCGGGCGCGGTCGCGGGCTGGGCCGCGCTCGCGGAACGGTTCGGCCGGCTTGGGCTCGACGCCTGTCTCTCAGATGCGGTCGACGCAGCGGA
>JBBQXP010000018.1:0-40754 GCA_038209555.1 Gaiellales bacterium
AAGACACCCGTGCCTTCCAGGATCGTGTACGTCCCCGTGAAAAAGGCCGGATTCCCGTACGAAACGAAGGAGCCTGGATTCCCGAATGTCACCCCCGGAAAGCAAACCGTGCCCGTTTCCTCGGTCACAAGGGTGCTTCCATCCGTCAGCGTGATCGTGCGGAGGAGCACTGCCGGGGAGCAGCCGGTCTCGAAGGCCGTCTCAGGCTCGAAGTTGGTAAGGACGACCTCGTCGGTAGCGGCCCCGAACCCCGCGATGCTGCCAGAGCCACAGAAGAAGACATCAGCTGAGCATCGATGGGCCGTAGCACGCCCGAAGCTTTCCTTGAAGGTCGCCGAGAACGATGTTGTAGCCGCGCTCGCCGTAGGCACGAGTGCAACCGCCGCCAAAAGGCCAAGGAGCAAGAGTCGCCGCATAGAACCTTCTCCTTTCGTCTACCGTCGCAATTATGTGCGGGAGGAAGCTATTGCGTCATTTCGCACAAGTCAAGCGATGGAACTCTGGCTTGGCGGCCTACTCGGCAAGCCGAGCGATGCCGGACGCGAGCTGAACGGCGGACCGAACATGCTCCAGCTCTTGATTGCCACGCCAAAGCCGGGTAAATCCCCTGGTCAGCACCCCTCCGCCCAACCCACGAGCACCTCGGCAGCCGGCAAGAGCCTCCGGCTCTCGAGCAGTCCCGCAAGAGCCTGGGCCGCGGTCCTCGCCCGGCTGCCCTCTAGCATCGCGAGTAGCCCGAGCACCGCGGTCGCCTCCTCGAGCGAGGCTCTCGTATCGGTGCAGTAGCGCGCGTGCCAGCGGAGCGCGGCGGCTCGAAAGAGCGTTGGCTCCCTGGCAAGGATCAGGAGGGTGAGCTCGAGGGCCTCGGCGAGACCGACATGCTTGAGCTCTACCGCGTTAGCGCGAGCGGCTGGAAGGTTTCCCGTGTCGAGCGCTCGGCGGAAACGTCCATAAGCCGAGCCGTTGGAGGTCATGCGAACGTATGTTCGCAGAAAGCAGGAGCCGTCGCGGACCGATTTCTTCAATTCTGTACCGCCTCGCGTTAGCCGGGGCTCGAGGCGGGTAGGGCAAGATCATGGGGCAGGGTAAGAGCCCTCTCGAGTGCATCGAGTGCCGCAAGAGACCAAGTTACGAGGACGCGGCCGACTGGCAGGCTTTCCTTGTCGGCGACCCTGACCTAAAAGAGCTCGAAGAAGTAGTGATCTACTGTCCTGAGTGCGCACAGCGAGAGTTCGGCTCGCTTTACGGTAAGTCTGGGAACTTAGAGACCGGCTAAAGCTCGCGAAGTCCGGCCGGGCATCCGAGGCGACGTTTCGTCAGACGCGGTCAGCGCATGACTGAGAATGTGGCGCAGGCGAAGTCGCCGTTCCGTCCGAGCTCGTCGAGACGCAGCTCGATCCGGCGGGGCAGCAGAGGCGCCCCCCCACCCAGTGTCACCGGCGCGATTGAGACGGTGACCTCGTCCAGCAGCCCCACGTCGGCGAACTGACCGGCTAGGTCTCCCCCGCCGACGACCCAGACGTTACGGGTGCCGGCGGCAGCGACCATCTCCTTGTGCACGGTTGCGATGTCCGCGCTCGTGAACTCGATTCCGGAGTCGGGGACGACCGGAAGCTGTCGGTGCGTGAAGACCCAGCACGGGATGTCGTACGGCCACTTCCACTCCGCCGGATCCTTGTCCCCGAACTCGTGGTCGAGGATCCATTCGTACGTCGTCGACCCCATCGCCATCGCACCCACGCCGGCGATGAACTCGCCGTAGTTCCCCGGCCCGTCGTCCTCGCGCTTGCGGGTGAACAGCCAGTCCAGCGAGTTGTCGGGGTCGGCAATGAAGCCGTCGAGGGTGGTCGCCGTGTAGTACTGCGTGAGGCTCACGATGCACTCCTTCCTTGGTGAACTGCCGGCGGGCGCCATCAAACCCACTCCAAGTCCTGCTACTTGCGGCCCTTGGGCTCTTAGTTGTCGAGGCCGCGAATCCCTGCCGCATCAGCGCCCGAGCAGCCGGCTGAGCTCCGGCGGGCTCGGACACCACGAGGACACAAGCTCTGCTCGATTCCAGCCCGCCGTCTGAGCGCCGGCCTGGTATGCGCTCTCGAGGAAACCCAACAGCGTCTCTCTCGGGTCCTTCGCGTTTCGCACGTCCTCGAGGCTCAGGCGTGCAAGCGAGCCACTGCCCTGGTCGGTCCATTTCGCCGCCTTCGGGCTCAGGGGCTGCCGGCGGAGTCCCGGCGGCTCCGGCGCGGTGTACGAGTAGAAGCTCGCCTCTCGCACGGTCTGATCGCCGGGCCAGAAGCCGAAAGAGATCACCTCGTGCGAGTAGGCCTCCCGCGTTACAGGGTCTGCGTTCGGCGACGGTAGCGCCCGCTTTCCCCCGAACCGGCTGAGGGCAAGGTCGAAGGAATGCCAGAAGAGATGGACTGGGCTGGTCTTGCCGCAGAACCAACCCGAGAACTCCTCCAGGACCCCGTCCGACCACTCGAGAACGCGCCAGAATCGTTCAACCGCGATGGGATCGTAGGCGGCATGGTCGCGATCCTCGGCAAAGGGAGTTGTGATCGCAATTCCGTACGGGGTCTCCCGGATCGGTACATCGATACCGATCGCCCTCAGAGTGCCGTGGACTTTCTCGTCAAACTCCGCGACGGAAAGCCCGTCCACGAGCTCGAAGGCTTCGACTGCGCCATCGTTCGCCCGAACAACCAAGCGGTGCTCGATGAAGTCGAAGTCGATCTCGAAGCTCTCACCGTTCGCGGCGTGCATTCGGCGAGTCGTCAACCCGCGCACGCCAACGTAAAGCGGAACGTGCCACCAGTGGTTTCGCGGAGCCGTCGAAGCCAGGCGGATCTTCCCCGCGATCTGAGCCCAAAGATGGAGCGTGATCTTCGTGTCCTCCCACGCTTCGAGCGCAAGTGGAGGAAGCTTCAGACCGTTCGGGGATGCGATCCCGGCAGCAGCGCGTGTCATGCCGCATCGCCGGTCTCGAACACGAAGCCCACCTCGTCGACGACGCACCAGCTCCAGTCCTCGCCGGGCTCGGCCGAGCGCATGATCGGATGGCCTGCCTCCGAGGCGTGCCTGCTGGCGTGGCGGTTCGGCGAGGAGTCGCAGCACCCGATCTTCCCGCAGGTCATGCACATCCGGAGGTGAACCCAGGCGCTATCGATCTTCAGGCACTCCTCGCACCCGTCAATCCGATCCGGAAGGGACGTGACCTGGATTTGATCGAGATGCGTGCACGCGACGCTCATCGGGCTCCCACTTCCGCCTCTCGGCCGTGTATCGCGTCCCACCAGTCCAGGGAGGCTTCGTCTTTGGCACACAAACCGGCCTCGCTGGTCGGGCCCGTACCAGGCGTGTTCGCCGCGGCATCCCTGGACTCGAAAAACCTCATGAAGCCCCTGCGGAAGACTAGTCGACGCCGGACTCGAACCCGATCGCGACGTCGGCCGGCCGTAGCCTCACCACTTGATGGCGCGGTTACGCCTCGCTGATCGTCTAGGTCTCCCGCGGGCGCCCTGGACTTGACCCCGGGTGACCGCTTGGCGATTATCAGGGCATGCCAAGATACGTAATCGAACGCACATATACGGTTGACGAGTCGGAAGTGCCGACAGTCGCGACGCGCTCCAAGCAGCTTGCCAGGGATCACTTTCCGCAGATCGTCTGGGAGCACAGTCACGTCGTCCTCGACAATGACGGGACGCCGAAATCGTTCTGCGTCTACGACGCACCTAGCGAGGAGGTCGTCCGCGACCACGCTGAGCGGCTGGGGGACCACTCTGTCAACGTGATCTACGAGATCGTGGGCGACGTTACTCCGGACGATTTCCCGCTGGGCCCGGAGCCGGCCTAGCCGGATCGACTCCCTGGCGCAGATTCTCTGCGTCGGGGACGTGATACAGCGCCTGCAGGGCAACGGCCAGCCGGCGCCCGATGTCTCGGCGCCGCTCATCGTTCTGGGGGACGAGCTCGAGCGCCTCGCGGTAGAGCGCGACGGCCCGCTCCTTCGCCCAGCCGCGGCCTGCCTGGTCGCCGGCGGCGAGGAGGTGCTGAACCGCGCGGTCGTGATCGCCGGCCTCTCGCCTGTGGTGTGCGAGCGCCTCGTGGGACTGCGCAACCTCGCCGGTCGTCTCCTCGAGGAATTGAGCCACTACCCCGTGTCGCTCGCGCCGCGCCGCGCGCGGCAACGTCTGGTAGGCGACGTCGCGGAGCAGGCCGTGCTTGAAGGCGAACTGCTGGTCGCCCTGGATTCGCGAGACGGCCTCGCGGCGGACAAAATCGCGTGCTTCGAGCGAGCCCAGGCATGCTGAAAGGTCGTCCCGCGACGCCATCCGCATCAGTGCGCCGCGCCAGAAGACCCTTCCAACTACGGCGGCGTCGAAGAGGAGCGCCCGCTCCGCCGGCGGCAGGGCGTCGAGGCGCGCCGCGACGATCGCGCGAATGCTTGTAGGAAGGTGTGCCAATTCTGCGCTTCCGCGCTCGGCGAGTGTCGAAGCGAGCTCCTCGATGAAGAGCGGGTTTCCTTCCGCGGTCTCGGCGACTGCGGCTGCGAGCCGCTCCTGCTCGTCGGTGTTTGCCAGGAGTCGTTCTGCAAGCTCATGCGCGGCCCCGTCCGACAACGGGTGGAGCGGCAGGGCGGTATAGGCGGGGAGACCGCCACCCCAACCCGGACGCTCCGCGAGCAACTCCGGCCGCGCAAGTGCAAGGAGAAGGAGGGGAACCTCGCGCGTGCGCGCGGCCAGCGTCTCGAGCAAGTCGAGCAGGCTGCCGTCGGCCCAGTGGATGTCCTCGAACAGGAGCAACGTCGGCTCGCGGGCGGCGAGCGTCTCGACGAGAACGCGCGCAGAGAAGAAGAGCGTCTCGCGGTCGGGGACGTCACGCCCGCCGTCGAGCCCGATGAGCATCGCGAGGTTCGCGGCGTGTTCCTCGGTCTCGCCCTGACCCACGAGTTCCTCGACGGCCCGGCGGAGCTTCGCCTGCGCGTCGGGCAGCTGGTCGCTGTCGAATACGCCCGCAATCTGCTTGATGTGATGCGTGAAGGCGCTATACGGGCTGCTCGCGCCGTACGGGGTCGAGCGGCCGCGCAGTACACGCCCGCCGCGCGATGCGACAAGCTGTGCGAACTCGAGCGCGAGGCGCGACTTGCCGATCCCCGCGGGACCGAACAGGGTGACGAGATGCGGGCGGCGTTCGGTCGATGCACGCTCCCAGATGTCGGACAGGACCTCGAGCTCGCGCTTGCGGCCGACCATCGGAGCGCGCGTGAGCGGGCGCTCGCCCGCGTCGGCAAGCGCTCCGACCGCGAGCCAGACGCGAACCGGCAGTGATTTGCCCTTGGCGAGCACCGGCGCCGCCGGCCGGTAGTCGATCACGGTGCGCGTGCCTGCGTGCGTCTCCTCGCCCACGATGACCGATCCGATGGGCGCTGCGCTCTGGAGGCGTGCGGCGGTGTTGACGACGTCGCCCGCGACCATCGCCTCCCCGAAGCTGGGGCGGGCGTCGAGGGTCACGATGGCCTCGCCGGTGTTGACAGCGACGCGTACGTCGAGCCCGTCCTGGCCCTCGGCCCACTCCCGGACGTCGAGTGCCGCGCGCACCGCCCGCTCGGGATCGTCGCCATGCGAGACGGACGCGCCGAAAACGCCCATCACGGCATCGCCGATGAACTTCTCGACCATGCCGCCATAGCGCTCGATCTCCAACCGAACCTGCTCGTAGTAAGGGTCGAGGAGGGCGCGGACGTCCTCGGGGTCGAGGCGCTCGGCATCCGTCGTGAAGCCCACCAGGTCGACGAAGATCACAGAGACAACCCGCCGCTCCTCGCCCATTCGTCCGGACTCAGCGATTGCGGCGCCGCACGCCAGGCAGAACCGCGCAATGTCGGGATTGTCCTGACCGCAGCGGGGACACGCCGGCATTTGCAGAAGCCTACGGCGCACGGCCGCGTCCAGGTAGTGCCGACTAGGGGATCGCCAGTCGGGCCGTCGTCCGGCCGAGCTCACTGCGTTCGATCCTGGAGAGTGCGCAGCGTTAGGCTGCCTGCCGGGCTTCGTGACGCTGACCCAGGCAGTGGAGAGCGAGTTAGTCGAAGACCTTGGCGGTCGGCTTAAAGTCGCCGCGGCTCCGACGGGCTCGTTGGGAGAGCAGGAGCGGGAGGGCGGCGAGGGCCAGCAAGCTAAGGAGGACGATCACGACGAGGATCAGGTGGCTGGACTCCGCCGGAACGACCTTCGCGATGGCCGGTTTCGCGTGGAGAGGGAAGGTGATGGTCGCTACGGCGACGTGGTGAATCAGTCCGCTTCTGAGCCTGAGGTGCGCTCGCCAGGGACCGCGTGGGAGTTGCTTGTCCAGCGGCACGGCCACCGTCGCCGAATCGTCGGGCCCGAGGGCCGATGCGAGCTTGACTGGAAACGGCCCGGCTTGAAGTCCGCCTGGGCCCTTATCGAGTGTCAGGTTGCCGGTGATGTCAATCGTGCGCTGGCCAGTGTTGTGGATCGTCGCGACGACGAGCGGCTCGCCGGAAGCCGAGCGCTCCGCGGTGAGTGAGCTGATTGTGAAGTTCGACGGAGGCGCGTCGCCGGGCCCGACCGAAACGTACATTCGGATGCCGACTCTGTTCACGAGCGTGACGCCGCCTACAACCGGTGCCGGTGCGGATACCTCGGCCCACACGACGGCGTAGCGCTCGCCGGACGAGGCCTGCTTCGGCACCTCGATCGTCACCGTCTCCACTGCCCTGGTGCCCGGCGCCAGGCGCAGGACGAGCTGACTCACCGACGTCCAGCTGGAGAGCTCATTTCGGCTGTGGCCGGAAGCGAACCGAAACGTGCCGCGGAGGTCGGCTGCCGCCGGGTAGATCGTGATATCCGCAGTCGAGTTCGTGGTGTTGGTGATCTCGATCCGGCGGCGCACCGTCGTCCCGGGTGCAACCCAATCGACGATGTACGAGCGGGCCCGGGAGCCGTCGGGCGAATCCGCCGGTACGTCGAGGAGCCGGACCCCGATGCTGCCCGAGCTCGCCATAGCCTGGTGCGGTAGGGCCGCGAGCGCGCTGGCAGCAGTGATGATGATCCCGGCTACCACCGACAGAGCGATCACGCGTCCGCGCACGTTTCGTTCGCGCATTGGTTAGGCGACGGAGCTCGTGATCGTGGCCGAGTAGACGCCGGGGGCGAAGTTCGCCGGCACGAACACTGAGATGGTCGGGTTCCAGCTAGCGGAGCTGATTCCGGTGCTCGTGCCGGTTACGACCGGCGAAACTCCGGTGAGGTTCAGTGCAGCCACCGGGAGCGCGACCACGAGCGCGGACGCCGTGATCGTGCCGGCCGCATAGCTGACGTTGCTGGCCGGGTCGGCCGGACCAGCCGGAGGAGTAAATGCGCTCGCAATCACGGACGCCGTCCAGGTCGTTGCGCCGCCGCGCTCGTCGGAGACAGTGACAACGCCGATCGAGCCGGTAATGGTGCTCGAGCTGTTCGAGGCCCCCTGAGTTCCGAGCGACACGCTGCCGGTCGGCGAGGTGATAGCCAGCGCGCCCGCGGTCAGAGTGAACGTAGCCGGTGTAATCGCCGCGGCGGGCAGTGCGGTCGCAGCGGCGAGTGTGGCGAAGCTGGTGGCGAGGAGCAGGAATTTACGCATCGTGAGGGACCCCTTCTTGCATGGAGAGAGCGAGGCCGGAAGCAGCCTCACTGGCTCATCGGCGCCGGATTGCCCCTGTTGGGATCCCCGATTCGGCGTTGTTGGAGTCTGGCGTGGGAAGCTCGGAAAGCAACCTCACTCGTCTCATCGGCATCGCGCCGATCCTGTGGGAAACGCTGATTCGACGTAGCTCGGGCATTCGTCCTCGGCCTGAGCTCGCGATCATGCAGCTCGGCAACGACCGACACGGTTGCTCTACTACCGCCATGCTCTCCCGGGAGTCGGTGGATCTCGAGCAACGGCTCGCGAAGCTGCTCGGAGCCGACCCCGCGGCCGTTCGGACGTACCTCTGCGAGGTGATCGAGGAGCGCCTATGGGGCCGGAGCCCGAAAGAGCGCAAGACCGGATTCAGATTCGTTCGCGGGACCCATGGCGGGGGGTTCGTCCCGGATCCGGAGGGCAACGACACGCCGCCGGTGGGCTATGAAATCCGCGGATGACAGAGCCTGGACTCCGCCGGGGCTAGCGCACGACGACGTCGCCGAGGGCCTCGTCGGCCGCTCGCACCGTGTCCTCGCTGAGCGTGATCCCTGACGCCGAGGCATTCGCCTGCACCTGCTCCGGCCTGCTCGCGCCAACGATCGCGGACGCCACGTTCGGCTCCCGCAGTACCCAAGCCAGCGCGAGCTGAGGAAGCGTCAAGCCCGCCCCTTCCGCGACGGCGCGGAGCCGCTCCACCGCCTCGAGCACCGGCCTCGAGGTGAAACGATCCATGAATCCGCCCATGGCCGAGCTCGTCGCACGCGAGCCGGCGGGTGGCGGATCGTCGGGCCCGTACTTCCCAGTCAGGACGCCCTGGGCTAGCGGCGACCACACAATCTGCGAGATGCCGTTCCTCGCACAGAGCGGGAAGATCTCCCGCTCCGGCTTCCGCCAGAGCAGCGAATACTGCGGCTGGCTCGAGACGAACTTTTCGACGCCCGGCAGGTCGAGCGCGGCCTGGATCTGCTCCGCGCTCCACTCGCTGAACCCGATGTAGCGAGCCTTGCCCGCGCGCACGACCTCGGTGAGGGCCTCCATCGTTTCTTCGAGAGGCGTTTGCTCGTCGTAGCGGTGACACTGGTAGAGATCGACGTAGTCAGTCCGAAGGCGTTCGAGCGATAGGTCGATCTGCTTCAGAACCTGCTCCCGCGACAGGCCGCGATCGGTCTTCGACATGGGGAAATAGAGCTTGGTGGCGAGGATGTACGAGGAGCGCTCGCGCCCCGAAAGCACCTCTCCGAGGAGCGTCTCGGCCTTGCCGCGCCCGTACACGTTCGCCGTGTCGAAAAAATTGATGCCGACCTCGAAGGCCTTCTGCACGCATGCCTCCGCCTGCTCGCGCTCGACGCCGCCGCCGTAGGTCAGCCACGATCCGAGGCTGATCTCCGAGATATGCAGGTCGCTGTCTCCGAGGCGGCGGTACTCCACGGCCCTATCTTGCCCAGCCTAGGCGAGCACCGCGGCCAGAATGGAAGCCACGATGTAGCCGGCATAGAGGACGATCAGGAACGCACCTTCGCTCCTCCCGAGACCGCCTCGCCAGGCAAGGATCGCCGCGAGCACCGGCGCACTGGCCGCCGCGACCGGGAGGTGGAGGCGTACCGAGACGTCGCTCAGCTCGATCGGCTTCACGAGGGCGATCACGCCCGCGTTCAGGCCGACGAAGTGGACGATCGTGCCGAGGATGTTGCCGAGGGCGATGTCCGGCCGTCCGCGCCGTGCGGGTGTGGCGACGCGCGCGACCTCCTCCGCCTCCACGCTCGCGGCGACCGCGGTGTTCCCGAGCAGAGCCTCCGAGATACCGAAGTTGCCGACGACCCGCCGGATGCCCTCTCCGAGCAGCTCGCCTCCTGCCGTGAGCAGGCCGAGGCCCGCGAGCAATTTGGGAAAGACGTACCTTCCGCGCTGAGGCGTCGGCTCGACATTGTGGCCTGCGCCGGCGCGTGCCACGACCGTCAGGGCGACGCCGAACCAGGCGAGGAGGAGGCCGCCGTCGAGCCGGGTCAGGCGTCCATCGAGGCCGAGCACGAGGAGCGGGACGCCGGCAACGGCCGTCCAGATGAGTGCCCGCCTGGGCGGGCCGGGTCGCAGGGGAGACAGGAGCGCCCCGAGCCCGGCGACACCGAGCGCGAGGAAGGTCGTTCCGCCGAGGAACGTGCCGGCCGCGGCATCCGGCAGCCCTTTCGCGTTCGCAGCGATCCCTGCCGCGAGGTTCTCGAGCTCGAAACCCGACACGACCACGGTCAAGAGAAACGCAGAGACGCCGAGCCGGCCGGCCGCGACGAGGAGGGCGTCGAAGAAGAGCTCCGCGCCCGCGACGACGAGCACGAGCCCGACCACGAGTACTCCCACGCTGGCCCAGGAGGACACGCGGCAGGGTAATCCGTTCGAGCTGGAAGGAGGGTGCCGTCGACGGCGAATAGCAGGGTATGGCAGTCTCCGAGCCGCGTTCCGCGATGTCCTCGCTCTGGCTCAAGGTCGCGATCGGTTCGCCCTTGCCCTCGCGATCGCCTACCTGATACCGGGTGGACACGGCGGGAACGAGCCACCCGTTCGGTCACTCCTCCTGAGCGCCATCCTGATCGCCCTCTTCACAACCGGGGCGCTCTATCTCGGCCTGCGACGAGACCTCGGGCTCCCTGCTCGAGTCGCGATCTACGCCGTCGCCTACAACGCGCTGATCGTGGGCGTGAAGTTCGCGCTCGCCCCGCACGGGCTCTACGAAGTCAACCGCTCAGTCGATCTGACGAGCTTCTTCAATGTCACGGAGCAGGCCGGAGCGATCATGGTCGCCGCCCGCGTCTTCGTCCTCTACTTCGCCGCCTATTTCATGATCTACAGGTTCTTCCGGCGACGCATTGAAAGCGTTCCGGTCGGAGACTCGGCCGAGACGCGGCGCCGGCTTCGCGGGCTGCTCGTGCCCGTCTTCGCCGGGGCGCTTGCCCTGGCCGCGGCCGGCGGCGCCTTCGTGCTCGCGATCCCAGCCGCAGCGTTCTCGGGCGGCCTCGAATACCTCGACTTCGTGTTCTCTTCGGGCGTCTCGCTCCTCATCGCACTGGCGCTCGCCGGTGCGACCTCACTCGCGGTCATGGCTTTCCGTGACGTGGCAGAACGCGCTGCGCTTGTCGGCGATGCGGCCGTTCTCGTCAACTTCTTCTGGATCGGGCTCTTCTTCCTCGGTCTCTACCACGCACTCTGGGTCGTCTACGTGCTTGCGTTGGCTGCGACGTGGCCCCTCAAGGTGGTCGTGCCGAAGTGATGGGTCGAGCCCGGCTGGCCGTGAGGATGCTCCGCTACCGGGTCGCACTCATGCTGTGGCTGTTCATGCTGCTCGGCGCAGCGTTCGCGGACGGTCTCCCCTCCTTCTCGTGGGGGTACGCCTGGGCCACCCTTGCACTCGCCTCGAGCTATGTCGCTGCAACCTGCCTGAACGACGTTGCGGACCAGGACATCGACCGCGTCAACCACCCGCGAGACCAAGGCAGGCCGCTCGTGACCGGCGATGCGACCGTGCGCGACCTCTCCGCGCTCCACCGCATCGCGGCCGTTCTGACCGTCGCAGCGGCTGTCCCGCTGGGCCGGCAGGGACTCGCCGTCGTCGCCGTCTCCCTCGGGATCGGCCACGCGTACTCTCTGCCTCCGATCCGCTTGTCGTATCGGACCTATCTCGCGCCCCTCTTCCTGGCGGTCGCGTACGTCCTCGTCCCCTACGCGCTTGGTGTCCTGGCAGCGGGCCGGCGTGCGACCCCGGCTGACGCCGTCTTTGCGGCCGCGCTCTTCGCGCTCTTCGTCGCGAGGATCAACCTGAAGGACTTTCGCGACCGAGCCGGGGACGCGCTCTTCGGGAAGCCTACATTCCTCCTACGCTTCGGGAAGCAGGCCACCTGCACGGTCAGCTTGCTCGCGCTCGTCGTGGGGGACGTGCTGCTCCTGGCGGCGGTTCGCCCCTCTCCGGCCGTCGGCATCTTGCTCGAGCTCTTTGTCGCGGCGGTCGGCTGGATGCTTCTGGTCCTTTGGCGCTCGGACGTTCCGAGGGCCGAGCAGGTCGCGATCGGCATCGGTGCGCGGATGGGAAACGGGCTCCTCGTGGTCGCGCTCGCCTGGCTCGTCCTCACGGGCGTCGGAGCGACCGCGTCGGAGGCCCTCGGCCTCTCGGCAGCGCTAGCCGCGCTCTTCGGGCTCGGGTTCGCCGCGCTCGTGCGCCGGCCCGACGAGGCCGTGATCGTCTACAAGGGGTGACCCGGCTCGTCCGGGTGGTGGCGTCCGTGGTAGCTGATCAGGGTGCAGAGGAGTCCGACGAGCGCCACGCCGGGCCCGACCTCGTAGGCGAGGCGGGCTGCGTCCGTGCGCTCCACGCCCATCGCGAGACCACCGGCCGCGATCCAGACGCCGGCGGCGATGGCGGGGAGGAGGAGCAAGATCACCGTCCAGTCGTGCCACGGCCGGCCGCGACGCTCCCAGAGGTGGTAGTCGGCGAGCACGAGCACGAGCACGGCCACGGCAGGCAGAGCTCCCGTCAGGAGCTTCCCGGAGAATACGGCCACGCACAGCGCGCCCACGGCTGCCCCCATGGTCAGGTACCAGGGCATGGCTACTTCGTTCGGGCGAATCGGTGGACGGCTTCGAGGAGCTCTTTGCTCTTCTCGACCGCCACCTCCGGATCGCCGGAGCTCATGGCGCCGGAAACGCAGTGGCTCACGTGGTCGTCCAGGATCCGGAAGGCGAGGCTCTCGAGCGCGGTCGAGACTGCCCCGATCTGCGTCAGGATGTCGATGCAGTAGCGGTCTTCCTCGAGCATCCGCTCGATGCCGCGAACCTGGCCCTCGATCCGGTGCAGGCGCTTGACCAGCGCGTCCTTCTCGGCTGCATATCCGTGGGTCACGCGGCCTCCTCCCTTGGGCTCCGGAAGCGCCGCAGCCGGAGCGAATTTGTAACGACGAAGACGCTCGAGAACGCCATCGCGCCGGCGGCCACGATTGGACTCAGGAATCCCGCTACCGCAAGCGGGATCGCGGCGACGTTGTAGACGAAGGCCCAGAACAGGTTGGCTTTGATCGTGCGCAAGGTGCGCCGTGCGAGACGGATCGCATCGGCCGCAGCCCGGAGGTCGCCGGAGACGAGCGTGATGTCCGATGCCTCGATCGCCACATCCGTGCCGGTGCCGATCGCGAGACCGAGGTCGGCCTGGGCGAGGGCAGGGGCGTCGTTGACGCCTTCTCCGACCATCGCCACGACCTCGCCCGAATCCTGGAGACCGCGGATAACCGAGACCTTCTGGTCGGGCAAGACCTCGGCGACGACGCGGTCGATGCCGACTTCGGCCGCCACGCGGCGAGCCGTCTCCTCGGTGTCGCCCGTCAGGAGGATGGGGGTAAGGCCCAGAGCCAGAAGCTCCGCGACTGCCGCACGGCTCGTCGGTTTCACCTTGTCGTGCACCACAAAGGTTGCGCGCGGTTCGCCATCCCACGCGACCGTAATCGCGCCGTCGCGACGAGTGACCTCGACGTCGACTCCTTCGACGGCGCCGCACACGCCGAGACCTGGAAGATTCCGAAAGCCCGTCACGTGGGGAAGCGCGCCGAGCTCGGAGCGAGCGGCGCGGACGATCGCCTGCCCCACCGGATGCTCGCTCGCCGCCTCGACGGCGCCCGCGAGCCGGAGAGCCTCTGTCCGGCCGGCGCCGTTCAGCGGGTGGACGCTGACAAGCTCGAGCTTCCCCTCGGTCACCGTGCCAGTCTTGTCGAGGACGATCGTGTGAATCCGCCGGGTCTCCTCGAGCACCTCGGGCCCCTTGATCAGGATTCCGAGCTGCGCGCCACGACCCGTGCCGACCAGGAGTGCGGTCGGAGTCGCGAGACCGAGGGCGCACGGACAGGCGATGATGAGCACTGCGACAGCCGCGGTGAGAGCTGCGGACGCGTCGCCGGTGGCCAGCAGCCACCCAGCGAGGGTCGCGAGGGCGATGCCGATCACGATCGGCACGAAGACCGCCGAGATCCGGTCGGCGATTCTCTGGACCGGAGCCTTGCCGCTCTGTGCCTCCTCGACGAGCCGGGCGATCTGGGCGAGCACGGTGTCGCCACCCACCCTGGTCGCGCGCACGACCAAGCGGCCGTAGGTGTTGATCGTCGCCCCTGCGACGTCGGCACCCGGCTCGATCTCGACCGGAGCCGACTCGCCGGTCAGCATCGACTGGTCGAGAGCCGACGCGCCTTCCTCGACGATGCCGTCGGTCGCGATCTTCTCGCCCGGGCGAACGACGAAGCGGTCGCCTGGCCGAAGCTCCGCCACGGGGACGAGAGCCTCCTCGCCCTCCCGGAGCACCCGGGCCTCTTTCGCGCCGAGCTCCAGGAGCTTCCTGATCGCATCCCCCGAGCGGCGTCGGGCGCGCGCTTCGAAATATCGGCCCAGGAGGATCAGGGTCACGATCACCGCGCCGACCTCGAAGTAGGTGTCCGCGTCGAGCCCTGCGGCTAGGACGACTGTCGACCAGACGAGGGTCACGAGCGTCCCGAGCGAGATCAGCGTGTCCATGGTTGCCGCCCCATGCCGCAGGTTGAGTGCGGCTGCCCGGTGGAAGGGCCATCCGGCCCAGAGGACGACGATCGAGGCCAGGGAGAGGGCGACCCACTCCCAGCCGGAGAACTGCGCGAGGGGAACCATCGCAAGGACGGCTACGGGCACGGTGAGCAAGGCGGCCAGGAGCAGGCGCGTTCGAGGCGATCGGTCGGCCTCGGAGGGCTCGCGTTCAAGAGGAAGAGCGGCGTGATAGCCGATCGACTCGACTGCCCCGATCAGCTCGTTGACGCCGAGCTGCGATGGGTCGAAGGCCACCGTCGCCCCTTCGGTCGCAAGGTTGACACTCGCCCCTTCGACGCCCTCCAGCCCGTTCAGCGCCTTTTCGACGCGGGCCACACAGGACGCGCAGGTCATCCCTTCCACCTCGAGGCGGATCCTTCTTGGGGTAGCCGTTGCCATATTCGCAGGATACCGCAGGGGGGTATCGGGTGGAGTTCGGCGAAGCGATGCTCGCCTTCCGGTGTCATCCTGGTCGGCGAAGGAGGAAGCCTATGACCATCATCGATGCGCCCCCCGGCTATGCGCCGCTCGAGAACGACGTTCCCTGGGATCCCGGCTATCTCGAGCTCGCCCCGCCAGAGCAGGTGCTCATGCTGGACGAGCTCGGTCCCGAGGCGGCCGGGCCAACCGCGCTTTCGCCCGTCGCCATCACGAGCCCCTTCCGCCTCCTGAGCGATCAAGGGATCCGGGTCATGCACGCCGTCTGCACTGAGCTCGAGCGCTTTGCGGGCGGAAACAGCCGGATCGCCAAGTGTGCGCGCGGCGGCGTCTACCGCTCAGTGTTTCTGCGCGGCATGTCGGCCGATCCCGACCTGCTCGAGTTTCTCGGCGACCTGGCCCAGGCACCGATCGAGCGGCACCCGGTCGGGCACCACGCCATGCACGTCAACTACGCGCCCGATGAGCTCGGCAAGAACGTCGACCAGTGGCACTGTGATGCGGTCTCGTTCGACTACGTCCTCATGGTCTCCGACCCCCGAGGGCTCAAGGGCGGGCGCTTCGAGTACTTCCTGGGCTCGGTGGAGGAGGGGAGGGATCTTCTGCTCGCGGGTTCAGGCCTTCCATCCCAACGGGTCGTCTCGGTCGAGTTTCCGGGACCGGGCTGGGCCGTCTTCCAGCAGGGCCACCGGGTGCTCCACCGCGCCACGCGTCTCGAGGAGCCGGCAGAGCGGATTACCGCTGTCGCCTCGTTCTACACGCCCGATCCCGTGATCTCCGACCCGACCGAGATCCGGACGCTTCGTGGCGCGGACGGGAGCGAGATCGCGTTGGTCGAGTGGAGCCGGTACGCGTCCGTCGTTGCCGCGCGGCGCCTGCTGCACTTTGCCGACGAGGGCGCCTCGTTCGCACGCTCGCACAGGGAGCTCCAGGCAGACCTCAGGGCCTGCATCGCTGTGGTCGAGGAGGCGATCGAGGAGTTCGACCGGGAAGACCAGGGAGGCCTGATCACGTTCGGCGAAGGCGAGTGAGTGCAGGCGAGGGCGACGGCCGGGAAGCCGTGTAGCATGCGCGCGTCGTGAAGCTCGCCCTCGTCCCGCGCACGACCGAGTTCTACGACCTCTTCTCGCGTGCCGGCCAGAACGCGCTCGAGGCGGCGCGCCTCGCCGAGACGCGTTTCCGCGAGTATCCGAACACCTCGGTGACGCAGGCGGACGTGAAGGCGATCGAGACCGAGGGCGATCAGATCACGCGCGATCTGATCCAGCTTCTGAACACGCAGTACGTGACGCCGTTCGACCGGGAGGATATCTTCCAACTCGCGACTGCGATCGACGACGTCGTCGACCACATCGAGGAGGCGGCCGACCTGCTCGAGCTCTACCGCATCGAGCAGCCGGCCAAGCAGGCCATCGAGCAGTGCCGGATCCTCGTCGGCGCTGTGACCTGCCTCTCGCGCGCCCTCGACGGCCTCAAGGGCCGGCGCGGCGTACAGGACACGCTCGTCGAGCTGAAGGCCTTGGAGGACGAGGGCGACCGGGTCGTTCGCGACGCCATCGCGGCTCTCTTCCAGGACACGCGGATCGACCCGCTGATCGTGATCCGCTGGAAAGACATCTACGAGGCGCTCGAGGCTGCGCTCGACGCTGCCGAGTCGGCCGCGAACGTCGTCGGGAACGTCCTCGTCAAGAACGCCTAGGCCTCCATGGATCTCACGCTCGTGGCAGTCGTCGTGGTGGCGCTCTTCTTCGACTTCACCAACGGCTTTCACGACACGGCCAACTCAATTGCGACGAGCGTCTCGACGCGGGCGCTTTCGCCGCGGCTCGCAGTGGTTAGCGCGGCGTTCCTCAACTTCGCCGGCGCCTTCGTGTCCTTCAAGGTGGCGGCCACGGTTGCGAAAGGAATCGTCCTCCCGGAAGCGATCACCCTCGAGGTGCTCCTGGCCGGCCTCGTCGGGGCGATCACCTGGAATCTGCTCACTTGGTACCTGGGCCTGCCGTCGAGTTCGAGCCACGCGCTGATCGGTGGTGTCGCCGGGTCTGGCATCGCGGCTGCGGGATTCGACATCGTCCAGTGGCGCGGTCTGATCGAGAAGGTCGCGATTCCGTCTCTCCTCGCACCGCTCTTCGGGGTGCTCGGCGCGGCCGCGCTCATGTTCATCCTCGTTTGGATCATCCGCCGGCGCGCCCCCGGTCTCGTCAACCGCGTCTTCCGGCGGCTCCAGCTCGTGTCCGGGGGCTTCGTCGCCTTTACACATGGCACGAACGACGCGCAGAAGACGATGGGAATCATCGCGCTCGCCCTCGTCGCCGCCGGCGATCTCGATCCCGACTTCAGCCGGCCCCCGCTCTGGGTGATCGTAAGCGCCGCTCTGGCGATGGCGGCTGGAACGTACGCAGGCGGCTGGCGCATCATCAAGACGCTCGGGCAGAGGATCGCCAAGCTCGACCCGCCGCAAGGCTTCGCGGCGCAGACGGCCACGGCGGCGATCCTTTTCACTACGGCCCACTACGGCTTCCCGGTTTCGACCACCCACACAGTCAGCGGCTCGGTTCTCGGCGCCGGCGCAGCGAGGAGTCTCCGGGCGGTGCGCTGGGGCGTGGCCGGAAACATCCTGCTCGCCTGGCTCATGACGATTCCCTGCGCGGGACTCGTGGGAGCAGGCATGGAGGGCCTCACCCGCTTGCCCGGCGGCAGCATCCTCGTGTTCGTGCTGGCCGCGGTGATCGCGGCGGTCGCATTTCTCGCCCGCTCCTTACAAACGCGGCGGTTCGCGCCGAAGCCCGTTTAGCGAGTGGCCGAAGAGCCGTCCGGGTGCGAGGCGTCCGTGAACTCGCGAAACTCGCCGGTGATGAGAAAGGCGGTCTGTTCGCCGATGTCCACGGCGTGGTCGCCGATCCGCTCGAGGCAGCGGGAGACGAGGATCATGCGAAGGCCCCATTCCCGGAGCTCCGGATTGCCGCCGAGCGCGAGAACGTCGTGGACGAGCCTCCGGTTGGCCGTGTCGATGAGCTCGTCCAAGTCGACGAGGAGCTCGGCGCGCTCGAGGTCACGGTCGGCGAAGGACTCGAGCGCGACTACCAGCATCTCCTCGGCGCGGTTCCCCATTTCCTCGAGACCCTCGACCAGGGATGCGTCGCCCTCCAGGGCCTGGGCCAGCTTCACGAGCTTCGCGATCGTCACGCAGTAGTCGGCGGCCCTTTCCAGGTGAAGATTGACATGGAGCATCGCCAGCACGAGCCGTAGGTCGATTGCGACGGGGGTCTGGCGCGCGAGGAGCTCCTGGATGCCGCTCTGGATCGCGAAGTACTGCCGGTCAACCTCGTCGTCGAACGCGATGACTTCCTCCGCCAGCTCGACATCCTGCCTCTGGAGGGCGCCAAGGGCGCCGCGGAGCGAGCGGACGACGAGGTGGGCCTCGCCCTGCAGGGCCCGCTCGAGCTCGGCGAGCTCCTGTTGGAAGGTGACCCTCATCCGAATCGCCCAGTCACGTAGTCCTCCGTCCGCTTGTCCTCGGGATTGGTGAAGATCTTCGGAGTCGCGTCGTACTCCACCAACACGCCTGTTCTGCGGCCGTCCGCGGCGACCTCCACGCTGAAGAACGCCGTCACGTCGGCGACCCGGGCGGCCTGCTGCATGTTGTGGGTGACGATTACGATCGTGTAGTCACGCTTCAGCTCATGCATCAGATCTTCTATGTGGGTCGTCGAGATAGGATCGAGCGCCGAGGCCGGCTCGTCCATGAGGATCACGTCGGGCTCGACCGCGAGGCAGCGTGCGATGCAGAGGCGCTGCTGCTGGCCGCCGGAGAGGCTGAGCGCCCCCTCCTTGAGGCGTCCGCCTACCTCGTCCCAGAGGGCGGCCTGGCGGAGCGCACGCTCCACACGGTCGTCGAGCCCGTCGGTGAGGCCGAGCACGCGCGGCCCGAACGCGACGTTGTCGTAGATCGACTTGGGGAAGGGATTCGGCTTCTGAAAGACCATGCCTATCCGCTTCCTCACCTCGACGGCGTCGACCTGGCGGCCGTAGAGATCTTCGTCGTGGTAGAGGATCGTTCCCTCCATGGCGGCTCCCGGGATGAGGTCGTTCATGCGGTTGAAGCAGCGGATGAACGTGCTCTTGCCGCACCCGGACGGCCCGATGAAGGCCGTCACTAGGTTCCTGTGGACCTGGAGCGAGACGTTCTTCAAGGCGGGCACGCCGCTGTAGCTGACCGTCAGGTCTCTGACGTCGAACACGGTCTCTCGCTGCTCCGGCGGCGGTAGGTTGCGCGCACGCCCAGCGGGGTCTTCGCGGCTCACCCCGCCGATTCTGACGAGCTCTGTCTCCGTGTCGGGCATTGTCACCACTTCTTCTGGTAGCGGTTTCGGAGCCAGATCGCCAGGGCGTTCAGGCTCAGGAGCATGGCGAGGAGGACGATAATCCCGGCGGCGGCGAGGAGCTTGAAGTCCTCGTCCGGAAGCCGCGTCCACTGGTAGATCTGGATCGGGAGCGCCGTGAAGGGGCCGAGGAGCGTCGGGTTGAAGGAGACGTAGGTGAGGGCGCCGATCACGATGAGCGGCGCGGTCTCGCCGATCGCACGCGAGAGGGCGAGGATGGAGCCGGTCGCGATGCCGGGAATCGCGGCGGGGAGGACCTGGCGCGCCACGACCTGAAGCTTCGTCGCTCCAAGGGCGTAAGCTCCTTGCCGGATCGAGTCCGGAACAGCCCGAATCGCCTCGCGCGCGGCGATGATGATCGTCGGAAGGACGAGTAACGTCAGGATCATCGCGCCTGCCAGGACCGTGCGACCCACCCCAAGCCCACGGACGATGAAGGCGAGTCCGAGGATCCCGTAGACGATCGACGGGACCGCGGCGAGATTCTGGATGTTGATCTCGAGCAGACGGTTGTACCAGCGCTCGCGGTTCGCATACTCCTCGAGATAGATCGCGGTCCCCACTCCCAGTGGCACCGTGAACGCGATCAGGAGCAGGCCGATGTACAGCGTCGCCAGGATCGCGGGCCTGGCGCCGGCGATGTCCGGATTCGATGATGGCGGGTTCAGTAGGAGAGCACGATCGAGGAAAGGAACCCCCTTCTTCAGGACGTCGACGAGCAACGCCCCCAGCGTGGCGAACCCGACCGCGAGGGACAGGACGAGGCCCGCTACGAAGAGCCGTCCACGCCAGAGGCCGCGCGGCCGGCCCCCCGAGACGACGGTCGCGCTCGCGCTCATTCGTACACCTCCCTGAACCGGCGCACGAGCCTGATCGCGACGGCATTCATGACGAGGGTGATCAGGAAGAGCGTCAGGCCGACCGCGAAAATCGTCTTGTACTCGATGGAGCCTGTAGGCGTGTCGCCGGATCCGGTCGCGGCGATGAAGGCAGTCATCGTCTCGACCGCCCGCATCGGATCGAAGGTCAGGTTCGCCTGCTGGCCGGCCGCAATGAGCACGATCATCGTCTCGCCGATCGCACGGGAGATGGCCAGCACGTAGCTCGCCGCGATGCCGGAGATCGCTGCCGGGACGACGATCCGGGTCGCTACCTGGAGCCGAGTCGAGCCGAGGGCGTAGGCCCCGCTCCGGAGGTCGATCGGGACGGAGCTCATTGCGTCCTCGGAGAGGGATGCGACAGTCGGGATGAGCATGACTCCAATCACCAGGCCGGCGGACAGCGCGTTGAAGATCTCCACGTCGAGGCCGATCCTCCGAAGCAAGGGCGTAAAGAAGGTCAGGGCGAAGTAGCCGAACACGACGGTCGGGATGCCTGCGAGGAGTTCGAGCAGGGGCTTCAGCAGCTTGCGGGTTCGATCTCCCGCGTACTCGCTCATGAAGATGGCTGCGCCGAGCCCGAAGGGCATGCAGACGACGCAGGCCCAGAGCGTGATGGAGATCGTGCCGACGAGAAGAGGGATGGCGCCGAAGCGCGCCGGCTCGAACAGGGGCGCCCACTCCGTTCCGGTCAGGAAATCGACGATGCTGACTTCCCGGAAGAACTCGAGCGCAGGGACGAGCAGCGCGACGACGATTCCCGCGGTAGTTGCGACCGACACGAGCGCGCAAAGGCCGAGGCCGAGCTTGACAGCGTCCTCGCTCCACCTGCGCCCAGGGGCGCGAAGCCGGGAGTCCGGCCTCGCGCCCGCGGTGACGTCCGGTGCTGCCAAGCTACGACCCGGTGGCCGTTGCGAACGTGTCCTCCGCCTTCTGAGCCTGCTCGTCCGTGAGCGGGACGAAGAGAGCGCTTTCCGAGATCGACGTGTGGTTGTCGAGCATGTACTTGATGAACGCCTGCACTTCCGGTCGCTTCAGCGCCTCGTTCTTCGCGTAGACGAAGAGCGGTCGCGACAGAGGCGTGTAGGAGGAGTCCTGAACCGTCTCCGTACTCGGCGCGACGCATCCGTCGCCGCCGTCCACCTCGACGTCATTCAGCTTGTCCTGGTTCTGCTCGTAGTAGGAGAGCCCGAAGTACCCGAGTCCGCCCTTGTCGCCCTCGACGGCCTGGACGATCACATTGTCGTCCTCGCTCGCCTGGTAATCGGACCGGCTCGCGCCCTCTTCACCGTTGATCTCGTTCGTGAAGAAGTCGAAGGTGCCGGAGTCGGTGCCCGGGCCGGCCAGCGTGAGCTTCTCGTCCGGGAAGCTCGGGTCGACGTCCTTCCAGCTTTTCACCTTCGAGCCCGGCTCCCAGATCTTCTTGAGCTGGTCGACCGTGAGACAGGTCGCCCAGGCGATCTCCTTGTTCGTGACGACGGCGATGCCGTCATTCGCGACCTGGAACTCGGTGTATTCGACCCCGTTCTTCTTGCAGAGGGTCGCCTCCTGGTCCTCGGGATCCGGTTTGATCGGCCGGGAGGCGTTCGAGAGGTCGGTCTCACCGGCGCAGAAGCGCTCGAAGCCCCCGCCCGTGCCGGAGATTCCGACGGTCACCTGAACGTCGGGGTTCTCCTGTTGGAAGCTCTCGGCAGCGGCGGTGACGAGCGGGCCCACCGTGCTCGAGCCGTCGGCCTCGATCCTTCCGAAGAGACTCTCCGTCGTCCCGCCTGTATCAGTGGTCTGGCTAGCGCCTTGGGCATTGCTGGACGTGTCGTCGCGGCCGCAGCCGGTGACAACCATGGCAAGGATGACCGCGGCCAGCCCGAGCAGGACCAGCCTGGGGGTGGGGCGAAAACTCACTGTTCTCCTTTCGCGTCTGGGCATTCAGTCGAGTGTCGACTCGGTGCCAGTCGACGTGGGCTGAAAGGCCGTGAACGTCTGGAGAAGAGGTGGTGAATCCGATTACGGAGCGGGAAAAACGCAGCGAATCGTGAGGCCTCTTCCGCGCGCACCGTGAGCCTCGACAGCCCCCCCGGCCGACGCGATCACGTGCTTCACGATCGCGAGCCCGAGCCCCGTTCCGCGGGACGAGCGGGCGCGATCGGCGCGATAGAAGCGTTCGAAGAGCCGCGGCACATCCGCTTCGTCAACGCCCGCCCCGTCGTCGGAGGCGCTCAGCACTACGCGCTCGCCCTCGCGAGCCACCGACAACGTCAGGCGTGCTCCCGGACCTGCATAGCTGATCGCATTCTCCGCCAGGTTGGAGACCACGACGCGAATCATCCGGGGGCGAAGGGGAAGCTCGGCCGAGTCCTCGCCCTCGACCTCGACCGTGACCGCGGCGCGCGCGGCCCGGTCCTCGAGGCTTGCCGCGACCTCATTGAGAATGGGCAGCGCTCGCGTCGCGCCGAGGGCGACCAGCTCCCGGCCGGATTCGAGCTCGGAGAGGAAAAGGATGTCGTCGATCAGCTCACCGATCTGCCCGACCTCGGCCTGCGCCTGCTCGATCAGCTGATCGCGGTCCGCATCTGGGAGTAGGGCGCTCTCGAGGAGGGCGAGGAGCCGGGCGAGAGGGGTCCGAAGCTCGTGGGAGACGGCCGCCGTGAATCCGGCCCTGAGCTCCTCGTAGGCCGCGAGGTCGCCCGTCCCGCGGATATAGACGAGACGCTCCCGCCGCCCGTCGACCTCGTACGGCACGGTGAACGTGGTCTGGGTGCCGTCCTCGGTGAGGAGGCCGGCCGGCACAGGCTCTCCCTCCCTCAGCCCCGGGAGCGTTTCGCGCGCGCGGCTGCTGGCGGCCAGGACGCGGTCGTGGTCGTCCAGGACGAGAACGAGCTCTCTGCTCTCTTCGACCAGGATCTCGCCCCGGACAGCCTCGAGCCGCTTGTCTGCCATCGGCACGACCGGCGAGGCGGTCGGATCTCGCCGGCGGAAAAGGCGCTTCACCACCCGTTCACCCTCCGTTTACCAGGACAGCACCCCGCGTCGAGGTGCTCCCAGTCATGATCAGTACCGTGTCCAAGGTTCTCATCATCGAGGACGACGACGTGATCGCGGAGGGAATGTCCCGGCATCTCGCGTCGGCCGGCTTCGATCCGCTGTGGGTGAGCAAGGGTGAGGCGGGCCTCGCACGCTTGCGTTACGAGCGGCCCGACGTCTGCGTGCTCGACCTCATGCTTCCCGGCCTCGACGGCTGGAAGCTGATCGAGACCGCCCGGAGCGAGGGAATCGGCACTCCGATCGTCGTCGTGAGCGCGCGGGGCACCGAGCACGACCGTGTTCACGCGCTGGAGATCGGGGCAGACGACTACCTGGTCAAGCCCTTCTCCATGAAGGAGCTCGTGGCACGCGTCCGGGTGGCGGCCCGGCGCGGAGTTCGCGCGCAGGACGAGCAGCGTGGCGAGCCCGTCGATGCGGAGGAGCTCCGGATCGACCCCCGGAACGTGCAGGCGTACGTCAACGGAAAAAGCGTCGAGCTGACGCCGACCGAGTTCCGGCTCCTCTACGCGCTCGCGCTCGAGCGCGGTCGTGTGGTCACGCGCGACGAGCTCCTCCAGAAGGTCTGGGGCCGGCGGCAGTCGCATCGCGACCGAACCGTCGACGTGTTCGTGCGAAAGCTCCGGGACAAGATCGATGCCTCTGGCGCGCGGCATACCTTCATCCACACGCGATACGGGGTCGGCTACAAATTCGAGCCCGAGCCCCGCTAGGATCGGCGGATGCCGGTCGTCGCCAACCACATGACGAAGGATCTTTTGACGCTCGAAGCGGCGGCGACGCTCGGTGACGCCGCAAAGCGCATGGCCGAGCGGGGTGTGGGCGCAGTGGTCGTCCTCTCCGGCGAGCGCCTGGCCGGCATCCTGACGGAGCGGGACATCCTGAAGGCCGTCGCGACCGGGTTCGAGCCCGATGCGCGCGTCTCCGACTGGATGACCCGCCACCCCGAGACGATCGAAAGCGACGACACGACGGATCACGCGGCCGCGCTCATGATCCACGGCGGCTTCCGTCACCTGCCGGTGGTCGATGGCGGGGAGATCAAGGGGATACTCTCGATTCGCGACCTGATGAGAGTCGCCCTCGAGGATCGCTCACCCCGAGGGGCCTAAGAAGCTAGCCGAGCTCGCCGGCGAGGTCAGACGTCAGGGACAGGATCCGATCGCGGATCCGTCGCACCTCTGGGGGAGGCTTGCCGGCCGGGTCTTCGAGCTCCCAGTCGAAGTAGCGTTTGCCCGGGATGACGGGGCAAGCGTCCCCGCAGCCCATGGTCACGACGACGTCGGCCCATTCGGCGTCTGCAGTGGCGAGACGGCGCGGCGTCCGCCCACCGAGCTCGATGTCGAGCTCTCGCATCGCCTCGACCACACCAGGGTGAATTTCGGCGGCTGGATCGCTTCCGGCCGATCGGGCCTCGTGGCCGGAACCCGCCGATCGGGTGAAGAGCGCCTCAGCCATCTGCGACCGACCCGCGTTCCTGACGCAGACGAAGAGGACCCGAGTCAACGCAGCACGGCGCCGATGCGCTCGAGCGCGCCCGGGACGAGGCGGTAGTACGCGAAGGTGCCGCGGCTCTCCCGTTCAACGAGCCCTGCCTGCGCGAGCTGCTTCAGGTGGTACGAGACGGTGGGCTGCTTCAGGCCGAGCGCCGGCACAAGCTCGCACACGCAGACGGAGTCCTCGTTCGCCGAGGCGAGGAGGTTCAGGATCTTGATTCGCTGCCGGTCGGCCAGGACCGAGAAGAGCCGCTCCAGCTCGCCCGCCTCGCTGTCGCTGAGAGCCGGACCGGCGACCGGAGCGCAGCAGTTGCTAACGGCGAGAGTCTTCACGTTGTCATTATATCGAATATGGTCTATATTGATGAACTTCGATACTAAAGGACGAAAGGAGTAGACATGGCAAACACCTTTCATCTCTCGCTCGACGTCCCCGATCTCGACGAGGCGATCCGGTTCTACCGCGAGCTCTTCGGGACGGACCCTGCGAAGCTGCAGCCCGGCTACGCCAAGTTCGAGCTCACGGACCCCGACGTGGCGCTAGCGCTCCAGGAGGCGGCGCGCCCGGCGCTCTCGCACATGGGAATCCGTGTCGAAACGACAGAGGAGGTCGAAGCATCGTCTGCGCGGCTCAGGGACGAGGGGCTGATCACGTTCGACGAGCGCGACACGACGTGCTGCTATGCGCGCCAGGACAAGGTCTGGGTGTCAGACCCCGCAGGGAACAAGTGGGAGATCTACACGGTGCTCGAGGATGTCGAGGCCGAGCCCGCGGGCGAGGGCACGGCGGCCGCGTGTTGCACGCCAGAGTCGGCCTGCTGCACGTAACCGAGAGGCTCGGGCTTCAGACTGCGCCCGGAACGTCCTCGGCGTCGGCGCCGTCCTCGTCCTCGGGGTCCGGGATGGGCGATCCTTCCTCGGTTTCCTCCGGGTCTTGCTCGTCTGGCTCCTGAGTATTCTCCTCGTTCATGAATGTCATCCTCCCAGATCGCTCGGAGCTCGAGCTGCCCGAGGGCGCGACCGGCCTGGACGCGGCCCGCGCGATCGGCCCGAAGCTCGCCGAGCAAGCTGTCCTCGTGCGCTCGAACGGGGAGGTCAGGGATCTCAGATTGCCGCTCGACGACGGTCAGGAGATCCAGATCCTGACGACCCGGGACCGGGAGGATCCTGACGCTCTTTACGTCCTCCGGCACTCCGCCGCGCACCTCCTCGCCGAGGCGGCACGAAGGCTCTATCCGGGCACGAAGGTGGCGATCGGGCCGCCGATCGAAAACGGCTTCTACTACGACTTCGAGTTCCCCGAGCCCGTGAGCGAGGAGGCGCTCGAGCGCCTCGAAGACGAGGTGCGGCGCGAGATCGCCGAGGGGCGGACGTTCGAGCGCCGCGAGATCGACCGGGACGAGGCTCGCAGGTACTTCGAGGAGCAGGGCGAGCCCTACAAAGTCGAGCTGGTCGACACGGCCGAGGGAGACATCTCACTCTACGAGCAGGGCGACTTCGTCGACCTCTGCCGGGGACCGCATCTCCAGGACGCGAAGCCCATCAAGGCCGTCAAGCTCACGAGCCTCGCCGGGGCATACTGGCGCGGCGACGAGACGAAGCCGCAGCTCACCCGCGTCTACGGCACGGCGTACTACGACCCGAAGGATCTCGAGCAGTACCTCCACCGGCTCGAGGAGGCCAGGCGCCGAGACCACCGGCGGGTGGGGAGGGAGCTCGAGCTTTTCGACTTCTCGGATCTGGCACCGGGGATGCCCTTCTGGCATCCGCGGGGCATGGTCATCTGGAACGCCCTCGAGGATCTGCGCCGCCGTGAGAACCTTCGCCGCGGGTACGCCGAGATCCGGACGCCGCAGCTCTACGACGCCGAGCTGTGGCGCACATCGGGCCACTGGGAGAAGTACAAGGACAGCATGTTCACGCTCGAGGCGGAGGGGCGCGAGTTCGGGCTGAAACCGATGAACTGCCCCGGGCACTGCCTGCTGTACGGCCAGGGCGCGCACAGCTACCGGAACCTCCCGTTGCGCCTCGCCGAGGCGGGCAATCTCCATCGAAACGAGCTCTCCGGCACCCTGCACGGACTCCTGCGTGTCAGGCACTTCGTCCAGGACGACGCCCATGTCTTCTGCACCGACGAGCAGATCCACGACGAGCTCCTAGCCTGCCTCGAGTACGCCTACTTCATCTACGACCTCTTCGAGCTCGACATTCGGGTGGAGCTCTCACTCCGCCCCGACAACAAGCTAGGGACGGAGGAGGAGTGGGACTTCGCTGAGAACGCGCTCCGCAAGGCGCTTGCCGCGCGGGGACTCGACTACACCGAAAGCGAAGGCGAGGGGTCGTTCTACGGGCCGAAGATCGACCTGCACATGACCGACTCGCTGGGTCGGAGCTGGCAGCTTGGCACCGTGCAGCTCGACCTGCAGATGCCGAAGCGGTTCGGCCTCACCTACGCGGGTGCGGACAACGCCGAGCACACGCCGGCCATGATCCACCGGGCCCTGCTCGGCTCCATCGAGCGCTTCGTAGGGATCCTCATTGAGCACACGGGCGGAGACCTTCCGCTCTGGCTCGCACCGGAGCAAGTGCGCCTGCTCCCGGTCGCGGACGCGCACCGAGGCGGTGCGGAGGAGATCGCAGAGGAGCTACGTGCCGCGGGCTTCCGCGCCAACGCGACCGCACCCGACGAGACGCTCGGGAAGCGCATCCGCGCGGCGGAGGTCGAGAAGATTCCCTACGTGATCGTCTACGGAGACCGGGAGTCGCGGGACTCGCTGGCCCTTCGCCACCGGCACGGCGAGCAGTCCACAGTCTCCCTGGATGCGCTCCTCGACGAGCTGCGTGCCGCTGGTACACTCTGACCCCTGCAAGCAGGAGCGTCGTTTCTCCTCACCTCCGGAGCCCTGGGCTTCTCGGAGGTTCAACCGAGCAACCGAGGGTTGACGGAGCTGCTGCACGCAGCTTTTTGTCGTTTGAGAGAGAGGATCGCACGAGTTTGGTGAAACTTCAGTGAGGCCGCGGCGGAGACCCGAGCCACCGCGTCCGGTTCAAGATCTGACCCGCATCAACGAGGGGATCAGGGTGCCGAAGGTGCGGCTGGTGGATTCGGACGGTTCGCAGGTCGGGATCAAGACGCGGGACGAGGCGCTCGAGTATGCGTTCTCGAAGAACCTCGATCTGGTCGAAGTGGCGGCGAACGCCGATCCGCCGGTCTGCAGGATCATGGATTACGGCAAGTACAAGTACGAGCAGGAGCAAAAGGCCAAGACCGCGAGAAAGCACCAGGTCTCGATCAATGTCAAGGAGATCAAGTTACGCCCGAAGATTGGAGTCCACGACTACGAGACGAAGAAGGGACACGTCGTCCGCTTCCTCAAACAGCGAGCCAAGGTGAAGGTGACGATCATGTTTCGCGGCCGGGAGCAGAGCCACCCGGAGCGCGGCCGTGATCTCCTCATGCGGCTTGCAGAGGATGTGCAGGAAATCGGCCAGATCGAGTCCCCTCCGCTCCAGGACGGCCGGAACATGGTCATGGTTCTCGGCCCGAACAAGAGCCTCGGACAGTCGGCCCAAACACAGGACCAGCCGCAAGCAGGAGCCGAGCCCGAAGCAGTATCCGAGTCCAAAGCAGTATCAGAGCAAGCGCCGGCTCAGGAGCCCGAAACAGAAGCACAAGCAGAGGTAGGAGCAGCACAAGGTGCCCAAGCAGAAAACGAATAGCTCAGCGAAGAAGCGCTTCAAGATCACCGGCTCGGGCAAGATCCTGCGCCGGCATGCGATGAAGAGCCACAACCTCGAGAAGAAGAGCGCCAAGCGCAAGCGCGCGTTCGCGACCGATCACGAGATCGCGAAGCAGGACAACCGCGAGGCGCGGCGCCTCCTCGGACTCTGACGGAGAAGGGGGAGTCGAATGCCTCGTGTGAAGCGATCCGTCCACGCGCGCAAGAAGCGCCGGAAGGTCCTCGAGCAGGCCAAGGGTTACGTCGGCCAGAGCAGCGTCTCCTATCGCAAGGCGAAGGAGCAGCTCCTCCACTCCGACAACTACGCCTACCGCGACCGGAAGAACAAGAAGCGGGTGTTTCGTCGCCTCTGGATCATCCGGATCAATGCAGCCGCGAGGCGCGAAGGGCTGTCGTACAACCAGTTCGTGAGCGGCTGCCGGAAAGCCGAGATCGACCTCGACCGGAAGGTGCTCGCGGACATCGCGGTCAGCGACCCGGCGGCGTTCTCCAAGATCGCGGCCGAGGCCAAAGCCGCGCTAGAAGGTTAATCGACAATCGCCACACCCACGGATGCGGCCCAGACGCGGCGCCAGGCTGCACCCTCCGCCCTTATCAAGGCTTCTAGCCTTGCTTTCGGGCGATGGCACACCCTGGCTTGGTCTGGCCCGTCCTCGCGGGCATGCCAATTACCGATCAACCTTCTAGAAGCCTGAGCGACCGAGAGCCTTTCCCGGAGGTCTTTCTTCGCATGGCGGAGGACTTCGAGCAGGGAGGCTCTCCGCTCTACGCACGTCTCGCACGCGAGTACGCCGACGACCCGCGGCTCGTGCGGATCGCGGCCGACCACGAGCCGCGGTGGGAAGTGCCACTCCGGGTCTTCGCCGCTGTTCACCATCTCGCGCTGACCGGCAGAGTGGAGGATCCCTGGCCGTCGTTCGGGGAGGTGCTCGAGGCTCACGCGGACGAGCTCGCGCGCTTCGTGGCCGAGCAGCCCATCCAGACGAACGAGGTTCAGCGTTGCTGGGGACTTCTGCCGGGGTTCCTCACGGCCGCCGACCGTGGTCCCAGGGTTTCGCTCGTGGAGCTCGGCCCGAGCGCCGGGCTGAACCTTTTCTGGGATCACTATCGCTATCGCTACCCGGGCGCCGTCTGGGGACGGGGTGACGCACCGATCGAGCTTTCCGGTCGGGCTCGGGGTGGTCCCCCGGCCGAGCTCTTCGAGCGTGAGGTCGAGGTCGTGCGGCGTCTCGGGATCGACCGCCATCCGGTCGACGTCGCCGACGAGGCGGGCGCAAAGCTCCTCGAGGCGTTCGTCTGGGCCGACCAGCCGGAGCGTATCGAGCGCCTCCGCCGCGCGGTCGAAGTGGTGCGCACGAATCCTCCGGAGCTCGTTCAGGGCGACTACGTCGAGCTCCTGCCGAAAGTGCTTGCCGAGCGCGGCGACGACGCCCTCACGATCGTCTACCACTCCGCGTCGGTCGTCTATCTGTCCCGAGACGTCAGGGAGCGGCTGCGTGAGGAGATCGAGGAGGCGGGGAGGCAGGGGCCACTCGCCTGGCTCTCCTTCGAGTCTGCCGAGGAAACGCCCGGGTACTACGGCGTCGTGCTCGACCTGCAGACGTGGCCGGGAGGAGAGCGGCGCCGGCTGGCGAGGCTCGACGGCCATGCGAACAGGCTGGAGTGGCTCCCGTGATCACATCCGCGTCGAACGCCCGCCTGAAGCTCGTACGAAAGCTCGCGGGGCGACGCCAGCGCGAAAAGCTCGGCCTCTTCGCCTGCGAGGGGGAGGACCTGGTCGAGGCGGCGTTGGATGCGGGGATCGAGCCGGTTGAGGCCCTCATCGACGCCGAGCGACCGGCGCTGGCCGACCGGCTGGGGAATGCGGAGGAGGTCCAGCCCGCGCTCATGGCCGAGCTCTCGACGCTCGGGCATCCTCCCCGTGTGATCGCGGTTTTCCGGCAGGCCGACCTTCCGCGAGGGTTCGATGCGCCGGTTGGCCTTGGCCTCTGGCACGTCGGCGACCCGGGAAACGTCGGCACGCTCCTTCGGACCGCAGACGCACTCGGACCGGCTTTCGTGGCGCTCTCGCGCGGCTCGGCAGATCCGACCGCGCCCAAAGCTCTGCGCGCGTCCGCCGGCGCCGTGTTTCGCGTCCCGATCGGAGTCCTCGACGAGGCGCCGCGCCCCTGGTTCGCTCTCGTCGCGACCGGGGGTCGCCCGCTGTGGGAGGCCGAGCTGGGCGACGGCACGTTTGTCCTCGGGGCCGAGCGTGAAGGGCTTCCCTCCGAGGTGCTTGAGAGCTGCGAGGAGCGTGTAACCGTCCCGCAGGAGCCCACGGCCGAGTCGCTGAACGTTGCCCTCGCAGGAGCCGTTGCCCTCTACGAGCTCCGGCGTCGTACACTCGGCTAGAAGATGGTGGATCACATGCGCGCCAATCACCGATCAACCATCTAGTGACCAGGTGGGAATGGCTCGAGGCCTACCGGCGAGCCTGGGAGCAGGCGGACGTCGGCGCCGCAGTCGCGCTCTTCACGGAGGACGCGGTCTACCGCTCGTCGCCCTTCCGGCCCCCGAGCGTCGGCTCGAAGGGGATCCGCGAGTACTGGAGCGCCGTCACCTCGTCGCAGCGCGAGACTCGGGTGAGAATCGGCGAGCCGATCGAGGCCGGTTCGAAGGTGGCGGTCGAGTGGTGGACGACGATGCGGGAGGGCGAGAACGAGATCACCCTCCCCGGCTGCCTCGTCCTTCGCTTCGCGGAGGACGGGCGCTGCAAGGAGCTGCGGGAGTACTGGCACATCGAGCACCGTCGAATCGACCCTCCTGAAGGATGGGGGCGTTAGTCGCCGCGCTCGGCGACCCAAACGGTGTCCTCGCCGCCGGTGTAGGGGCGCCGGTCGAACCAGCCGTAACTCGCGACGACGTTGAACCCCGCCTCTTCGAGCAGTTCGCGCCAGCGCTCGGGCCGAAGCCAGGCGAGCTCCATGGTGGTCTCGCCCCGGTTCCCGCGCACGGAGAGTGTGAGCACGTGCGCCTCTGAATCCCAGTCGGCGCGCTCCCAGATCCCCGGCTCGCGCTCGAGCCAGCGACCGTCCGTCTCTCTTATGTCCTCTTCGCCCGGCGCAAAGACGTCGAAGACAAACCGGCCGCGGGGGAGGAGCAGCTCGCGGGCGGCTCGCAGCGAGGTCAGCCGGGCCGGATCGGATTTCAGATGCAGGAGCGCTCGGAACGGGGACGTGACGAGCGCGACGCGCTCGGGCACCGGTGGATCGCTGAGGTCCCCGACACGGAGGTCGAGGAGCTCGGAGACTCCCGCTTGCTCCGCCCGGTGTCGGCAGACCTCCAGCATGCCCTCTGAGGAATCGACGCCGATCACGTGCACGCCCGCCTGCGCGGTCGGGACCGCGATCCGCCCGGTTCCGACTCCGAGCTCGACGACCGGCGAACCGGCCTTGCAGGCCTCGTCGACGTAGTACTGGACGTCCTCGGTGACGCTCCGGCTCCAGGCGTCGTAGAGGCTGGCGATCGCGTCGTATGTGCTCAGGCCGGCTTCCTCGCGACCCAGACGAACTCCGGGCTCTCGTCGTCGAAGGGTCGGCGGTCGAACCAGCCGTAGAGCGCCTCCGTCTCGAGCCCTGAGACGTCGAGCAGGCCTTCCCACTCGGAGCGGTTCACCCACCACAGGGAAACGTTTCTGGGATCCGCCCCCGGGGCGCCGACGAAAGCCGTTACGTCGACCCGGTTGTCGCCGGGCGCGTGCTCCACGTACTCCCAGAGATCCGAGCCTGGGACGTGCTGCTTCGCGACGCCGTCGTTCGCGGCAGCGATGTGCGGGTTGAAGACGAAGGCGTTCCAGGCGAAGCGTCCGCCGGGCTGGAGCGAGGCGGCGACCCGTTCGAAGAGCCGGCGGCGGTCTCTCCAGGTCGGCAGGTGAAGGAGAGCGCGAAAGGGGCAGTAGATGAGCGCGGCGGGTTCGTCCAGCGAGAGCTCGCGCATGTCTCCTTCGCGGAGCTCGACCTCAACAGAGGCATCGGCGACGGCCCGGCGAGCGAGGTCGAGCATCGCCGGTGACGAGTCGATCCCAAGGATCGGACGTCCGGTTTCACGCGCCACCGGAATCGCGACCCGCCCCGTTCCGACCGCGAGCTCCACGATGGGGCCGTCGGCCTCCCGGGCGAGCTCAACGTAGAACGCGACGTCCTCGGTCATCACGGCCGCCCACTCGTCGTAGATCTCCGCGAACGGGTCGTAGGCGCTCAGAGGCCGCCCTTCGGCCTACGAGCGCGTGGAGGGGGTGTGGGGGAACCGGGAGGTTCCTCCACCGGGTCAACGAAGGGGGCTTGTGGGGGAAACACGGTTTCCCCCACGGAAGCGAGCCAAAGGCGAGGGACGCTCATAAGCCGATGATACGCTCGCCCCGTGGACGCCGCCCAGCTTGAAAACGAGGCGTTAAGCGCGATTGCGGGCGCCTCGACGACCGAGGACCTGGACGAGGCGCGCGTCCGCTTCCTGGGGCGGAAAAGCGACCTGAAGCAGGCGCTCCGCCAGGTCCGCGACCGCGAGACAGGTATGACGCTGAACGCGGTCCGAGAGCGGCTCGAGGCGTCGTTCGGCGAGCGGCAGGCGGGTCTCGAGCGCGCCGAGCTCGACCGGAGCCTGCGGGAGGACGTCGTCGACCCGACCCTGCCGGGCATGGCAACCGCACGCGGGCACCTACACCCGATCACGCACATCCGCCGCGAGGTCGAGGACGTCTTCCTCGGGCTCGGCTGCCGCGTCCTCGACGGCCGGGAGGTCGAGACCACCGAGTACAACTTCGACGCTCTGAACTTCCCGTTCTGGCACCCGGCGCGCTCGCCGCTCGCGTCGTTGTACCTGAATGAGCGCACGCTTCTGCGTACGGAGACATCTCCGGGGCAGATCCACGCGATGCAGGAGAGCCCTCCGCCGATCTATCTCGTGACTCTCGGCCGGGTGTATCGTCGCGACACGCCCGATGCGACGCACTCCCCGATCTTCCACCAGGTCGAGGGCCTCGCGATCGACAAGGGTCTGACGATGGCGGACCTGAAGGGCACGCTCCTCTACCTCATGCGCGCGCTCTTCGGCGAGGAGCGGGAGGTGCGCTTCCGGACCCATTACTTCCCGTTCACGGAGCCCTCGATGGAGCCTGACGTGTCGTGCTTCAACTGTGGCGGCGAGGGCTGCCGGATCTGCAAGCACTCGGGCTGGATCGAAATGGGGGGCTCGGGCATGGTCGACCCGGCTGTGCTCGAATGGGTCGGTTATGACCCCGAGGAGGTCTCCGGCTTCGCGTTCGGGCTCGGGTTGGAGCGGATCGCCCAGCTCAGACACCGCGTTCCCGACGTCCGGCTCTTCTGGACGAACGACCTTCGCTTCCTGAGGCAGTTTTGAGGCTTCCGGTCAGTTGGCTCCGGGATTACGTCGCCGTTCCCTCTCCGCTCGAGGAGGTTGCGAACCGGCTCGCCGTAGCGACGGCCGAGGTCGACCGGATCATCCGCCGCGGCATCCCCGACACAAACGGAAACCTCGGTCTCTTCAAGATCGGGCGCGTACTGGAGGCCGGGAAGCACCCGAACGCTGACCGCCTGCAGCTCTGCCAGGTCGACGTGGGGGAGGGTAACCCGCGCCAGATCGTCTGCGGCGCCTGGAACTTCGGGCCTGGCGCCACGGTCGCGGTGGCACTGCCGGGAGCCGTGCTGCCGGACGGCCGCACGCTCGAAAAGGCGAAGCTCCGGGGCACGGTCTCCGACGGCATGATCCTCTCCGAGCAGGAGCTCGAGCTCGGCACCGATGCGAGCGGCATTCTCGTGCTGGAAGACGGCGCAGATCCCGGCACGCCGCTGGCCGACGTCCTGCCGGTGGCGGAGGAAATCCTCGAGGTCGAGGTGACCGGGAACCGCCCCGACCTCCTTTCTGTCTATGGGATGGCACGTGAGATCGCGGCTCTCTACGAGCTCGAGCTCCGGTCGCCTCCGGGCGCTCTCGAGCTTCCGCTGGACCCGGCAGTCCAGGTCGATGTCGAGGATCTCGAAGGTTGCCCGCGCTACGACGCCCGTCTCTTCTCGGGCGTTCGAATCGGTCCGTCGCCGGCGTGGCTACGCGCGCGCCTTCTGGCAGCGGGGGTGCGCGCGATCTCGAACGTGGTCGACGTGACCAACTACGTGATGCTCGGCCTCGGCAACCCGCTGCACGCCTTCGACCACGCCAAGCTGGCCGGGGGGCGAATCATCGTACGCAGGGCGCGGCCGGGCGAGGAGCTCACTACCCTGGACGGCACCCAGCGCAAGCTCGATCCCGCCGACCTCGTGATCGCCGACGCGGAGCGCGCGGTCGCCTTCGCGGGGATCATGGGCGGGCTCGACACCGAGATCGGCGACGAGACGACCGAAGTGCTCCTCGAGACGGCGAGCTTCGAGCCGACCACGATCCTCGCCAGCTCCGAGCGGCACTCGCTCCGTACCGAGGGCTCGAACCGCTGGGAGAAGGGGGTCGATCCGTACCTCGTTCCGCAGGCGGCCGCCCTCGCCACGAAGCTCCTTGTGGAGCTCACCGGCGTCGCCGAGCCCAGGCGGAATGAAGTGGTGGGAACGCTCCCGGAGCGCCCGGTGATCCGCTTTCGTCCGGAGCGGACGAACCGGCTCGTCGGGATCGACGTCTCCGAGACCGAACAGCGCCAGATCCTGGAACGCCTCGGATTCGACGTGGTCGAGGGCTGGGACGTCGTGGTGCCGACCTGGCGCGCCCGCGACGTGACGCGGGAGGTCGACTTGATCGAGGAGGTCGCGCGGATCCATGGCCTCGACAAGGTGCCTTTCACGCTGCCGCTTCGAAGCGCCATGTTCGGTCGACTCTCCCGGGAGCAGCGGCTGCGGCGCGTGGTCGAAGACGTGCTCGTGGGCTGTGGCCTTTCCGAGGCGTACACCTGGAGCCTGGCCCGCGGAGACATCAATCCGGACGCTCTCCGCTTGCCCGTCCCCCTCTCCGCCGAGCACGCGGTGCTCCGGACGAGCCTCCTCGAAGGCCTCCTCGACGCGGCCAGGCTGAACGTCGACGCCGGGAACGAGGACATCCGGCTCTTCGAGATCGCCCGGGTTTACCTTCCAACCGACGAGGAGCTTCCCGATGAGCGCTGGCACGTGGGCGGGGTGCTAGAAGGTGGGTTCTCGGCTGCGAAGGGCGTGGTCGAGACGCTCCACAGCACTCTTCACGTGGAGGCCCGCTTCGAGCGGGGCTCCGAGCCTTTCCTCCATCCGGGCAAGTCCGCCCGTGTCGAGTCTGGCTGGCTGGGCGAGGTTCATCCGAACGTCCTCTCAGGCGGTTGGGGGGCGTTCGAGCTCGACCTGGAGACACTCTTCGCCGGCATTCCTGAGCGCATCCACTACGAGGATGTGATCACCTACCCCGCCGTCCATCAGGATCTCGCGTTCGTCGTGCCCGAGGAGGTGCTCGCCGGCGACCTGGTCGCTGCGGCGCACGCGGCCGCCGGGCCGGTGCTTCGCGAGGCGAAGGTGTTCGACGTCTACCGGGGCGGCCAGATCCCGGAGGGAAAGAAGTCGATCGCACTCAGCGTCGCGTTCCAGTCGCCCGAACGCACGCTCGCGGACGACGACGCGAGGTCGATCCGCGAGCGGATCGTGGCGGCTCTCGCGGAGCGCTTCGGCGCCGATCTTCGCTAGCGCCGGCCGAGGAGGCGGCGCAGGAAGCCGCCGCGGTCGGCCGGATTCACCCGGATCACCGGCTCGTCCTCGTACTCGTCCAGCCGATCGAACTCGTCCTGCGTGAGGTCGATCTCGACCCGGCGCGGCCAGATGCCCATCACCCGCTCGGAGGGGACGAACTTCGGCTTTCCGATCACGTGCTTCGACACGGCGAGCCCGGTGAAGACGTCTGCGGTGGGGTCGCCGACAACCTTGCTCACCTTCCCGATCGCGAAACCGTCCGAGGTGAACACCTCCGCATTCGCCTCGATCGCCTTCCAGGAAACCTGTGGCTCGGGGGACGTGGTCACACCGATTGCCCTGCGATCCGCCAGACCGGGCCCTGGGTCGCGGCGGGATGGTCGTCTGAGACGACTCTGAGCACCTTGAGCGTCCCTGTGATCCCCTCGGCGTCGAGGCGCTCGAGGCAGCGGCGCGCCATACCGGCCGAGACGCCGTACCCGAGTTCGCGTGCGACCCGAAAGCGGAGTGCTGTCAGCTCCCCGCCACGGGCGGGATTCGCGGGCGCCATGAGGAGCGCACCCCGCTCGATGTAGTCCGACGAGTCGAGCACGATCTCCACATAGCAGTGCGACCAGTCCGGCGGGAACGTCTCGAGGAGCGCGTCCCAGGCCGCGGCAAGGCTTTCTTCCTTCCCGGCAGGCCGAGGAGTGGTCGACAGCATTGTCTCGTCGGAGTCGATCAGGACGAGCCGCCCGCGGATCCCCTCTTGGTCGAGCCGCGCGAGCACGCGGCGGATGAGCTCGGGGCTCGCCCCGACAGGGGCGGGGCCGTTGTACACGTCGAGGACGTACCCGTCGGCGCTGCGCCCCGGCGTCGCCGGTGCGAGCATCAAGCCCGCGCGGCCCAGGTCTTCCGGCTCCTCCACCTTGAGCTCGAGGCGCGCGTGCGTCCAGTCCCGTGGCAGGCCGTCCAGAACCTCCGTCGCCCGCTCCGCCAGTGCCACGGCCCGGATCTTAGTCTGTCTTGCTAGCGTGCCCCGTTAGTGCCCCTTCCAGCAATGCTGCACTAGTTGGCCACGGTCGAGCAGAGGCAGACCCTCTCTCCGGAGCGGCTCAGGGAGTTCCTCCGCGAGATGCTCCTGATCCGCCGCTTCGAGGAGAAGGTCGAGGAGCGTTTTCGAGCAGGTGAGCTGCCCGGGTTCCTGCATGTCGCGATCGGCCAGGAAGCGATCGCGGTCGGCGTCTGCAAAGCCCTCGAGGACGGTGACGTGATCGCCTCGACGCACCGTGCCCACGGGCATACCCTTGCCAAGGGAACCCACCCGAACGAGCTCATGGCCGAGCTTTACGGCAAGGTCGAGGGCTGCAGCCACGGTTACGGCGGCTCCATGCACCTCTACGACGTCGAGCGCGGAAACCTGGGTGCAAACGCGGTCGTGGGAGGAGGGCTGCCGGCGATCACGGGTGCCGCACTCGCGTTCAAGATGCGCGGTGAGCCCCGCGTCGCGGTCGCCTTCTTCGGTGACGGCGCCACAAACATCGGCACTTTCCACGAGTCGTTGAACCTCGCCCAGCTCTGGCGCGTGCCGGCCGTCTTCGTGTGCGAGAACAACCACTATGCAGAGTCGACGCCGGCCGCCCAGCAGCTGCCGATCGAGGATCTCGAACAACGTGCGGTGGCTTTCGGAATGACCTCAATAAAGGTCCACGGCCAGGACGTCGAGGCGGTCTACAGGGCGACGAAGAAGGCACTCGACCACGCGCGCGAGGGCAAAGGACCGGTTTTCCTCCTCTGCGAGACGTTTCGCCTCACGGGCCACTACGTGGGCGACCCGCAGGTCTACCGGCCGAAGGAGGAGGTGCGCGAGGTCCGCGCCAAGCAGGACCCGCTCCCGAAGCTCCGGGAGAAGCTGGGGATCTCCGACGAGGACTGGGACGAGCTCGACCGGGAGGTCACGGAGCTCGTCGAGGGCTCTGTCGCGTTCGCCAAGGCCGGGACGGATCCAAAACCGGAAGACGCGCTCAAGAACGTCTACGCCTAGAGATGGTTGATCAACAATTACCACACCCACGGATGGCGGCCCAGACACGGCGCCAGGCCGCACCCTCGCCCTTGCCCTTGCCAAGGCTTCTAGCCTTGCCTGCGGGCGATGGCACACCCTGGCTTGGTCTGGTCCGTCCCCGCGGGCATGCCAATCATCGACCAACCATCTGATGCCTGAAACCACGTACCGCGAGGCGATCCGCGACTCGATGAGCGAGGCGATGCGTCGTGACGACGACGTCTTCATCATGGGCGAGGACATCGCGGAGATGGGCGGGTCCATGGGCGTCACCCAGGGGATGCTCGAGGAATTCGGACCGGACCGGGTGCGAAACACGCCGATCTCGGAGATGGCCATCGTCGGCGCGGGCATCGGCGCCGCCATGCAGGGCATGCGCCCGATCGTCGAGATCATGTACCAGGACTTCACCACGCTCGCGATGGAGCAGCTCGTGAGCCAGGCGGCCAAGCACCGATACATGTCCGGCGGCCAGCTCTCCGTGCCGCTGACGGTTCGAACGCAGGGCGGCGCCGGGTGGTCACCGGGCGCGCAGCACGCGCAGCAGCTCGAGGCGTGGTTCGTCCACGTGCCGGGCCTGAAGGTGGTCTTTCCGTCGACCCCAGCGGATGCGCAGGGGCTCCTTTGGTCCTCGATCTACGACGAGAACCCGGTCATGTTCTTCGAGCACCGGACCCTCTATCCGATCAAGGGAGAGGTGCCCGCTGAGATCGAGCCGATCGAGCTCGGGCAGGCGCGAATTCACCGGGAGGGCGAGGACGTCACGGTCGTCGCCACGGGCCGGCTCGTCCATGAGTCGCTGGCCGCCGCCGACGAAGCGGAAGAGCAAGGCATCTCGGTCGAGGTGATCGACCCGCGCACGCTCCAGCCGCTCGACGAGGAGACCGTGGTCACCTCCGTCAACAAGACCAGCCGCTGCGTCGTCGCTCATGAGGCGGTCGTCCGCATGGGCTGGGGAGCTGAGCTGGCCGCCGTCGTCCAGGAGAAGTGCTTCGACTACCTCGATGCCCCGGTTGAGCGCGTCGGCGCCAAGTTCACACCGATCCCGTTCGCGCCCGTGATGGAGGAGTTCGTCATTCCGCACAAGGCGGACGTGCTCGAGGCGATTCTTCGCACGGTGGAGCGCGGCTGAGTCGTGGCCAACCAGGTCACGCTCCCGCGGCTCGGCCAGGGCATGGAGTCCGGCACGATCGTTCGCTGGCTGAAGGCGGAGGGTGACAAGGTTGAGAAGGGCGAGCCGCTCTACGAGCTCGACACGGAGAAAGTCACCCAGGAGGTGGAATCCGACGCCTCCGGGGTCGTCTTGAAGATCCTCGCAGGCGAAGGCGAGGAGATCGAGGTCGGGAAGCCGGTCGCAGTGATCGGCGAAGAAGGCGAGGAAGTCTCCTCGGAATCTGACGATTCCGCGGAGACGGAGCCGTCAGATGACGATGCCACCTCCCCGGAGCCCAAGGAGGAGGACGACGGCGCCGCTCGTGAGGTCGCTGAAGACGAGCCGAAAGAAGAGGGCGACCCGGCCCCTGCACGGGAGGAGGAGCGCGAGCGCGGACGCGAGGCTTCCGCCGATGCGGATGGAAAGCCGGGGAAGACGGAGGAGACCGAGCCCGTCGAGCAACCTGAAGGCGGGGAAAGGCGAGTGAAGGCTTCGCCGCTGGCCCGGCGGCTCGCAAAGGAGCGTGGGCTCGAGCTCTCTGGTCTCAAGGGAACCGGTCCGGAGGGTCGCATCGTCGCGGAGGACGTCGAGCGCGCGGCTGCCCAGCCGGGCTGGGCAGCTCAGGCGCCGGCGAGCGCCGAGGTCGAGGTCGTGCAGCTCTCGAGCATGCGAAAGACGATCGCCAGGCGCATGACCGAGGCCTGGGAGACGCCGCACTTCCAGATCGCGATGACGGCCGACATGCGCGCGGCCATTCAGCTCCGGCAGCTCCTCGTCGAGCGTACCCAGGAGGGCGCCGCGCGGCCGACCTTCTCGGACGTCCTCACGAAGGCCTGCGCGATCGCGCTCATGCGCCACCGGGACATGAATGCCCACTTCGCCGGCACGGAGGTTCACATCTTTCCGACCGCGAACATCGGGATCGCGGTCGCAGTCCCGCACGGCCTGGTCGTGCCGGTGATTCGAAACTGCGAGCGGAAGTCGATCGCCGAACTCGCCGCGGCGCGCGCCGGTCTCGTCGAACGCACGCGCGCAGGCAAGCTCACACCGGGCGACCTCGAGGACGGCACCTTCACGATCTCGAACCTGGGTATGTACGGGGTCGACCGGTTCGTCGCGGTGCTAAACCCGCCGCAGGCCGGGATCCTGGCCGTCGGCGCGATTCAGGAGCGCCCCGTGGTCGAGGACGGCGAGCTGGTGGCACGGCCGGTGATGGAGCTCACACTCTCCTGCGATCACCGCTCGGTGGACGGCGCCACCGCGTCGGAGTTCCTCGGGACCGTCAAGGCGTTCCTCGAAGAACCGGGCCTCATGCTCTAGATGCAGATCTGGTACCGCGTCAAGGATCTCGACCGCGCGGAGCGCTTCTACGTCGACATCCTCGGCTTCCAGGAGCTCTACCGGGACGAGAAGGACCGGTGGATGCGGCTTGGCCGCGATGGGGTCGAGGTTCACATCGCCGAGAGCGATGTGGCAAAGCCGGACACCGACACTGCGCTGGCGATTGAGGTGGACGACGTGAAAGCGGAGGCAGCGCGGCTCCGCGAGGCCGGGGTGAACGTGGGAGTCGTGCTCGAGATACCCGGGGCGATTCGCATCCTCGACGTCTTCGACCCCGACGGTAACCGCATCCAGCTCACGCA
>JBBQXP010000019.1:0-39933 GCA_038209555.1 Gaiellales bacterium
CTACCGATCAAGCCCCTAGAACGCATAAGGGCCGGTACGACCGGCCCATGCGGGGAAACGTGTGGGGGCGCAACGACCCCGCTTGAAGTGTCCTAGGCCTGCTGTGCTGAGGCGATCTTCTGCCGGAGCGAGGACTCAGGGAAGTTGCGAAGCTTGCGCTTCAGATCCGCAGTGATCATGTGAATAGCCGCCTTTCGTTGAAACGAGGGGATTGCTCCCTAGTTGTCGGCCGGAGCGTTTGGCTCTGCATCCCTCGAATTGGTACCGGCCGGAATGAGGACCCGAAGCGCACGGGGGCGGATTTCGAGTACGAGAGGCGGCGTGAGCACGTCTGGCTCGCCGTCGATGGCCACATGGGCCCTGTGCCGCTTCGCGGCTACCTCGAAGCGCTTGGAGGTCCATTCGACCCAGCCCTTCGTCCGGTCGATCCGGCCCGACAGCGCTCGCGCGAACAGGCCGACCAGACGCCACCTACCCACAGCCTCGACGACGTAGGCGTGGAGGCACCCTTCGTCGAGCCGGGTTCGCCGGCCCAGGTCCGAGATTGCGTCCAGCGCGTAGTCGTTGTTCGCAACGAGAAGGACCAGCGCGCTTCGCCGCTCCATCCGGCCTTCGACCTCGACCATGAGATCGAGCGGCCGACGGCTCTTACCGAAGGCGGCGGGGATCATCCGAAGGGCGGCCACGAGCCTGTTCTTCGTGCCGTGACTGGGGTGCTGGACGAGGCTCGCATAGAGCCCGAGCGAAACGTTGTTCAGGAAGACCCGTCCGTCGACCGTGCCGACGTCGACTCGGCGCTCCTCGCCGCCGCGAAAAGCGTCGAGGACGGACACCGGATCGTCGCAGTCGAGGCCGAGATCTCGGGCAAAGTGGTTCCGGGTCCCGAACGGCACGCACACGAAGGGCACGTCGTGCTCGAGAGCCTCGCCGGCCACGGCCCCCAGCGACCCGTCTCCCCCGGCCATCCCGAGCACCCGAACGCCCGACTCTGCACGCTCCCGGGCGATCGCGGCGACATCGTCCTCGCGCCCGAGCACATGGGTGTCGATCCCCCGGCGCTCGGCCTCTGCGACCAGCTCCTCGGCCGACGGCTCATCGTCTCCCGACCGCGGATTGACGATCAGGAAGGGACTGCCAGGTGGAGCGATTAGACCGCGCCCTCGATCGCGTGGAGCGTCCACGCAGGACCGATGCGGATCAGATGCCCGTCCGGGTCGGCAAGGTCGTACACGTCAGTCCCGAAGCGGGTGCGGACGATTGCGCCACCGTCGACCCCCCGCTTGCGCAGGCGCTCGACCTCCTGTTCCAGGTCGTCGGCGGCGAGCTCCAGGCGTGCGCTTCCACCGGCTTCGCGGCCGCGGTCCGGGTCCCAGGTGAGAACGAGGTACGTCCGCTGCTCGAGGACGAAGAACGCACTATGGGCGTTCTCCCCCTCGTCGTAGGCGGCCTGGGGCCCGTAGCCCAGGAGCCGCGAGTAGAAGTCGACCGCGCGGTCCAGGTCCGTCACGTAGAGATGGACGGCGGTGACGTTGCTCATGTGGCGGCACGAGAGCGGCGCGCCTTGGGCTTGTCGGGGCTCGACCCCGCCTGGCGCTTGTCACGCGCCTTCTTCTTTCGCTGCCGGTCGTTTTGCCAGCGACGAATCGCTCTCGAGCCACGTCCCATAGAACCGGGACTCTACCGGCGGGCCGATCCAGGTGGCAGTCCTAGGCCCCGAGGAACGTCTCGTAGAGCAGGAAGAGGTTCAGGCTGACGATGACGGTCGCTACCCCCGCCGCGACGACATTCGTCAGCCGCGAATTGGCGAGCCCACCCATGAGGCTGGGTCGGCTCGTAAACACGACGAGTGGGATCAGGGCGAACGGGATCCCGAAGGACAGCACGACCTGGGAGAGGACGAGCGACCGACTCGGGTTGGCCCCGAACCCGAGAACCACGAGAGCGGGGGTCAGCGTGATGGCCCGTCGCAGGAACAGAGGAATCCTGCGGTTGATGAAGCCCTGCATGACGACCTGGCCGGCCATTGTGCCCACGGAGGACGACGAGAATCCGGATGCAAGCAAGGCGATCCCGAAGAGCACGGCTGCAGTACGCCCGAGCTCGCTCTCGAAGCTGCGAAACGCATCCTCGATCGATTCGAGCCCAAGGCCGAAGAACACGGAAGCAGCGATGGCGAGCATCGAGATGTTCACCGCACCCGCAATTGACATCGCGATTACGACGTCGATCCGCTCAAAGCGCTGGATCCGGCGCTTCTCCTCCTCGTTTCGGCCCTCGACTCGTGACTGAGTGAGCGCCGAGTGGAGATACACGACATGCGGCATGACCGTGGCGCCGAGGATGCCGACGGCGAGAAGGACCGACTCGGTGCCTGAGAAGGCAGGAAGAAAGAGGTGCTTCGCGACCTCGCCCGCATCGGGCTTCGCGATGAACACCTGGCAAGCGAACGAGACGACGATCACGCCCACCAGCGATGCGACGGCGGCCTCGAGCCGCCGGAATCCATAGCGCTGGAGCCCGAGGATGGCGAAGGCCCCCGCTCCAGCGATCAGCCCAGCGGGAAAGAGCGGAATCCCGAACAGCAGGTAGAGCCCGAGCGCCGCGCCGATGACCTCCGCGAGGTCGGTCGCCATCGCGATCCCTTCCGCCTGGATCCAGAGACCGACCGAGACGGGCTTGGGAAAGTGGTCGCGGCAGCATTCAGCGAGGTTCTTCCCGGTCGCAATCCCGAGCTTCGCCGAGAGGGTCTGGACCAGCATCGCCATCAGGTTGGCGCTCAGGACGACCCAGAGCAGCAGGTATCCGTACTTCGCCCCACCGGCGATGTTCGTCGCGAAGTTGCCTGGGTCGACGTAGGCGACGGCGGCGATGAACGCGGGCCCGAGAAAAGGCCAGAGAGCGCGGGGGCCCTTGCGTCCTCCCTCGAGCGAAGCGTGGGCGGCCCGGAGCGTCGCCGCCTCGCCCGGGAGGACGTCTTGGACATCTGGTTCCGCTGCTCGAGGCCGCTCCGGAATCTTGGAGATCAATTTCATGTGGGCTGGTGTTGCGGCAAGAGTATGCCGAAACTAGAATTTAGACATGTCTAAGTTCCACCGCCTCACCCGCCGACAGCTCGTCGTCAGCACCGCGCCGGCGATCGCGGCGTTTCCGCTGGCCAAAGCCGGTATCGCGATCGCAGGCGGAGAGGGGGCGCAGCACGCACATGCCGCCGACCGAGTAGCTCTCAGCCATGCGGCAATGATTGGTGCCGAGGTGCCCGCCCCCGGCGCTCGAGGCGAGCTTGACGCCCTGCTGCTGCCTCCGCCCGCCCAGCCCCATGCACCAGGCCGGGTGCGTGAGTACACGCTGGTCGGGATCGACAAGGACATCGAGGTCGCGAAAGGTGTCTCGTTTCCGGCCTGGACCTACAACGGCACCGTTCCGGGCCCGGTGATTCGAGCAACCGAGGACGACCTGCTGCGCGTGCACTTCGCAAACGGCGGGTCGCATCCACACACGATCCATTTTCACGGCATTCACCCTGCTGACATGGATGGGGTCTTCGAGACCGTCCATCCCGGGGACAGGTTCACCTACGAGTTCCCGGCGCGACCCGCAGGGCTGCACCTGTACCACTGCCACTCGACGCCGCTCAAGAAGCACATCCACAAGGGGCTCTACGGCGCCTTCATCATCGACCCGGCAAAACCGCGGGAGCCAGCGCAGGAGCTCGTCATGGTGATGAACGGCTACGACACCGACGGCGACGGCGGGAACAACTTCTACACCGTCAACGGCCTGACGTTCTACTACGCGAAGTACCCGATCCGGGTCAGGCGATCTCAGACCGTCCGGATCTACCTCGTCAACCTGACCGAGTTCGATCTCCTGAACTCGTTTCATCTCCACGGCGAGTTCTTCCGGTACTACCCGACCGGCACGGGCGATCAGTTCGAGTACACGGACACGGTCATGCTCTGCCAGGGCCAGCGAGGCGTGATCGAGATCGATTTCACTCACGCCGGCACCTTCATGTTCCACGCCCACCAGTCGGAGTTCGCGGAGCTCGGGTGGATGGGCTTTTTCGAGGTCGTCGACTGATGGCGGTGGCCGCCGGTGCTGCCCGGGGGGGTCAATGGCGGCTTTGGGCTCTCGTACCGATCGCGCTCATCGTCGGGACCGTTTTCCTGGTCGCGGCAGCAGGCGGCTCGCTGGTCGGCCTGGTCGGGTCGAATGCGCCGCAGCCGGACGCATTCGACATCCGCCGGGTCGTCTTCGAGCCGGGCGAGATCCGGGTCCGCGTCACGAACCCGCAGCAGGACGACATCACGATCGCCTCGGTGACCGTCGACGACGCGATCGTGCGGTTTGCCCTTGACGGCCCGGCCGAGCTCAGCCGGCTCCGGTCGAGCACGATCGTGATCCCCTACACATGGGTCGAGGGCGAGCCGCTCGCGGTCGGGGTGACGAGCTCCACGGGGATCGAGACGGTCGAGGAGATCCCGGCTGCGGTCGAGACCCCCGGCGTTTCAGGACGAAGCATCCTCGGCTATGCGCTCATCGGCTTCCTCGTCGGCGTCGTCCCGATCGCAATCGGACTCCTCTGGCTGCCGTCGCTACGCCGCGCGCCCGCCCGCTGGACGGCTGCCTTCATGGCCCTGACCGCCGGGCTCCTGAGCTTCCTCGCCATCGAGGCGCTCTCAGAGGCAGCCACTCTGCAGGCGGCGCTCCCATCCGCCTTGGGCGGAGCAGGCCTCGTTCTGCTGGGAGTCGCCGTGAGCTACCTGGCGTTGACCTTCGTCTCCCTCCGGCTGGGCCGAGGCGCGAAGAGCGGCGGTGCTCGGCTATCGGGCTTCGCGCTCGCCACTGTGATCGCAGTCGGCATCGGCCTCCACAACCTCGGGGAGGGCCTTGCGATCGGATCCTCCTTCGCGCTCGGAGAGCTCGCCCTAGGAGCGTTTCTCGTCATCGGCTTTCTTGTCCACAACGTCACGGAAGGGCTCGGCATCGCGGCGCCGCTCGCGGATGACCGCAACGTCTCGTTCGCGAGGCTTGCGACGCTCGCCGTGGTCGGGGGCGCTCCGGCGATTCTCGGAGCCTGGATCGGCGGGTTCCTGACGAACGACCTGCTCGGTGTGTTCTTTTTCGCAATCGCCGCAGGGGCGGCTCTCGAAGTGGTCGTGGAGGTAGGGCGCTACGTCGCCCACCGTGCCCCCGGTGGACTCACATCGGGCCATGTGCTCGGCGGCTTCGTTACGGGCGTCGCGGTCATGTACGTGACCGGCCTCCTCATCTAGCTGGTAGGAGGCAAGAGCGACGATGTGAGCGTGATCGTGAGGGCTCGAGTCTTCGCGAGCGCCTGCAGGACGAGCACGGTGTCGGCTACGGCTGCGTCCTCGAGGTAGGCGTCCCGCTCCTCGAACGAGCGGAGAACGGCGCGTATGGCTGCGTCATACGCCGGTAAGTCGCGCGCTGCGAGTGCCGCGAGCGCGTCCGCCACGGGCGCTGGAAACGCATCGGGCGCCTCACGCTGCAGCGACGCGGCCGTGACGGCGGCTTCTGGGTCGGCCCCAAGGACGAGGTGGGCCAATGCTCCCGAGTAGCGTCCGATCGGCGAGGCGCTTTCTGCGGCCCCCGCCGCGAGCGCCCAACCCGCGTCGGCGGCCGCCCCTTCTCGATCCCCGGCGAGCAGCCGAGCCTTGATGGCGCCCACGGGCCTCCCCCAGCTCTCGGGCGGCGCTCCTGCGAAGCTCTCGCGGTAGCGCTCAGCGGAGCGGCTCAGCCATGCCGCTGCGTCCCCGGGGCGACCTTCCATCAGCCTTGCGAGGCCGACGCCGCCGGCGGCCATAGCCATCCGAACCAGTTGCTTCTGTCGCGCGTCCCGCTCCAGGGAGAGTCGCGCCTCGCCATCCTCGTACCGCGACACCTGGGTAGTCGCGTAGGCATCCCAGTCCATTCGGGCACGGTACAGGGTTGGCTCCACGAGTCGAGAGTGTGATGACACTATGTGTAGACATTTGGTTTCAACCGGCAACGACGACCGTCACCGACACACAGGGTATTGTGGTGCGACGCATCGATGGACCCACGCTTCGGCACACATTGGAGAACGGTTGCCTAGACAAAAGTCGACACACGTCGACGACCCTCATGCCGTCGGGATCAGGCTGAAGAGAGCGCGCGACAAGGCCGGCCTGAGCCAGCGGCAGCTTTCCTTCTCGGGTTGCTCGCCCGCCTACATCTCGAGGATCGAGGCAGGCGACCGGATTCCCTCGCTACAGCTGCTCCGGGAGCTCGGCAAGCGGCTGGGGGTGAGCGAGGACTACCTGGCGACGGGCGTCGAGGCTCGAGGCCAGACCACGTCGCTCGAGGCCGAGCTTGCGCTTCGGTTCGACGATCTCGAGCTTGCCGAAGGCCTCTACGAGGAACTGCTGGCCGAGTCCTCTGCTCCGGACGCGCGCACGGAGGCGCTGACAGGGCTCGGCCGCGTCGCGCTCCGCCGCGGCCAGTTGGACGAAGCAATCCGCCTCCTGGAGGAGGCGCTCTCGACCAGCCCGAAGGGCGAATGTGAGCTGCCGGAACTCGGTGAGAGCCTCGGGCGAGCCTATGCCGAGCGTGGAGATCTCGCACGCGCGCTTGCGATCTTCGAGCGCTGCGTCGCGCATTTCGAACAGAAGGGCGACACCGTCCTCAGCATCCGCTTCGCCTGCCTGCTCGGGGCAACCCTCCTCGAGGCCGGAAACGCGGGCCGGGCCGAGGCGCTCGTCTTGGAGGCTCTGGGAACGGCGGAGCCGCTTGCCGACCCGTCCGCGCGGGCGCAGCTCTACTTCGCCCAGTGCCGGGCCCGGAGCGCCGAGGGCGACGTGGCAGGGGCGAGCCGCTACGGCAGATTGGCGCTCGGGACACTCGAGTCGGCTGACGACGCCCGTTTCACGGTGCAGTCACGCCAGATCCTGGCCCGCGCGGCCCGCGCGGGCAATCGGCCGGAGATCGCGCTCGCTCACTACGAGGCCGCCCGACCGCTCCTCGAGTCCAGCGGTTCGCGACTCGAGCAGGCTCGTTTCGGGGCCGGGGAAGCGCACGCGCTCGCCGGGCTCGACCGCAAAGAGGAGGCCACCGCCTTGGCTGCCCGCATTCCCGCGCTTCTCGACGGCGTCTCACCTGCCGACGCCGGATCGGTTTACGCGCTCCTGGCCGAGGTCCATGCGGACCTGGGTGATGTCGCCCGCGCGAAGGAGCTCTACGAGCAGGCGGCCGAGCTCCTCGAGCAGTCGAATCCCGGCCCCACGCTGATCGACGTCTACTCCCAGATCGCGGAGTTCCACGAGGCCCAGGGACGACGCGAAGATGCATATGAGTACATGAAGAAGGCTGTCGGAATGCAGCAGCGAGTCGCTGCCGCCACGCGAACCTAGGATTCCTGAGATATAGTTGGGTAGAGCCGCGCGCGCCGACGCGCGCCGGCGTTTCACTTCCGTTGTAGCGCATCAGCGCTGCGCTCATGCAAGAAGCAATACCGCATCCGATCGTTCCGTCGGAGGTCGCAGACGGCTTGGTGGCCGCCGCCCTCCGCGCCCAGGCGTGGGCGGGCGAGCCCTTCCTGCAGCCCGACGAGAACGCCTCCGAAGCCCTGGCCGAAGGCCGGGCTCGGCGAAGCGCTCTCGACGACGCGCTGCGGGAGATGGATGCAGGACGCAGGGCGCCGACATCGGAGTGGAAGGTGCGCTACGCGCTGATGCTCGGGCTCGAGCGGGTGATCACGGATCATCCGCCCCGGCTCGCTTCGGGCACGGAGCTTCGCCGGCACCAGATCGACGCCCTCGCGGGAATGCTGACGGAACTGATCTCGAACATCGAGCACCCCGCGGAGAACGGGGGTCCGGAGAACGGTGCCGGAGACGAGGAAGCTCCCGGAGGCGAGGAGGAAGAGCCTCTGCTCGAGGTTGACCAGGTCGACGACGATGACCTCGACGAGCCCACCCCCGGCAGCGATCCGGGCGCAGTCCGCCGCTTCCGGTTCCGACATCCGACCGCGTCAGGGAAAACGATCGCCGCGGGCGGCTTCGTCGAGGCCTCGCGGACGATGGGCGTCCTGATCCTCACCCACAGGCGACTCCTCGTGAAGCAGTTCGAGCGCGACCTGACCGCCGAGGGCTACGGCGACCGCTTTCGCCCTGCCATCGAAGCGGGGAAAGAGCCTCTGAGCGGCAACCCGATCACGATCCAGACCTACGCCTGGTTCGCACGGCATGTCGGAAGCCTCTCCCGCACGGCCTATCAGCTCGTCATCTGCGACGAGGCGCATACCGCGCTCGGCGAGAAGACCAGCGCCGCGATCCGAAGCCTGACCGAGCCCGTGTACATCGGGATGACGGCCACGGAGCAGCTGATCGCCAAGCAGGTCTCGGATGTGTTCCCGGCCTCGGTCGACGATCTGCCGCTTGCCGATGCGGCGCGGCGTGGGCTGATCGCACCGCTCCGGTGCCTGCGCGTCCCTCCTGCGGCCGCGATCTCGTCGGTCCCGATCGTGGGCGGCGACTACGACCAGGAGATCCTGGCCAAGGTCCTCGACCATCAGCTGATCAATCAGGCCGCCGCGAGCTTCTACCGCGATCGCTTCGACAACACGCCTGGAATCGTCTACGCAGCCGGAGTCGAGCATGCGTACAACCTCGCGCGGGAGTTCCGCGCCGCAGGACTCAAGGCCGAGGCGGTGAGCGGCCGGACACCGCCGCTCAAGCTCGCCGAGACACTCGCGGCCTACGAGCGCGGCGAGATCAACATGCTCGTGAACGCCCAGCTTCTGGCTGAGGGGTGGAACTCGCCTCGCGCGACCATTTGCATGCACCTCGCGCCGACCGCGAGCCGCCGTGTCTATCAGCAGCGGATCGGCCGGATCATGCGAACCCACCCGCGCAAGGAAGCGGGGATCGTCGTCGACTTCACCGATCCTGCGGCGACCCACAACGACCGCACGATCACGCTTCACACGCTGCTCGACTCAGACTTCTACCGCCCGGGCGCACGGGTAACGCCTGCGCCGCGCCGCCGCGTGCAGCGCCGGGCCAGGCGAAAGCTCTCGCCGGCTCCGTGGCTCATCCCCGTCACACCCGCGCCGGCGAGGCGCGTCGCGGTGATCACGCGCGAGTGGGAACGGGTCGATCCGGCCAGGCTCGCAGACGACGAGCAGCTCTTCTGGGCCACCATTGCGGGCCGCCAGCTTCGTTTCGACGAGCGCCAGCAGTTCGCCGAGAAGCTTGCGAAGACATCGCGCGAGTGCCGGGAGATGTTCCTCATGAGCTGCGCAGCCGAGAACCCGAACCGGCGACTGCGTCTCTCCGCACTCGGCGACCGCGTCGCTATCTCGGTCGACCGGGCGAGCTTCGACGATCTGGTCTCGATGGTCACGTCGGCCCCCACCTGGGAGAAAGACCGCGTCCAGGGAGTCCGCGTGTTGCTGCGAGCGATCGGCGAGAGCAAGGTCGAGGCACCCGACGACATCGTCTCGCGTTGGGCGTGGCGCCTTGCCCGCGCGACTCGGAAGCTGCAAGATCGCCGTGCCAGTGCCGAGCTTACGGATGCGAAGCGCCTGCTCGGGGCCCTGACGAACTCGCGCGGCCATCGTCACGAGGAGAACGCTGCACGGCTCGTCAACGTCGCGTTGGAGCAGCCGATTCACGTCGCCGTGGCCCTTCTGGCCTCGGCCGAGGCCTATACGCCGACGGCCCAGCGACTGATCGAAGGTGCGCGGGAGCGCCTCGGCTCCCCCGCGGAGGTGGCGAACGCGCTGGCCGACAACCTCCCGGCGCCGAAGCAGTCGTCCGGCAAGTCCCGCCGCCGGCGCCGAAAGAAGAAGTCGAAGGGCAAAGGACAGACGCAACCCCAGTCCCAGGGCCAGAACGGGTCCGCGCCGGTTCAGCCTGAAGAGACACCGCCGGGCGAGCCCACGCCCGAGCCCGCAGCGACAGGCTGACCCGGCTCCCCGCCAAGGGAAGCGGCTCGAATCGGGCGCCTAGGGCTACTCTGAATGAGTGCTCATCCTCGTCGTGATCGCGTTCGTGGCTGGAATCGTGACCGCGATCTCCCCCTGTGTCCTACCGGTTCTGCCGATCGTCTTCGCCGGCAGCGCGAGCGGAGACCGGCGTCGCCCCTACGCGATCGTCGCAGGCCTCGTGGCGAGCTTCACGGCCTTCACCCTTGCCGCAGCCGCGCTCCTCTCCGCGCTCCACCTTCCCGATGACCTCCTGCGGCAGATCGCGATCGCCATCGTCATCGTCCTGGGGCTCTCGCTCGTCTGGCCCTGGCTCGGGAGCTTCGTCGAGCGACCTTTCCTTGCGCTCGGCCGTCGCCGTCCCGGGGACGTAGGCGGCGGGTTCCTACTAGGCGTCAGCCTCGGCTTGCTCTTCACGCCGTGTGCCGGGCCGATCATCGCGGCGGTGTCGACGGTGGCCGCGACCCGCAGCTTCTCCATCGAAGCCGTGCTGGTCACTGTGGCCTACGCTCTGGGCGCCGGCCTCGTTCTCCTCGCGATCGCGGTCGCCGCGCGGCGCGGGTTCGCGCTCCCGAAGATGCGCGAGCGAGCGCGTGTCATTCGCCCCGTGCTCGGGGCCGTGATCGTCGGCGTCGGGATCATGATGATCTTCGGACTCGACCTGAAGCTCCAGACGCGCGTTCCCGGCTACACGCAGGCGCTCCAGGGGCTCGAGGAGAGCGCGGCGGCAAAGACGCGGATCGACGACCTCGTGGGCGGCGAGGAGAGCAACGTGAAAGAAAGCACCCTGGACGACTTCGGGCCTGCCCCGGAGTTCCAAGGGCTCTCGGGTTGGCTGAACTCGGAGCCGCTGACCCTCGAGGGCCTGAAGGGCAAGGTAGTGCTGATCGACTTCTGGACCTACTCGTGCATCAACTGCCTGCGGACGCTTCCGTACATCAAGCGCTGGGACGAGGCATACCGCGACAAGGGCCTGGTCGTGATCGGGGTGCACACGCCGGAGTTCGCCTTCGAGCGGGTGCGATCGAACGTCGACCAGGCGACCCGCTCACTCGGGGTCGACTATCCGGTCGCGCTCGACAACGACTACGGGACGTGGAACACCTGGGCGAACCGCTACTGGCCCGCCAAGTACTTCATCGACAGGGCAGGACACGTTCGCTTCGCGCATTTCGGCGAAGGCGCCTACGCAGAGAGCGAGAGCGTCATCCGAAAGCTCCTCGCCGAACCGGGACTCCCGAAGCCCGTATCCGGCTCAGTCGAGGCCGACGTTCCCGTCGGCGTCGAGACCCCGGAGACCTATCTCGGCTACGAGCGGATCGACCGCTTCTACGGCTCCCGGATCGAGAACGACCGGGAGGCCGACTACACGCTTCCGAAGGTGCTTCCGGCCAACGGCCTCGGGTACGGCGGCCGCTGGACGGTCGAGAAGGAGCGCATCGTGGCCGGGACGGATGCCAGGCTGCAGCTTCGCTACCACGCAAGCAAGGTCCACCTCGTGCTGGGGAACGAGGGAGATCCCGAAGAGGTGGAGGTCTTCGTGGACGGCCGTCGTGTGAGAACGGTTCGCTTGACGGGCGACCGCCTTTACACGCTCGCCGAGCTGCCGGCACCGGCGCGTGAGCATCTCCTCGAACTGAGGTTCACCCCCGGGACAGAGGCTTACGCCTTCACCTTCGGCTAGGCGGGTTTGGCGAAATAGGTCACTGACACGCCTTGAGCTGTTCAACCTCCTCGGCAAGCAAGAGGATGGCGTCCCGAAAGCCGCGAGAGACCAGGCGCAGCAGCATGTAAAGCTCCTCCGGTTCCAGCTCTACGGGTTTATCGCCCGCTTCCCAGAGCCGTTCGATTATCGGAAGCTCGGCCAGGGGTGACCATATGAGAACGTCAACCTGTTCCGGCAGGGACTTGTCGGCCACTCGCCGACGATATTAAGCGACCCATGCGGTGATTGCTACAGGCTGTAGCTCGGGCGAGCGCCTGCGAGAGCCCTGCGAGCATAGTGAGATCAGCGCGGAGCGCGACCTTCTCCAGACCCGGACACGGAGCGGGGCGAGGCCGTAGTCATGCTCTAATCGTCCGAACTCGCGCTCAATCGCGGCGCGCCAAATCCGCTAGGAGGGCTCGCCTCCGCCCTCGTCCTGCCGCCGCTCCTCGTGGTCGCGGAGAAAGCGGGTCAGCTCGGCTGCGAGCGACTCGCCGGAGAGGTCGAGCTCGTCGCCAAGCGTGTCCCGTCGCCGCTCGAGCTCACGGACGTAGGCCTCTGTCTCCTCGTCCTGCGCCACAGCCTCGCTGACCTGGCGCTCGTAGGAGTCGCCGGCACTTTCGAGCTCGCCCAGGTCGAGCTCGACCTCGAGGAGCGCGGCCAGCCGAGAACAGAGGGCATGGGCCGCGCGAGGGCTCGAGGCAAGTGAGGCATAGTGCGGTACAGCTGCCCAGAGGCTCGCCGACGGAAGGTCGACCCCCCTGCACGCATCGTGGAGAACCCCGACAATGCCGGTCGGCCCCTCGTAGCGCGAAAGCGAGAGGCCGAGCTCTCGGACGAGCTTGGGGTCGCTGGCAGAGCCCGTGACGGGCGAGGGTCGCGTGTGAGGCACGTCGGCGAGGAGCGCCCCGAGGGTGACGACGAGGTCGACGTTCAGGTCCGCGGCCAGGCCGGCGATCTCCGAGCAGAACGTCCGCCAGCGAAGGTTCGGCTCGACACCGAGGAGCAACAGGAGGTCGCGATCGGCGCCCGGGATCTCGGCGTGGTAAAAGACGTTCTCGGGCCAGTCCACCCGTCGCGTTAGGCCGTCCTCGAGGGCGACCTGCGGACGAGTTGCCTGAAAGTCGTAGAACTCTTCCGGGTCGATGTCGCCGAACCGCTCAGCGTCCCAGGCCTGAGCGAGGTATCCGGCGGCCAGTGAGGCGCCCTGCGCGCCGTCGTTCCAGCCACGGAAGGCCGCTACGAGAACGGGGTGTCGCAGCGGCGGCAGACTTTCGATCCGAAGGTGGTCGGCCATGTCCCGAGTTTACGGCAGCCGCCACGGGAGTTCGGCCCCGCCCGGGTCACCCGCGGCCCACCTCCCGCTTTCGAGATTAATCCGGAAAGGCGCGCGGGTGTGACGCCGTTTGTGGCGCTTTCGTGCGCGGATGTGACCAGAGTCGCACCGCGACGGCGACGACTCCCGCCCATACGGCGGATGCAAGTGCGACGTGAACGAGCACGAGCCCCCACGGCAAGCCGTTACGCCACTGGATCTCGCCCACGGACATCTGCAGGAGCAGGACGCCGAGCACGCCCGCGGCGAGGAGCAGTTCGCCCCTGACCCGGGCGCGGTGCCGGAAGAGGGCGAACAGGAGCAGGAGAAAGCCGACCCCGAAGACGGCCGTCGCCCTGACATGGACGTAAACAGCGTCCAGGACGTTGCCCAAGCGCTCGATGTCCGAGCCGCCGGAATGCGGCCCCGCGGCCGTGACGAAGGCGCCGGTGACAACGAGGACGAGCGCTGCCGGCAGGAGGGCAAGCGCGAGCCAGGGCAGCCATGCCGGCACCATGCCCGCCGGATGGCCCCTTGCGAATCCGTCTGCTCCCACCAGAATGGCCGTGGCCAGACCTACTGCCCCGAATGCGAGTAGGAAGTGGGACATGACGAGGATCGGGTGGAGGTCGAAGATCACCGTAAGGCCCCCGAGCGGGATCTGGGCCACGACTGAGGCCGCGACAGCAACGGTGCCCCAGCGGATCCAACCTGGCAGTCGCGCCACTCGGCGCGCCGCGATCGCCGCGATCGTCGTGCACGCCATGGCGCCGAGAGCAACGACACGGTTTCCGAACTCAACCAGCGCGTGGAAGTCCTTCTCGGGAAACGGTGTGTTCCCGCAGCGGGGCCAGTTGTCGCAGCCGAGACCGGAGGCCGTCAACCGCACGACCGCACCGGTCGCAACGACGACGAAGAGAGACCCGAGCGCAACGGCGGCGAGGCGCCGAAACGCCGATGGGGAGATGGAGCGCGCGCGGCTCCGAGCCCGTGAGAGCCGGGAGGTCGCCACCTCCATCATTCGAGCGCCACGCCCGAACCGGCCTCGACCCGCCCCACCCGTGCCAGGAAGACCCCGGCGCTCGCAAACGTCGTCTCGAGCACAGGGCCACGATCCTCGGGCAGGGAGATGAGCAGCCCCCCGGCCGTCTGCGGGTCGAACCCGAGGGCAAGGGCGCGGTCGCTGGCCGGCCCCACGTCGAGTGCGGCTGCCGCGAAGTCTCGGTTGCGCTGGTCTCCGCCAGTTCGGATGCCCGCTTCGGCAGCTTCGAGCGCTCCTGGTAGCGCCGGGAGCTCCTCGGATCGAAGCACCACCCGGACCTCGCTTCGCTCCGCGAGCTCGTACGCGTGGCCGAAAAGGCCGAAGCCGGTCACGTCGGTGACGGCGTTCGGCTCGAAGGGACGCAAGAGCTCGGCCGCCTCACCGTTCAGGAGTGTCATCGTCTCGGCGACCGCGGCCTGCTCCTCGTCACCGAGGAGGCCCTTCCTGCCGCCGGTGAGGACAAGGCCTGTCCCGAGCGGTTTCGTCAGAAAAAGGACGTCTCCCGGGCGGGCGCCGTTCTTCCGCCAGAGCCTGTCGGGGTGGGCGGTGCCCACCACGGCGAGCCCGTACTTCGCCTCCACGTCACGGATCGTGTGACCCCCTGCAAGCACCGCTCCTGCCTCCTCGACCTTGGCCGCCGCCGCGTCGAAGGTTGCGCGCACGGACTCGAGTGGAAGCTCCTCGGGAAACGCGGCCACCGAGAGGGCAAGGAGCGGCCTCCCGCCCATGGCGAAGACATCGTTCAGGGCGTTCGTGGCCGCGACCGCGCCGAACAGGGCAGGATCGTCGACCATCGAGGGAAAGAAGTCGATCGTGAAGACGATCGCCTGCTCGTCGGAGAGCCGGTAGACCGCGGCGTCGTCAGCAGGGTCGAGCCCGACGATGAGGTTCTCTGAGGCCGTCGGGACGAAGCCGGCGAGAAGCTCGCGCAGCCGCGCCGCCGAGTACTTCGCCGCGCACCCCCCACCGGCTTCGAGGCCGGCCAGCCGCGCGGTAGTCTCCACGGAATGGAGCGTACCAGCGGCCTTGCGGCCACCAGGCCGTACGGCTGCCCGACGATGACAGGCACGCTCCGGCGTGTGCTCGTCCGGGCACCCAGACCGGAAGACGTAGCCGGGTGGCGCGCCTACGGCTGGCGTTCGGAGCCCGACTTCGGACGTCTGCAGTCCGAGCACGAGGCCTTCAGGACCATCCTCTCTGACGCAGGCGCCGAGGTCGTTCTCGCGGAGACGCCGCTCGGCGTCTGCCCGGACGCCATCTACGCCTACGACCCCACACTCGTCACGTCACGCGGCGCGATCCTGCTCCGGCCGGGGAAGGAAGGGCGCCAGGCGGAAGTGGAGGCCATGGCGGCGGACCTCGTCGAGGCCGGCGTGCCGATCGCCGGACGGCTCGAGGCGCCCGCGACCGCCGAGGGCGGCGACACGGTCTGGTTGGACGAGCGAACGCTCCTGGTCGGCCGCGGCTACCGGACAAACGACGCGGGGGTGGCCGCCTTGCGGGCACTGCTCCCCGAGGTCGACGTGATCGTCTTCGACCTTCCGCACCTGCACGGCCGAGAAGAGGTCCTCCACCTCATGTCGCTCCTCTCGCCGCTCGACGTCGATCTCGCCGTCGTTTACCTGCCGCTGATGCCAGTTCGGCTGGTCGAGCTCCTCGAGGCACGCGGGATCCGTTTCGTCGAGGTTCCCGACGAGGAGTTTGAATCGATGGGGCCCAACGTCCTAGCGCTCGGCCCACGCAAGGCACTCGCGCTCGACGGCAACCCGGAGACCCGCCGCCGCATGGAGGCAGCAGGCGTCGAGGTAATCGTCTACCAGGGCGACGAGATCTCGAAGAAGGGCGACGGCGGCCCAACGTGCCTAACCCGCCCCATCCTCCGGGACTAAGGGTTTGACAAGCGTGCCGAGCCGCGCCAGAAGGCGCGGCTCGTAGCGACAAGGAGCCCTTGGCCGCCTCCCGGCGGCCAAGGGCGGCTATTTCTCGATCGGCACGTCCACGAGATTGCCCCATTCGGTCCAGGACCCGTCGTAGTTTCGGACGTCGGCGTAGCCGAGCAGCTCCCGCAGGACGAACCAGGTGTGGGCGCTGCGCTCGCCGATCCGGCAGTACGCGGTCACCGACTTCTCCTCGGTGACGCCCTTGGCCCGGTAGAGCTCGCGCAGCTCGTCCACGGACTTGAACGTGCCGTCGTCCTTGACGGCGCTGGCCCACGGGATCGACTCGGCGGTGGGAATGTGACCGCCCCGCTGGGCGCCCTCCTGCTCGTAGCCGGGCGGCGCGATCAGGTCGCCTGCGTACTCTCCGGGTGAGCGCACGTCGACCAGCGCGCGATCGTCGGCGCCGATCCACCCCCTCACCTCGTCGCGGTAGGCACGGATCGATTCGTCGCGCTCCTTCGCCCGGTAGGTCGTCGAGGCCGGCGACGGGACGTCGGTCGTGATCTCGCGGCCTTCGTCGATCCACTTCTGGCGGCCCCCATCGAGCATGCGGACGTCACCGTGCCCGTAGATCTTGACGTACCAGTAGGCGTAGGCCGCGAACCAGTTGTTCTTGTCCCCGTAGACGACGATGGTCGTGTCGTTCCCGATCCCGCGCTCGCCGAGCAGGCGCTCGAAGGTGCCCTTGTCGACGATGTCCCGCTCCACGGGATCCTGCAGGTCGTCGCGCCAGTGGAGCTTCACGGCGGTCGGAATGTGTCCCTCCTCGTAAAGATCGGGGTTCTCGTCGACCTCGGCCACGATGACTCCGTCCCCCTCCAGATGCTCAGCGAGCCAGTCCGTGGTCACCAGGACCGGCTTCGCGTGTCCGTTCTCCGCCATCTCTTCCCTCCGCGTCGCTTTACAACTTGAAGTAACAGAGTATGCCAGGCCTGACCTGCGCCGCGGAGGGGTGCTAGAGGAGGTGCGAACGGACTGCTTGCTCGAGCTCGTCCTTCGACACCGCGCCCTCGAACTTGGCGCGGATGACACCTTTCTCGTCGACCACGAACACCCATGGCTCGCTGGGGAGATTCCATTGCTTGACCCACTCATTCGTCCCCTTGGCGGGGTCGTTGTCCTCGTAGATCTCCACGTGGGTCCACCGCACCGGCGAGCTGATCAGGTCGCGGCGCACCGCATCGACCGTCTCGACCGTCGGCCCACAGGTCCTGCTCTCGCAGTACTTCGGAGTCGCGAAGACGACGACGAACGGCTCGTGCGCGTCGAGAGCGCCCGCAATCGAGTCGCGGAGGAGCTCGGTGTCGGGTGGGCGCGCCGTGCTGATGGCCTCGGCCGGCGCATCGTCCAGAGTCGGGTTGTCGGAGCGTGGCGCCTTCGCTCCCAGGGCGGGGGTGGCGCTCTCGGCGGCGACCTCGATCGATCCCACACCCTGGATGTTCGTCCCTTCGGGAGTGGCCACGACCCAGTAGCGACCGGTCGCCGGCAGGTCGACATGCGCGACGTAGAGGTCGGTCGCGTCCAGGTGGTCGTGCGGGGAGGATCCCGGTGGATCCGAGTGCGGCTCGAGCGGCACGAGCACGGCTTCGGCTCGCGCCGGCTTCGAAACCCCTTCCTCGCCGACCCAAACCGTGGCCCGCGGGCTCTGCACGAGCTGCCCGTTCTGCCGGACGATGAGAAAACCGAGGCGATTCGAGCCCACGGCGAAGTCCGAGCTCGAGAGCGTGAGCGAGACGAATCCGCCCGGAGCCGCGGCGAGCTCCGACTCGACCCAGCGTGGAAGCGAACCCTCCACGGACCCGGTGGTCTCGGCGACCCCGATCTTGGCGGCCGAGCCTGCGTCGTCCGAGTCTCCCCCACAACCTGCGACGAGGAGCGCGAGAGAGCAGGCGATGGTAAAAAATCGCACTCGTTCCATTGTGGCGAGCGCGGCTATGCTCGTGCGGCGATGACGCTAGGCGATTTCATGTCCCGCGAGGTTCTCTCGGTCGCGCCTGAGGACACGATCGGCGAGGCCGCACAGCGGATGGCCGACACGAACGTGGGCTCTTCCGTGGTGCTCGAGCACGGCCGCTTGATCGGCATCCTCACGGAGCGCGATCTGCTGCGCGCGATGGCGCAGCGCGTCCATCCGAGCGAGGCGCGGGTCCGAGAGTGGATGACCGCCGAACCGTTGGCTGTGTCAGAGTCGACGACAGCGGACGAGGCGGCCCGCTTGATGGTCGAGAACGGATTCCGCCATCTGCCGGTCGTGGACGGCGAGCGAACGCTCGGCGTCGTCAGCCTGCGAGATGTCATGCGCCACAGTCTCGAAACCGAGGCGGGCTCCAGCTGAACTGGCGGAAAGACCGCCTAGAGCAGCTGGAGCACGATCAGGGCCGCGGCGAGTAACCACGCGGCCGCAAGCGGCCCCAGCAACGGGGCGAGCGGGCGAAGGGAAGGACGTGGCTCCATGGCGAGGTTTTTCGCCAGCCGAAACGCCACTCCTTCCTTCCGGCTAGTGACCGTGCTGGAACCCACCAGACACGCTCAGCTTTGCGAGGAAGAGAGCGAGAGGGGTGAGGGTTGCGATGGCGAGGGTTGCCTTTGTCTTCACTGATTTCACCTCCTTTCCTAGAACCTGAAGTCCTGCAGGGATTCGGCCGCACGGCGATAGAGGTGAGCGGCTTTTCGGTCGTCACCGAGCTTGGCGGCGAGGTCGCCTTTCGCGACCCACGCGGCCGCCCGGTGGCTGGCGGAGGAAAGTTGTTCGAAGCTCGTCTCGGCGCGGTCGAACATCTCTGCGGCCTCGTCGAGCCGGTCTTGCTCGAGCAAGGCGCGTCCGAGCACGAGCTGGGCGTTTCCGATCTCGTCGATGAACTCGACCCGTCCGTCAAGGAGCTCGATCGCGTGGCGCGAATGCTCCTCGGCGAGCTTGACCTCGTTTGTACGGAGGTGAACCTGCGCGAGTGACGACACCGCGTAGGCGGCGTCCACGTTGCTTCCGACCTCGAGCGCGACCCGGAAGGCGTCCTTCAGGTACGCGATCGCCTCGTCCGGCTTTCCGAGCAGGAAGTTCAGCCCGCCGAGGTTGTTCAGAAGCTTGCCTTCGTTGACGCGATCGGCGACTCGCTCGTAGATCGTCTTCGCCTTCTCGGCGTACGAGCGGGCGAGGACCCACTGACCCTTCCGCTCGGCGATCAGGGAGGCCTGGAAATAGTGGTGGGCGACGGTGCGCTCGTCGTTCATGGCCTCCGCGAGCTCGAGTGCGCGCTCGACGTCTTCACGAGCGGCTTCCCAGTCGCGCTGGCGCTGGTGACAGCGTGAGCGCCAACCGAGGATGTTCGAGCGGAGGCGGTCGCAGGGAAGCCCCGAGCGCTCCGCCAGATCGAGAGCCTCGGTGAAGAGCGCCGAAGCCGTGGCGATCGAAGAGAGGTTCCAGCGACAGGCGCCGAGCCGGAAGAGCACCTCGGCCCTGTCGACATCGGTGAAGACAGGATCTTCCGCGAGGATGCGCGCCCGCGTGAGGACTGCAACGGCCTTGCGGAGCTCGCTTACGTACATGCGGGCCCAGCCCTCTGCGAGCAGCGCCCGCAGCTCGAGCGCAGGCGCACTTGCGGCTCCTAGCGACGTGACGACCGCTTCCAGCATCTCGACGGCCTCGGTGTACTGCTGGGACTCGATTGCGGCCTCGGCGCGCGAGATGATGCTCTCGGCGCGATCCTGGTCGCTCGTGGAGACACCGGACTCGAGGAAGCCCGAGTCGACTCCGAGGCGGGCCGCGAGCCAGCTCACGGTTTCGTCGGTCGGGCGGGTCTTACCCCGCTCGATCTGACTCAGGTACTCCTTGGAGAACCGCTCGCCGGCGAGCTCCGTCTGCGTCATCCCCCGGTTGATGCGCAGTTGGCGGATCCGGTCGCCGAGGCTCGCGCGCGGCTTGGTGCCGCGCAGCGTGGGCGTTCGGGTCTGCGGCTGAGAGGTCGACTGCGGCATGGCGGTTCCTAAAGTGAACTATAGGGTGGATTTTTCACTTCACAACCCCACTTGACTTCCAATACCCCTGGGCTATAGTCAGAGCCAGCTCGCATTCCGGGCCGGACGCCAGGCTGTGGAATGTGGGAGTCACGGCGACACCTGACCCGGGGGCTCGGCTGGGCCGCAGAGCCGAATCTCCGGGTCGTCGCCTGTCACGAGTCATGCCATACTCGTCGGCCTTTTCTCCTCCTTCCCTGTATCCCTCGCACGAGGGCGCCGCGAGAATTACTCAGGCAGTAGGTAGGAGCGAGCTCGTGCTCTTCGAGACGATTCTATGAGCGGCCTGTAAGCCAGCGCCGCCGCGAGGTGAAGACCGCAGGTGTCTCGGCCTCCAGAAAGCCTCCCAGCCGGTCGCTCGTCACGAGCAGAAGGCCGAGTGACACGAAGATCCAGGCCTCTGCGTCCGCGTCGCGGTCAGGAAGCACCCCGCCGGCGGCCTGTGAGCGACGGATCACGTCGCTGACATAGTCGTGCACCTCGCGCAGGTGGGTGCGCATGTGGTCGCGAATCACCTCATCGTCGCTTGCCTCCGACAGCGCCTGCAGCCAGAGGTTGCCGATCGCCATCTTCTGCTCCGTTGCGGCGAGGTATGCCTGCCCCATCGCGGACACCCAGGCGGCCGGGTCGGGCTCGGCTGCCACGACGTCGTCCCAGAGGCCGCGGATGCGCCTCCACGTCTCGTCGATACAGGCGAGATAGAGGTCCCGCTTCGACTCGAAATGACGATAGAGAACGGGCTCGGTGACACCCGCCTCGCGCGCGATCTCGGCCGTGGTCGATCCCCGATAGCTGCCGCCGGAGAAGACTCCGCAAGCGCAAGCGAGAAGTGAAGCCCGCCGCTCCTCCGCGGGAAGCCGCGTGCGCCCCATCAGGCGGCGGCCAGCTCCGCGACTTCCGTCCGTCGGTGGTGCCGTACTGTGGCGATGGCCACGATCGCACCGGCGAACGCGATGCCGGCCGCCGCGAGGAGAGCGTGCTGGAAGCCCCGCACGAACTGGTCGGCCGCGCGGGGATCGGTCGCGGGCAGGCTCAACGAGGCAGCCACGATGGCTCCCAGGATCGCGATCCCAAGCGACCCTCCGACTTGCCGCATGCTGTTCAGGACCGCCGAGCCTACGCCGGCCTTGTCCACGGGGACCGACCCCATGGCAACGGACGTCGTCGGCGTCATCGTGATTGCCATGCCAACGCCCCCAACGATGAGCCCAGGGAAGATGTCCCAGAAGCTCGAGCCCCTGTCGAGCTGCGAGAAGATGAGGAGCGATATCCCCAAGAGAATCATGCCTCCGCCCATGAGCCACCGGCCCCCGATGCGGTCGGTGAGCTTGCCTGCCACCGGTGCGATCAAGACGATCAGGATCGTCATCGGCAGGAAGGTCGCGCCGGTCTGTATGGCCGAATAGCCGAGGATGTTCTGCATGTAGAGCGAGACGAAGAAGAAGACTCCGAACATGGCCAGGGCGACGAGCAGCATGGTGACGTTGGCGCCCGCGAAGGTGGGATTCTTGAAAAGAGAGAGATCGAGCATCGGAATCCGCTGCCGCAGCTCGAGTGCGACGAACACGACGAGCGCTACGACTGCAACCGCGAACAGCGCGAGGATCCGGGTGGACGTCCAGCCGTATGTGTTCGCCTCAATCAGCCCGTACGTCAGGGCGAAGAGCCCGATTCCCGAGGCCACGAGCCCCGGCAGGTCGAGTCGCTGCTCGGCAGAGGTGTCGCGGGACTCGCGAATCGCAAGCCGGGCGACGACGATCGCGAGGATTCCGACCGGGACGTTCACGAAGAAGATCCAGCTCCAGGCGATCTTCTGGGTGATGACACCGCCGAGAAGTGGGCCGATGGCGAGCGCCATGCCGGCGGTCCCGGCCCAGATGCCGATCGCCATCCCTCGCTGCCGCGGGGGAAAGGTGGCTGTGATGATCGAGAGTGTCGCCGGGTTCATGAACGCGGCGCCGACTCCCTGGGCGATGCGGGCTCCGATCAGCATCTCGGGGCCCGACGCAAGCCCGCAGGCCAGCGAGGAGAGCGTGAAGATGGCGAGGCCGGCAATGAAGATCCGGCGGCGGCCGAGCATGTCGGCGAGCTTTCCGCCCGTCAGCATGATGACTGCGAAGGTGAGCGCGTAGCCGTTCACGACCCACTCGAGCTCCGAGATCCCGATTTGAAGGTCGCGCGCGATCGTAGGCAGCGCGACGTTCACGATCGTGTTGTCGAGCATGATCATGAAGAGTCCGAAGGCAACCGCCCCGAGCGTCCACCACTTCCTGTTCTCCTCCGTGAAGAGCCTTGCTCGCACCCGCTGACCTCCCGTCGTTTTGCCCGGCGACTATGTTAGCGTGCACTAAGAACCCGCACAACCCGTTTCCGCACCTACGAGCGCGGGGACGAGCCGTCTGATGCCCCGGAACCCCCTCGAGGACGCGGGTCGGGCCCTGCGCCAGCTCGGAGACCGGCTCCGCGAGACGGCGGGCCCTGAGGGTGAGTGGATCGCGGAGCAGCTGGAGCGCCTCTCGACGCGGGAGGAACCGCGAACCGAGGGCGAACGGAGCCTCGCCGAGCTCCAGGCCGAGCTCGACGGGCTCGTGGGCCTCGAAACGGTCAAGGAGCAGATGCACGCGCTCGTCGCCTTCCTCCAGGTTCAGAGCCGCCGGAAGGAGCACGGGCTCCGGGAGGCCGCGACCGGCCAGCACCTCGTCTTCCTCGGCAACCCCGGAACCGGAAAGACGACCGTCGCGCGGCTCCTCGCGCAGATGTACCGCGCCATGGGGCTCCTGCGAAAGGGCCACCTGATCGAGGTCGACCGCTCGGGTCTGGTGGGCCAGTTCGTCGGCACGACCGCGATCAAGACCGACCGGGTCGTTCGCCGCGCGCTGGACGGAGTCCTCTTCATCGACGAGGCGTATGCCCTGACCCGCGAGGAAGCACGGATGGACTTCGGGCCGGAGGCCGTCGAGACGCTGCTCAAGCGCATGGAGGACCACCGCGAGCGGCTCGTGGTGATCGTGGCCGGCTACCCGGCGCTCATGCACCGATTCCTGGACTCGAACCCGGGTCTCAGGTCGCGCTTCTCGCGCGAGATCGTCTTTCCGGACTACTCGACCGAGGACCTGGCCAGGATCACGAATCGCTTCGCGTCCGACCTCGAATACCGGCTCACCGGGGAGGCCGAGGCAGAGCTTCGCGCCGTACTCGAGGCGGCCAAGCGGAGCGAGTCGTTCGGAAACGCCCGGTTCTCGCGGACGGTCTTCGAGCAGGCCCTGAGTGCCCACGCCCTTCGGCTCGCCCGACAGGGCGACCTCGCGACGGCCGGCTGGGATGTCCTCCAGACGCTCACAGCCGAAGACATCGCGGCGGCCGCGCTTACGCTCGGGGTCGAGACACCGGCTCCCGGCCGCGGGCGCTTCCGCTTCAGGCGCCCTTAACTTGGAGCGCGGGCAGCCTGCGTGATACCAACTAGGACCTGCCGTCGCTTCTCTCCACCGAAGGCCTTGCTCGAGCCGCCAGCCGCCACCCGTGGCGGACGATCGGCGCCTGGTTGCTCGTCCTGGTGGTGTCGTTCGGCCTCATCGCTGCCTTCCTGGGGGATGCCCTAACCAGCGACAGCGGCGTCACGAGCAACCCCGAGTCGGAGCAGGCGTACGACCTCCTCGCCGAACGGTTTCCGCACGAGCCCGAGCCGAGCGAGATCATCGTCCTTCGCTCGGACCGGTACACGGTCGACGATCCGGAGTTCAAGGCGAAGGCGCAATCGATCTTCGAGCGCGCTCGGGAGACCGGCGTCGTGGCGGATGCCAAGAGCTTTTTCACCTCAAAGGACGACTCGCTCGTCTCGAAGCACCGGCATGCCACTATCGTTCCGATCTTCCTTCGCGCGGACGAGGTCGCTCCGCTCGTCGACGTCGTGGAGGAGGCGGACGGCGGCGCTTTCGACATCTCGATCACGGGCAGCGTCACGAGCGACGCGGATTTCGAGAAGCTCTCCGAGGAGGACCTCCAGAAAGGGGAGTTGCTCTTCGGGCTTCCGGCGGCGCTCATCATCCTCGTCCTCGTCTTCGGAGCCGTCGTCGCAGGACTGATCCCGGTCCTGCTGGCGCTGCTCGCGATCGTGGTCGCCGTCGCCCTGACCGCCCTCGTAGGCCAGGTCTTCGAGCTCTCCTTCTTCGTCGTGAACATGATCTCGGGCATGGGGCTCGCCCTTGGCATCGACTACTCGCTCTTCATCCTCTCGCGCTACCGAGAGGAGCGCGTCCACGGTCGCGAGAAGCTCGACGCCATCGCTGCGGCGGGCGCGACCGCGAGCCGTGCGGTCCTCTTCAGCGGCATCGCATTCGTCCTGGCCATGATCGGGATGGTCCTCGTGCCGGACACCATCCTCCGGAGCCTCGCCACGGGGGCCATCCTGGTCGGGATCGTCTCGGTCCTCGCCGCGCTGACGCTGCTCCCGGCAGTGCTCAGCCTGCTCGGCGACCACGTCAACTCGCTGCGCATCCCCATCGTCGGGAGGAGCGCCGAGAGCGCGGGCGCCGAGGGGCGCTTCTGGTCGGCAGTAGTGAAGCGAGTGATGCGCCGGCCGGTCGTCAGCCTGCTCGTGGCAGGTGGCCTCCTCCTTGCAGCGGCAGTCCCCATTCTCGACATGAATACAGGCTTCGCGGGCATCAGCACCCTGCCGGACCGGTTCCCGTCCAAGCAGGGGTTCACGGCGCTCTCGGAGGAGTTCCCGCAGTCGGGGACGAATCCAGTCGAGATCGTCGTCGACGGCGACGTCGAGTCCCCGGGAGTCCGAGGCGGCATCGAGCGCCTGCAGCAGAGGCTCGCAGAGAACCCGATCTTCGGACGTCCCACCGTCGAGACGAACGACCAGGGAAACCTCGCCCGGATCACGGTTCCGGTGACCGACTCGGCGAGCCCCGAGGCCTACGACGCGGTCAGGTCCCTGCGGAGCGACGACATCCCGGCCGCCTTCGCGGGAGCCGACGCACACGTGCTTGTAACCGGCGAGTCGGCTGAGAACGTCGACTACTTCGACCTGGTCGGAAGCTGGCTCCCGATCGTCTTCGCCTTCGTGCTCGGGCTCAGCTTCATCCTCCTCACGATCGCCTTCCGCTCCATTGTCGTCCCCGCGCTCGCGATCGTGCTGAACCTCCTCTCCGTGGGAGCGGCCTACGGGCTGCTCGTGCTCGTGTTCCAGAAAGGCGTCGGGAACGAGCTCTTCGGGTTCCAGCAGGTGGACGCGGTCGAGGCCTGGGTGCCGCTCTTCCTCTTCTCCGTCCTCTTCGGCCTCTCGATGGACTACCAGGTCTTCCTACTCAGCCGGATCCGGGAGCGGTTCACGGCCACCGGGGACGCAGCCGGCGCGGTCGCGTTCGGCGTGGGGTCGACCGCACGGATCATCACGGGCGCGGCGCTGATCATCGTCGCGGTCTTCGGCGGCTTCGCAGCCGGCGACCTCGTCATGTTCCAGCAGATGGGCTTCGGCGTCGCGGTCGCCCTCCTGCTCGACGCGACCATCGTCCGCTCGGTGCTGGTCCCGGCCGCCATGAAGCTCCTCGGAGATCGGAACTGGTACTTCCCTTCGTGGCTCGCCTGGGTCCCCGAGCTCCAGGTCGAGGGGCACGAGCCTGCGCCCTCGGGTCGCCCCGTCACCTCGTCGTAGGGGCGATGCGGAGCGCCCACGGGCAGGCACGCCCCGCCCCTACGACATTACGCTTCGATGCGTGAGCCGCTTCATCTGGGAGCCGAGCCCCGAGGTGCTCGAGCGCGCAAACATCGTCCGCTTCATGCACCGGAACGGCTTCGATGATTACGGGGAGTTCCAGCAACGCTCGCAGGACGATCCCGACTGGTTCTGGCCGGCTGCGATCGAGGACATGGACCTTGATTTCCGCGAGCCGTGGAGCGAGGTCGTGGATCTCTCGCGCGGGCCTGAGTGGGCGACCTGGTTCGTCGGCGGGAAGCTGAACATCGCATGGAACTGCGTCCACCGGTGGGCGGAGCGGACACCCGAGGCGGAGGCGGCCGTGTTCCGGGGCGAGGACGGCGCGCGGCGCACCCTGACCTTCGCGGAGCTCTCCCGGGAGGTAACGCGGTTCGCCGAGGGGCTGGCCGCGCTCGGGGTCGGCGAAGGCGATGCGGTTGCGCTCTTTCTCCCGATGTCGCTCGAGGTCGCGATTGCCTCGCACGCGTGCGCCCATCTCGGGGCGATCCAGGTGCCCGTGTTCTCGGGCTTCGCCGCCCCCGCGGTGGCCGCCAGGCTCGTGGATTCCGAGGCGAAGGTCGTTGTCACGGCCGACGGCTCCTTTCGGCGCGGCCGTGAGGTTCCGATGAAGGAGATCGTCGACGAGGCGGTCGCTGTGGCGCCGACGGTCGAGCATGTCGTCGTCTGGAGCCGGCTCGGCCGGGAAGGCGTGCCGATGAAGCCGGGTCGAGATGTCACCTGGAATGAGGTCGTCGCCGGACAGCCGGGCGAGCTGGAGCCGGCCTGGGTGGACTCAGAGGCGCCCTATCTCCTGGCCTACACCTCGGGCACGACCGGGAAGCCGAAGGGCGTCCTCCACGTCCAGGGCGGGTTCCTGGTCTCGATTGCCAGAGAGGTGGCCTACCAGGCGGATGCGGGCCCGGACGACACAATCCTCTTTTCGACGGACATGGGCTGGATCATGGGCCCGTGGATGGTCGTGGGCGGGGGCGCTCTCGGATCGAGGCTCGTCTTCATGGAGGGTGCGCCTGATAGACCGCACGACCGCCTCTGGACGCTGATCGAGGAGGAGCGTGCGACGGTGCTCGGCTGCTCGCCGACCCTGATCCGAGCGCTCCTCCAGCACGGCGAGCCGAAGAGCGATCTCTCCTCCCTCCGCACGATTGTGACGACCGGAGAGCCGTGGAACCCGGAGCCCTACCGCTGGCTCTTCGAGGAGGTAGGCGGCGGCCGCTGTCCGATCATCAACTGCTCCGGCGGCACCGAGGTGGGAGCCTGCTTTCTCTCCCCCACGCCTGCGGTCCCGATCAAGTCCTGTTCTCTCGGCGGGCCCGCGCTCGGGATGGCCATGGACGTCGTCGACGCGGATGGACGGTCGATTCGAGGCGAGGTGGGTGAGCTCGTCTGCCGGAAGCCGTTTCCCGGCATGACCCGCGGGATCTGGAAGGACCGGGAGCGCTACCTGGATGCGTACTGGCGCCGCTTTCCCGGGGTCTGGGTGCACGGTGACTGGGCGTCCGTCGACGAGGATGGCTACTGGTTCCTCCACGGGCGCTCGGACGACACCCTGAACGTCGCCGGGAAGCGCATCGGCCCCGCCGAGATCGAGTCGGCCGTGGTCGGCCATCCGGCGGTGACGGAGGCGGCGGCCGTCGGAATACCACACGAGGTCAAGGGCGAGGTGGCGTGGGTCTTCTGCACGCTTCGTCCGGGCGTGGCGGCGACCGAGGAGCTCGCGGCCGAGGTCCGAGAAGCGGCCGCCGACGAGCTGGGGAAGGCCTTCCGGCCCGATCGCATTATCTTCGTCCCGGCGCTTCCAAAAACCCGGAGCGCGAAGATTGTCCGCCGCGCGGTCCGCGCGAGGGCGCTCGGCGAGGATCCCGGTGATCTCTCGTCGCTCGAGAATCCGGAGTCGCTCGATGACATCGCACGGGCAGTGTGAGAGCCCTGCGTGTCCTGGTTTTCGCCGTTGAGGCGAAAACCGCTAGACTGGAGGAACAATGCGCCTCGCGCTCGCGCAGATCAATACCGTGGTCGGTGACCTCGACGGCAATCGCGACCGCATCCTGACTCGGCTCGCCGAGGCGCGGGACGCGGGCGCCGATCTGGTCCTTTTCCCCGAGCTCGCGGTCACGGGCTACCCGCCCGAGGACCTCCTCCTCCGTCCGAGCTTCCTGCGCGCCGCCGAGCAAAGCCTCGCGCTGATCGCCCGCGAGGCCCGCGGAGTGACGGCGCTCGTGGGCACGCCCCTGCTCGACCGCGACCTCTTCAATGCCTGTGCGGTCTGCGCGGACGGCGAGGTCAAGAGCTTCTACCGCAAGCGGTTCCTGCCGAACTACGGGGTCTTCGACGAGGACCGGTACTTCCAGGCGGGCGACGACCTGCTTCTGCTTCGGTTCGGGGAGACGCTCGTCGGCCCGACGATCTGCGAAGACATCTGGCAGCCCGGCCCGCCCGCGACGGAGCTCGCTCTCGCGGGGGCGCACGTGGTCGCGAACATCTCGGCCTCGCCGTTCCATCTCGGGAAGGGACGCGAGCGCGAGCAGATGCTCGCCACCCGCGCGCGGGACAACGTCTGCTGGGTCGCCCTCGTGAACGCCGTCGGCGCCCAGGACGAGCTCGTCTTCGACGGGCACAGCGTCGTCCTCGACCAGGACGGCGAAGTGGTCGTCCGGGGCCCGGCATTCGAGGAGGCGCTCCTCCTCGTCGACATCGATCCCTCCACGACCATCGCCCGAAGGCTCTCCGATGCACGCCGGCGTGCACTCGCCCGCGAGCAGTTGGACATCGTTGACCCGCCTGTGATCGACATCGCAGCGGCTGCGCCGACGAACGGGGAGCCGGTCACGCCGGTCGTGGCGCCGCTCCTGGACGAGCTCGAGCAGATGCGGCTGGCGCTCGAGCTCGGGCTCGGCGACTACGCCCGGAAGAACGGCTTCCGCGAAGTCGTCGTAGGAGTCTCGGGCGGCATCGACTCCGCACTCACGGCAGCACTTGCCTGCGAGGCGCTCGGCCCCGAGCATGTCGTCTGCGTCTCGATGCCGTCCCGATTTAGCTCGGAGGAGACGCGGGCCGACGCGAAGAAGGTCGCCGAGAGCCTCGGTGCCCGCTACCTGGAGCTTTCGATCGAGCCCGTGGTCGAGAGCCTGAACGCTGTCCTGGCAGAGCCGTTCGCCGGCACCGAGCCCGGCCTCGCCGAGGAGAACCTGCAGGCCCGCGCGCGCGGAGTCATCCTCATGGCGCTCTCGAACAAGTTCGGCTGGCTCCTGCTCGCGACCGGGAACAAGAGCGAGCTCTCCGTCGGATACGCAACCCTGTACGGGGACATGGCGGGAGGTTTCGCGCTTCTGAAGGATGTCTACAAGACGGACGTGTTCCGGTTGGCACGGCACCTGAACGAGCGGGCCGGGCGGGAGCTCATCCCGGTCAGCATCATCGAGCGCGCGCCGAGCGCCGAGCTGCGAGAGGGCCAGCTCGACCAGGACTCGCTTCCCCCCTACGACGTCCTGGATCGGGTGCTCGAGGCATACGTCGAGCACGACCTTTCTCGGGAAGAGCTCTCCAACGACGGATTCGAGCCCGGCCTCGTGGAGCGCGCCCTCGCGATGGTCGACCGCGCCGAGTACAAGCGCCGTCAGGCTCCGCCCGGGGTGAAGCTCCGCCCCAAGGCCTTCGGGCGAGACCGCCGCGTCCCGATCACCAACCGCTGGAGCGGCTGAGCTCGATGGACGCACGGCTCGAACGCCAGGCGCGGAACGAAGCGCTCTTCCGCGAGGTCAACGAGCGCCTCGAGCGTATCGCCAAGCAGGCGGAGGAGCGTGGGTGGCCGCCCGAGGACGGCTGCTTCGCGTTCCATTGCGAATGCGGAGGGTGCGCGGAGAAGGTGCAGATGACGATTGCGGAGTACGAGTCCCTGCGCTCCCAGGACGACCGTTTCGCGCTCGCCCCTGGCCACGACACGCCCGAGCTCGAGGGCGTCGTCGAGCGCACCGAGCGTTACGTTATCGTCGACAAGCACGGGATCGCCGAGGCGCTCGTCGCAGACGACCCTCGAGACGCCCCGAAGTCCTAGTCGCCCAGGTGGTCATGGAGGGCTGTGAACCACCGCAACCGCTCCTCGTACGGCACCGCCGCGTTCGCAGGCGAGGTCGAGGGCAGAACGAAAAGCCACGTGTCCGCGAGCCGCCGGTCCTGGAGGCCCAGCTCGGGTCGCTCTCGAAACGCGCCTTGGTAGGCGGCCTTGCCCATGAAGGCAATACCTTCGGGGCGTAGCTCCGCTGCGATCTGCTCCAGGCTTTCCGCGGAGCCCGCAAAGTCGGCTCGGCGCAGGTCGCTGCTCCCCCGCGCCGTTCGTGGCGCGGCGTTGGTCAGACCGTAGCCCCGAGCGAGCAGCGACCACTGCTCGCTCGGGTCGAGCAGGCGGGAGGTAAAGCCCGCAGCGGCCAGCAGCCGCCAGAAGTCATTCCGGGGGTTGGCGAAGTGAGCACCGGCGTCAGCGGAGCGGAACCCCGGGTTGATCCCGCAGAACTGCAGGCCAGGCACCCACCACCGGTGCTCGCGGTAACACTTCCGACGCGACTAAACGACCCGCCGCGGACCGCTGGCCTGTCACGGCGGAGGTCGCGGGTTCGAGTCCCGTCGCTCCCGTATTTTCCACTTGGTTAAGCCAGATTTCGGGGGCCCGAAGGCTCTATAGCCGCGACCAACTCATACAGCTTAGAGCCCCGAAGGACATGTCGAGCGGTGATCGAGAGTCCACATCTGGGGCTTCCGCTCGCTCGATAGAACGCATCGTAGTTACCCCACTCGACGCCCTCCACACAATGCCGCCCAGGCCCTCATGGGCGGCGGTGAGGCTCTCCCACCGGGGCATTGACACAGGCGACAGAAGCTGTGCGTTTGCAGGGACTTCAACTCTGACGGACTCGAACCGTCCACCCCCTCCTTACCATGGAGGGCGTGATCTCGGCGCCGCGGTCGAGTCGGAAGCTGTTGTCTCAGTGGCAAACAGGCCGCAAAGTGTTGGGGAAACGTGTTGGGGCGGGCCAGTGGGGTCGCCCTGAATGGCTAAGCGATGCGGATTTGGGGGGTTCCGTAGTGGCTGGATCGCACCCAGGAGGTCGCCGGTTCGAGTCCGGCTAGCTCCACCGCGAAAGGCCTTTTTCTCGCCTTGCGGGGATTGCCGGGGACCGGAGCGTCCGGGGACGTCCTGTGGGACGCGTTAGAGGAGCGGGGCGAAGCGGGAGCTCACGGCGTGGCCGCGTCCTTACTCCTCTGACCGGCCCAACGCCGCGACGGCTCAAGACCCCCCTTGCCCGGACTCGGCGCCGCGCGGATGATGCGCTGGATGGCCGACTTGGACGGGCCCACTGGTGGTGGAGCGGAAGCGGCCGGCGCGGGAATCCGCGCGTTCCTGATAGCCGATGTCCGCGGGTACACGCTCTTCGCGCAGGAGCGCGGCGACGAGGCTGCCGGGAAGCTCGCGGCGAGGTTCGCCGACATCGCGGGCGAGATCGTCGAGTCGCAAGGCGGGATACTCCTCGAGCTGCGAGGGGACGAAGCCTTGTGCGTGTTCGCCTCGGCGCGCGACGGGATTCGGGCAGCGATCGCCCTCCAGCGGGGGTTCGTGGAGGAAACGCTCGCCGTGCCCGAGTTCCCGCTCACTGTCGGGATCGGGCTCGACGCTGGTGAGGCGGTTCGCGTCGGCGATGGGTACCGCGGCGGCGCGCTGAACCTGGCGGCCCGCCTGTGCGGGCAGGCACGAGCCGGCGAGATCCTCGGCTCCCGAGAGGTCACCCATCTAGCCCGGGCGATCGACGGCGTTCGGTACGAAGACCGCGGCGAGATGCGGTTCAAGAACCTCTCCGATCCCGTGTCCGTCGTACGCATCGTCGCGACCGACGGCGATGCGATGCAACAGCTCCGGCCGTTCGCCGCGAAGCCGCCGAGACCCGGTCGTAGGTCGCGCGCCGTCCTGGCTGCGGTCGCCGGCATCCTCGTCCTCGCGCTCGTCGCGATCGGCATTCCGCTCCTCAGCTCGGACGGCGGGACCGCCCCGCTCGGCGCGAACACGCTCGCGCGCCTCGACGCCGATGACGGGTCGGTCGACCTCGCGTTCGACATCGACCTCCAGCCGGGCGAGATGGCGATCGGCTTCGACAGCGCTTGGGTCGTCGAGCCCGATCGCAACCGGGTCGTTCGACTCCGGCTGACCGACGGCTCGGTCGCCGACACGATCGCGGTGGGTCGGTCACCCTCCGGCATCGCGGTCGGCGACGGCGCGGTCTGGGTGACGAACGCCGTCGACGGGACGGTCGACCGGATCGACGTCGAGACGAACGCCGTCAGCCAGACGCTCCCCGCGGGTTCGTCGCCCGAGGGGATCGCCGTCGGCGCCGGCTCGCTGTGGGTCACCGACCGCGTCGGCGCCGCGCTGCTGCGGATCGACCCGGTCTCGGGAGACGCGGTCTCCGTCGAGCTCGACGGCCTGCCGTCCGGCGTCGCGTTCACGCCGGAGGGTGTTTGGGTCACCCTCGCACCCGGCGGACTGGTTCGCGTCGACGGCGATCGCGTCACGCTCGACAAAGATGTGGGCCAGGGGCCCTCCGCCATCACGTACGCCTTCGGATCGATCTGGGTCGCAGACGAACTCGACGACTCGGTCACTCGGGTCGACCCGTCGACGGGTAACCCCCAGGCGGCGGTGCCGGTCGGCGAGGGCCCCACGTCGCTGGCGGACGCGGGGGGCCGGCTGTGGGTGTCGAGTCCCCATGCCGGTTCGCTGGCCGCGATCGATCCGGCGTCGGACAGCGTGGCGAGCACGATCCCGGTCGAAGGCGAGGCGGCTTCCCTGGCGGCGGGCGGAGGCGACCTGTGGCTCGGCATCGGTCCGTCGTCGGAGGAACACCGCGGAGGGACGCTGCACGTGTCGGCTGGCCAACAAGGCGTGCCGACCCTCGATCCGCCGTTGCTGTTCGGAGACGCGATCGGCTGGCAAGTGCTGTCGATGACCAACAACGGGCTCGTCGCCTACCGGAAGGTCGGTGGACCCGACGGGCTCACGATCGTGCCCGATCTCGCGTCGGCGCTGCCCGAGATCTCCGACGACGGGTTGACGTACCGGTTCGCGGTCCGGGATGACGTCGTCTACTCCAACGGCGATCGCGTGCGCCCAGAGGACTTCCGTCGCGCGCTCGAGCGGTCGATCGCGCTGAGCGACGCTCGCTACTACTTCCGTGCGATCGTGGGCGCCGACAAGTGCCGCAAACCCCCCAAGACGTGCGATTTGTCGCAGGGGATCGAGGCCGGAGAGGATTCGGTGACGTTCCATCTCGCGGTCCCGGACGGCGACCTGCTGCTCAAGCTCGCGTTGCCGTTCGCGTTCGCGGTCCCGGCCGACACGCCGATCGAGGACGTCGGGTACGAACCGGTGCCGGCAACGGGCCCGTACGAGATCACGCAGGCGAGCGACAAGGGCCTCGAGCTCGAGCGCAACCCGCGGTTCCGGGAGTGGTCGGCGGCCGCGCAGCCGGATGGGTACGCGGACACGATCTCGATCGAGTTCGGCGAGCACGACGACGCCTTCGACCGCGTGGCGGCCGGCGACCTGGACGTGACGCTCGCCCCACCCAATCCCAAGGACCTCGCGGTGGCCCGCGCCGAGTTTCCCGCTCGGATCTTCGAGGCGAACGCGGCGCAGACGGTGTTCGTCGGCTTCGACGTGACCAGGCGCCCATTCGACGACGAGCGGGTCCGACAGGCGCTGAGCTACGCGCTCGACCGAGATCGCATCGTTGACGTGCTCGGCGGGGCGGAGACCCAGCGTGCGACCTGCCAGATCCTCCCACCGAGCTTCCAGGGGTACACGCCGTACTGTCCATTCACGCGCGATCCCGGCGCCGAGTGGTCCGGCCCCGATGTGGACCGGGGCCGCGAGCTCATCGAGCAGGCGGGCGCCGCCGGGCAGCCGGTCGGGCTTTCGATCAGTGAGGACTACTATCCCGGCGCGGCCGAGGTGATGGAAGAGGTGACGGCCGCGCTCAACCAGATCGGCCTCGAGGCGACGCTCGAAATCCTCCCGCAAGATCGATACATACAGGACGCCTTCACACCGCCCGGTTCACCGCAGCACCCGCAGGTCCTGTCGTACACCTGGTTCCTGGGCTTTCCGGGCGCTTCCGAGTTCCTGGCGCCCCAGTTCGGCTGCGGCGAAAACTTCAACGTGACCGGCTATTGCGAGCCGGCCGTCGACCGGCGTATGGAGGAGGCCAAGTCCTTGCAGATCAGCGACCCCGGATCGGCGAGCCGCGCGTGGTCTGACATCGAGCACGATCTGGTCGATGACGCGGCACTGGTGCCGGTCGCGAACCCGATCCTGACCTTCGTCGTGTCCGAGCGGGCCGGGAACGTGCAGATCAATCCCCAGTTCGGCGTGTTGCTCGGTCAGATCTGGGTGACGTAGGCCTTTGGTCATGGAATCCGTCTCCTTGATGGCCCCAAGGGAGTCGGCGTTCCGTGAGGAGGCTTATCCCGAAGCTGTGGTGACCTACTCTGACCCCCTACCCCCGAAGGGGGCCCAGGCAGGGTCGGAATCTGATCAGCCCGCACTGGTTGCCGTGGCCCGACTGCAAACGGGCGGTTCGTCACCTCGCGCGAGGAGATCTGAAGGGCGCGAAGATTCGAGCCCTTTTCGAGCCCTCACGACCGCTCGATCCCTGTATCGAAGCCACTCGAGCAGGCGCGAAGAGCGTCCGTAAGAGGGGGCCCACCCCACAGAGCGAGCCTAGGATTTCTGAGGTTGTTACTGCCAGACGGTGTACTTGAGGAGGAGCTGGGCGCTTCCGACGCCGGGAGTTCGGACAATCTTCACGTTGGCCACGTGGCCTTCGCTCGTCGAGACGCAGACCCAGGGTGCCAAGAGTTCGGGTATGGACTCAAACGCAGCCCGTCGTTGGGACAGGACACTTTCGCAAGCACGCTTGCTCGGCGGCGTTTGGATCGGCGCCAGAAATGCGGTATCCGACGCGTAAAGGTAGGGAGTGCTCTCCGGTCCAAACATGATGTCGTCGTTCGAGGTGAATCCGATCACGCCATGTTCCAGATCTGCGGCGTCACCGCGGCCCAATGCGAGGCGGCCCTCCTTGATAGTCCCTGCAGGTCCCGAGCTTCCGGAGTTGGACGTTGTGGCCGCCGTCGTCGAAATGGCGGTTTCGGCCAGCGACTGCTCGGGTGAAGCCGTGCTCGCTGTGTTCTTGCCCGAGTGAAGGAACGTGGCAAGGCCGACGATTGCAGTGATCAGAGCTGCGATTCCCGTGAGGATGCCGGGCAGCGTCGTCCAAAAAGTAAGAAATCCGCCCTTGCCTGAGCTATTGCTTTCCGGTGGCTGGGCAGAATCGGGCATCGCTATCCAGTATGAGGTTCGAGCTCACTCATTGTTGTCCCGGTGATCAACGACGGTCGAGGCTTAGCACCGCACAGGTGGGGATTCTCAGATGCGTTGCACGCTTCTTCCGATTGCATGGCCCGCACCGAAGTTCGACGTTCCGAGCGGTATTCAACCCGCTGGCCGAGAACCGAATGATGTGGCCTCTCGCGGCATCCGATGTGCAGTTCTTGCCGAGGGCGGCCGGTTCGTGCACCTCTGGCCTTCACAGGTCCCCATGAGTCACCACTAGCGAGGCACGCCGCTCAATCACTACGCACTCGCGTCGAGCGCGAAGACTCGGTTTTCCGCCCCACCGCTCGGTCGTGGCTCGCTCGTGGCGGCGGCGACGTCGAGCGTGGGCATGAGGATGCGCCCAAGCCACGACCCAAGAAGGTGGAAATGGCGGTCAACCGCGGCTCGGCGGTGTGACCACGACTTCGACGGTGGCCCGGCCGGCGCGGTCGCCCTCACCTGCTTCGAGAGTGATCTCGTGCGTACCCTCCTCGAGCCCGACGACGTCGGCGACCGGCCCGCTGCCGAGCGCACCGGCGAGCGAGGATGACCAGAAGAGTGCCTCGAACTCGGGCTCCCGCTCCTCGAGCCAATAGCCCTGACCCTGGAGGTGGAGCGTCTCACCCTCGGCAATCACCAGCCCCGGCCCTGGCGCCAGGATCATCGCCACGCATGGCCGCAGCTCGAGCTTGAACGGCTCGCTGACCGTGGTGACCGTATGCACGCCGTCAGTGGTCTTCACGGACACGCGGCACCGCTCGCCTCCTGCGAGCGCATCGAGATCCACCTCCACCTTCACCTCGCTGCCGTCCGTGGGGAGCCCCAGCGGCTGCCAGCTCGCGCCGTCATCACTCGAGTAGGAGGCGACGCTGGTCAGCGGCGTGTCGCTGGGGTGCCTGGACTCCCAAGCGACAGTCACCCTCCCGCTCGCTCCGTCGGCGGGCAGGGCAGTGAAGGCGGTCACCGGCTCTCCTTCCGGAAACCGGTACTCCTCCACCACCACGTCGTCGACCAGGAACCGTGCCGCGGCCGCCTTGGCGGGAAGCGGGACAACTCCGGAGGCCAGCCGGAACGATGGGTCGGCGCCCGGCCCGTCCGCGCACGGCACAGCCCGCGGTATCCCCACCCGCAGCACCACGTGCCCCTCGCTGTCGAGCAGCTCGGCGCGCAGTGGCGACTCTCTGTCGTCGGTCGCGGGCACATCGGCGATGGTGAACCCTGGCAGCCGCTCGAACCTGTTGTCGGCGAACAGCAGGCCGCGAACGACCCAGCGGTCAACGGAGTCTCGATCTCGATCGTCGCGGTTCATCGAGCTGGCAGCGTGTCGAACAGGAGATCCCACCCCGCAATCGAGGGCCATCGCGTCGCTCCGGGGCAGCGCGACGTGTCGCCGCAGTAGCTCATGAGCTCTCCGCGGCCATTCTCGATCACCACGCCCGCGGGCACGTCGAAGCCGACTTCGTCGGTGCTACCGGGCAGCCGCGCATCGATGCCTAGTGGGGGATCCAGGCAGCCACCGCTGCCTGGCATTCCGGGTGGCGCCGGGCAGGGTGCGTGGCCGAACCCGCAGGCGTGTCCGAACTCGTGGGCGTAGGTGCCGGTGAGCCCGGCCCTGCAGAGTAGGGCAGGGGGCTCTGTCGGGGCTTGCCGCGTCTGTGCGACGCCGTTGATGGCGTACATGGGGCTGTTCGGCACGATCGCCGTGCGGACGGCGCCCACGGGCGCCGATTGGCCAATCAGCAACATCATCTGGATGTCCTCGAGGAGCCGCCCCCAGTCTGTCGTCGACGCGAGGTTGTACGAGTTTCCGAACCGGTCGCGAGCATCCAGGGCGATCGGCGTCGAGGGCTGGACGATCCAGTTCAGTTCGCCGAGCGGGTAGCGCTTGCGGGCTTCCTGCAGCGAGGCGTTGAAGTCGGCGAGATTCGGCGCCGCGATCCCATTCAGCGTGTCCGCGAAGCATCGGCACGACGTACTGCGCGGGCTGCCAGGAGAATGTCACCGTGGTTGACGCGGTCGCCTTGTACGGACCGCCGACGTCGTTCTCGTGTCCCGCCACCGCGACCTGCGCCTCGAGGCGCACGTCCCCGAACAGCTCCGAGAGGGGCAACTCGACGTTCAGTGAGTGCGCCGCGTTCGTGCGGCTACGGCTCGCCGCCGGCACGGCCTGCGAGGCCACGCCGGGCAGCGGCGACCCGGCGGTCCCGAACCCCCGCGCCACGGGATAGGCGACGACGTTGCCGACGATCTGCGGGACAATGTTCGGGCCCGCGCCGAAGTCGAACCCGTCGGTCAGCCCGGAGTCGACGAACACGCGGGCGACCGTGCGCTTCTGGGCAACAAGACGCACGCTGTTGTCGGGCCGCTGAATCGCCTGCACCACCTCGATCGCGTCGATCTTCAGCTTCGGGATCCGCCGGAACTGCACGGTGACCTCGCGTCGGACACTGCCGCAGCCATTGGAGGCGGTAAGCGCGTAGGCCGCGGCCGCCGGCTGCGTACCCCCGAAGGCCCCGAGGTTGAGCGTGTGGCTCCGCGGCAGGGGCACGGGAAGCGGCATGAACGGGCCCTGCTGGGTGATCCGCGTCAGGCTCAGCGAGGCGGCGTTGCGGGCACTCCAGCGCAGCACGACGTCCTGATTGGGCTCCACCACGACGTCATGTCCGAAGTTTGCGGTGAAGAAGTCAATCGCCGGAGCGCCCCCCTCAAAGTAGTTCGCCCTGCCCGGCAGGCAGCCTGGGCACGACGTGGCGGGCACCACCCCGCCGAGGCGGCGGATCTTCTCCGCGATGTTGAATGCCGCGGGCCCGAGGCATTGCTCGAGCACGCCCGCGAAGGTCGAGGCTGCCTCGACGTCGAGCGGCGTGCCGGCCTCGGCGAACCCGACACAACCCACGCCGACCCCGCTCGGCACCTTCACCGTCACCGCGGTGTCCGTCCACTTGGTCACCGCGGCCGGGACGCAAGTGCCGCCGCCCTCTCCGGGGAACATGACAACGACACCGGCCGGCTGCTGCGAACCGAACTTCGTTCCGCGGATCACGACCTTGTCGCCCCTGCAGCCGGCAGCGGGGGTGAGCCTGCGGATGCCCTTGGCCCAGGCTCGGCCCGGCCGTCCTCCGGAGATCGCCAGGCCCAGAACTGCGCCCTGGATCCCCTGCGCGCAGGCCCCCTCCTCGAGGGTGTCTGGGTCGATCAGCCGATCGGAGAAGAGATTGTTGAGGTCGAAGTCGAGCCCCCGCCGTCTGCCACCAAGGACGAGGTCGCGAACCAGGCGGCTGAGCGCGTCAGCGCCAACCGCCACCAGGACGAGCGCACGCGCCCGCTCCGCGTCGAGGATGTCCTCGAAGACGAGCGCGGACACCCCGACGACGATGAAGTTCGCCACCTCACGCCGCGTGTCGAACTCGGCGGGATCGTACCCCTGTTCTCCGAAGACGTCCTCGGCGACCGGGGGAACGCTGCCCTCGCTGAACGCAGGGTGCAGGTTCAGAACGGTCACGACCGCCTGCGCGCCTTCCGCGTCTCCCGGCCAGAGATCGAGCTCGCTGCCGGTCAGCGGTTTCGTGACCGCGGTCGCGTACCGGTCGCACGCCTCCAGCAGGCCCGCCGGCAGAAGCTCGCGTACGGCCTGGAAGCGCGCGGTCTCGCGCGCGTTCGCATCGGTCAGGATACGCCGCAGCTTCTCGAGGGGCGTAACATCCATGGCGGTCGCCTGGAGCAACAGTAGCGCGCGATCGCAGCAAGTCAACCTGCGCCTATCCCAGTAGCAACTAGTACTGCCCCAGTGCCGGTAATGCCGACCGACCAAGTGTGCAACGGCGTGTGGGGGGATGGCGAGCCTTGCTGAAGACGAGCCGAAGACCCGGGCCGAGGATGTCGGGCACTGCCGACGTCACGCGACCTCGACCTTCGCGAAAACGCCTCCCGCGAGCCAGGCCACACCTTCCTGGACGAGCGAGACGTGCAGCTCGTGGTTGCCCGGGCGATCGGGAGCAAGGAGACGCAGGGTGCATCGGGCGGTCTCGCCGGCACGGATGGGGCCGGGAAGCGGGGACCACAGGCAACGGGTCGGGGCCTCCCAGCCCGATGCGATCGAAACCGGGTGGGGTGGAGCGGTCGCCAGCGACGCCCGGCCGAGGTTCGTCACGCTGCAGTGGACGTCCGTGAGCTCGCCACGCCGGAGCGGGCGCAGCTCGTCGAGTTGGATCGCGGCCCGGAGGTCGATCGACGCGAGCGCAGGCATGGGAGGTTGCAACGGGTATGGGGTTGCGAGCATCCGCGTAGCGCCCCTCGGGAGGGCCAGCAGGTCGTAGACCTCGCGCACCGGCAGTTCGACTCGATCCACGAACACGAGACCTTCCCGCGTGAGCACGGCCACTGACGCGATGCCCTCTTCCCCGCGACGGACGCTTTCGCCCACGTAGACGTGCTCGCCATCGACGGCGATCCCGCGCGTCCATCCGGAGAGCCGGACGCGGCGCTCGACCCGGCCTGCCGGGGTGAGGACGACGAGATCGGAGCGCCCCGAGTCGCAGAGGAGCAGGCGTCCTTCGACCACTCTCGGGGAGTGGGGCGAGCTGAAGCCTGCTGCGACGACCGCGTCGGACGCCGCGTCGAGCAGGACGCCCTTGCCTTCGCGCGGACGCACGGCCCACTCGCGATGCCGCGCAAAGCGGCCGAACGCCGTCACCAGCACCCGGCCCGCGTGGAGGGCGACGCCGTTCAGATGCCGGCAGTCGCCTGTGCCCGGGGGCTCCCACCGTCGGGCCACGTGGCCCTCTGCATCGATCCAAGAAACCGCATTGCCGAG
>JBBQXP010000020.1:0-39680 GCA_038209555.1 Gaiellales bacterium
GCGACGAGAACGCAGCGCCACCCTCGGTCGGCCAGGCGCCGTGCAACGGCGGCGCCGATACCGCTCGATCCACCCGTGATCACCGCGACCGGAATGCGCGAAGCGTAGACTGCGGCGCCGTGACTCAGGACTTCCAGGGGAAGCGGGGACTCGTCCTCGGCGTCGCGAACCGTCGGTCGATCGCGTGGGCGATCGCACAGCGACTCGCGGCCGGCGGCGCAAAGCTCGCCTTCACCTACCAGGGCGAGCGCATCGAAAAAGGTGTGCGCGAGCTGGCGGACTCAGTTGGGAGCCCGCTCGTGACGGAGTGCGACGTCCGCTCGGACGATGAGGTCGCACGCGTCCTCGGCGAGGCCGGCGAGGCCTTCGGCGGCGAGCTCGACCTCCTCGTTCACTCGGTCGCCTTCGCCGACGCGCGCGATCTCGAGGGGCGCTTCACCGACACCCCCCGAGATCGGTTCTGGATGGCACTCGACGTCTCCGCCTACTCGCTCGTGGCCGCCGCCCGCTCTGCCGAGCCGCTCATGGAGGCGGCGGGGGGTGGGTCGATTCTGACCATGACCTACCTCGGCGGCGAGCGGGCCGTGCCGCACTACAACGTCATGGGCGTCGCAAAGGCTGCTCTCGACGCGTCGGTTCGCTACTTGGCCTGGGAGCTGGGCGAGAAGCAGATCCGCGTGAATGCCGTCTCGGCGGGCCCGGTGCGGACCCTGGCTGCGCGGTCGATCGCGGGCTTCCCGACCATGGAGGCGATCGTCGAGGAGCGCTCTCCGCTCCGCCGGAACATCGAGGCGGACGACGTGGGCTCTGCAGCGGCCTACCTCCTCTCGGACGAGGCCAAGAACGTCAGCGGGACGACGCTCTATGTCGACGGCGGCTACCACGCCATGGGCATGTAGCCGAGCGCGAGCCCGCCGGGCGTTACTCCCAGTCGTCGCCGGAGTCCGCCAGGACCGGCGAAGCTGACGTGCTCTGCTCCCGGCTCCGCAGCATCCCTTGCACTTGACCCACGTAGGTGGATAGCTCTGACTCCTTCTGGGTGAGCCTCTCGTCGAGGACACGTAGGCGGGACTCCTCGTTCGCGAGCGTGTCTTCACGAGCCTGCGTCTCGGCTTCGAGTCGCGCGAACCGCTCATCCAGCTCGGCCTCGCGCGTGTCGAGATCGGTCAGCCGGTCACGGACCGTCTCCTCGGCCTGGGAAAGACGCCGCTCCTGATTTTCCGCGTGCGACCGGGCAGACTCGGCAAATGTCTCTGCGCTTGCCGCCTCTGCCTCGCGCCCGCGCAGCGCCGACTCGCGCCGCTCCAGCAGGGCGGCCAACGCTTCGACGTCCTCGCGCCGAGCCTTGAAGTCCTCGATCTGCTGAACTGTCGCTTCGCGACTTTGCACGTCTTCCTCCCGGCGAGCCACCGCTTCCTCGCGCTCGGTGAGCTCGCGGGCGCATGCGTCGAGCTCGGAGGTGAGCCGCGACCGCTCGTTTTCGCTTTCTCTGAGTGACTCGAGCTCCCGGGCCAGCCGGTCGAGCTCTACGCGGTCAGCCTCCTGGGTCGCGAGCTGCTCACGGAGGAGCGCGAGCTCTTGAGCCTGCTCCCGGACCTCGCGCCGGGTGTCGGCCGCCTGGTCGTCGGTCCGGGCCAGCTCGGCGAGCAGCCTGTCGATCTCGTCCTGCTCGGAACCGTCGGCTCCGAGCGCACCGAGGCGCCTTTGAAGCTGCTCGGCGCGCGCTTCTGCGGCTTCGACCTGCTCCGTGCGCGCATCGAGGGTCGAAAGTAGCTCGGCGAGCTGCTCGTGGCGCTGATCCGCCATGTCGTCAACGATCTCGCTCGCATTTCGGAGGAAGAAATCCTCCATCCGATCCCAGAACTTGAGCATGTCCCGCGCTCATCGGCACCTGTCGACCCTGGCTGAACCTCAATGCCAGGGAAATGCACACAGACGCGTGTCAGTGCCACGGAAAGCTAATGCGTGTGAGCCTAAGTCCGTACGGCGGGTCCGTTTCGTAGATACCCGGAATCGCGACGATCAACGGATGCCAGCGCTCTCCGGTGAGACGGATCCGAATCGTGTCGCGCTTCGCGATCGCGAAGCGGCGCTCGCGGTGCCCGTCCAGCCAGAGTGTCGCCGTCGTCGGGCGGGGAGCAACGAAGTCGAGCGTCAGGACGCCTCGGCCCCACACCCAGAACGGTGCCTGGGGCTCGCTGGTCCGCCGGTCGATCCAGCCCCGGCAAAAGTAGGGCTCCTCCCGAGCCGGCTCTCCGAAAGGATTCGACAGAGCGGCGCGGCCATTCGGGCCGAGGAGCGTGACAGCGCCGTCCCGGACCACCGGGCGATAGCCGGCCGCGAGCACCCCGCGCCACGCGAACCATCCGCCCGGAACACCGCTCCGGAAAAGCCCGCGATGGAACAGGAGCTGCTCCACGCCGAGAGCATCGAGCCGGCTGCGGTCACCGTCGAGCCAGACGCCGCATGACACGCGCCCGAAGCGGTAATAGAAATCGAAAGCCGCCTCCGGCGCCAGGGTCGAGTAGCCGGTTGGCCTCTCACGCCTTGCTTGCAGCGTGTAGAGGTCGTACACCGACCCCTCCTGCCGGCCCGGGTCGAACGGCGGCACCTCGAGGATCCGGCCGGGGGGAGAGCGGCGCGCCGCGGCGTAGGCCACGTTCGAGCGGTCGGCGGGGGTCGGCGCGAACGGCATCACTGTGAGATCGGCCGCCACAAGCAGAAAGGCGGCTACGCCGACCAAAGCTCTTCGGCTCGGTACGCGCTCGAGAAGCGCTGCGAGCGCAAAGGCCGCGAGGGCTGCGAGCGCCAGGTCCGCAATGGGCATGAACCGCCCAGGGACGCGAACGCTTTGGAGCGGAGGCACGACCGATCGAAGCGGAGCGTAGAGAGGCAAGTTCGTTCCGAAGGCGATGAGGACGGGAACCAGGAGGGCAAGCGCGAGCAGGATCCCGAGGCCGCGGCGAGCTCGCAGGAGCACAGCCAGCCCGGCGACCGCGAGCGCGAGCGTGAGCCACCCGAGATAGACGAGCTCCTCGCTCGGGGCGGGGTGGAAGCGGTTCAGGAAGTCGAGCGCCTCGGCAGAGTAGGCATCCACATTCGAGAGGGATCTCCGGTCCGCGAGCCTCGAGCCTTCGACGACGGTGTAGCGGAGGGTGAGTCCGGCGGCGGCCGAGGCGACGACGCCCCCGGCTATCCACAGGGCGGGAATCGGGTGGAAGCGCACGGCAGCGTAGGCCGCGACGAACGGGAGGGCCCCGAGGGCGAGGTGGAGCTGGCCCGAGAGCGGGAACGAGACGAGCGCAACGGCCGCGAGGGCTCCCCACGCATGCGCACTCCTCCGCGTCGGCGCTGCGCGCGCCCGTTCGACTGCCAGGAGGCTAAGCGGGAGGAAGATCGCGATCCAGCCGAGGAGGTGGTCAGCACTCTGGGCGAGCCGGTAGGGGGCGATTGCGAACGCGAGCCCGCCCACGAGTGCCGGCACGAAGCCGAGATCGAGGGCGCGGAGCCAGGCGTAGGCCAGCAGGCCTCCGGCGACCACCGTGGCCAGGAGCAGCAGGTTCCACGCGAGCACGGGTCCGAAGAGGGCTTCGAGCGGCCAAAACGGGAGACCGAAGGGCCAGCCTCCCAGCGCGACCTGAGGCTCCACCAGTGGCTGGAAGCTGTAGGGATCGCGCCACGGGGCGTCCCAGGCTGCGAGCTGGTGGCCGAGGAGCCAGAAGCGGTAGACGACCTGACCGTGATCTCCCGGTGCCGTCTCCCCGTATCCCTCCGCCCCGCCGGCGAGGTAGGCCGACCCGAACGAGGCGAGGCCAGGCCAGGCGGAGACCAGTGCCGCGGCCGTATAGAGGAGCGCTACGAGGCCGAGCGGGCCGAAGCCAGGAGCTCGTCGAAATCGGGGAGCTCGCCGACCTCGTATCGCCATGCAGCGATGATCATGCCGTCTCCGTCGAGCAGGAAGGCGGATCGTTCGGCCACTTGCTCGAGGCCGCGGTAGTTGAAGGCGTTGTCGAATGCGTCGACCGCGTCACCGTTCCAGTCGGAGAGCAAGGGTACGTTGATGTCGAGCGCCTCGCGCCAGGCGCGGTGCGACCAGGGGCTGTCCCGTGAGATCCCGAAGACCGAGGTGCCCGCCGCTTCGAATTCGGCCCGCCTGTCACGCAGGAGGACGAGTTCGTCAGTTCAGGTACTCGACCAGTCGAACAGATAGAAGAGGAGCAGGACTCGCTCTCCCTCGGCCGGAAGCTCGCGGAGCCGAACACGCTCGTTCGTCGCGAGCCAAACCTCCACGTCGCGCGGGCGCTCGCCGGGGGAGATCACGCAGTCACCGGCGGGCCGACCAGCTCAGTCACGTCGGCGATCTCGCTGACGACCTCGGCCAGGTCTCGATTCGCGTTCCAGACCCGGAGCTGGCGGTCGGCCCCGTTCCCGCGCGCCAGGATCTGGCGTATCCCCTCAAGCTCCCGCTCGGATCCGAGCTCACGTGCGTGCGGCTCGATGTCACGGAGGGTGCGCCGTACGAGCTGCGCGACCGGGACGCGGTTCCTGCGACCGGTCGTGAGGTCCATGACGGGGGCTTCGAGACCGTAGCGTGCGGCAAGCCACTTGTTCTCGGTCACCAGGATTCGATGGTAGGAGGGAAGCTCGTGGCCGGCGTCGTAGCGCTCGGAGTAGAGCTTGACCATCCCCTGGATGTAGGCGGCCAGGGCGACCGCCTCCTCGACGCGCGTCACTGCGTCCATGATCCGGACCTCGACGGTGCCGAAGCGGGGGTGGAGCCTGACGTCCCACCAGATGTGGGTGTAGTCGGCGATGCATCCCGTCTTTTCGAGCTGGCCCACCACCTCGGCGAAGTCCGCATAGTCCCGGAAGCGGGGTGGGGGGCCGGAACGGGGGAAGGCGGCGAAGATCATCTGGCGGCTCGACGAGAGTCCCGTCGGCTCGCCGCGCCAGAACGGCGAGTTGCCCGAAAGAGCGAGGAGATCCGTCAGGTGGACGAGGAGGGCGCTCTGGATCTTGATCGCCTTCTCCGGGTCGTCGATCCCGACGTGAACGTGCATCCCGAAGATGAGCTCCCGCCGTGCCACGTACTGGAGCTGGTCGACCAGGTTTCGGTAGCGGTCGCGGGCCGTGATCCGCTGGCGCTCGAAGAGGCTGAACGGATGGGTGCCGGCTGAGCCGACTCGGAGGCCTCGCGTCCGGGCGATCTCCGTCACATGTGCGCGCAGCTTGCGGAGCTCCGCGTCGACCTCCGGGACGGTTCTGCAGACCGGCGTCGCGATCTCGAGGACCGACTGCATGAGCTCGGGCGCGATCCGTGTCTCGAACTCGCTGCCTGCGGTGGCGCTCAGGATCGTGTCGACGTGCTGGACGAGATCGAACGACTCCGTGTCGAGCAGCATGTACTCCTCCTCGACTCCGAGCGTGTACGGGTCGCTCTTGCCGAAGTTGTGGTCGAGCACGCTGCCGCCCTCGGCGAAGCTCTTACCTGTGATAGTCGCGGGATAGATCTGTTTCACGGCTTGACTGTATCCCGGTCGCGCCGGCGTATCGACGGTTCAGGTCTCGTGCGAGAGCACCGCGTCCGCTTCGATCTCCACGAGCCAGCGTGGATTCACGAGCTCTTTGACGGTCAGCGTCGTATTAGCTGGGCGGATTTCGGAGAACGCCTCGCCGTGTGCGCGCCCGACTCCCTCGAAGTCCTCCGTGCGCACGAGATAGACGCGCGTTCGCACGACATCCGCCAGCGAGCCGCCAGCCTCCTGCAGAGCCCGCTCGACGATCTCGAGACAACGCTTTGCCTGCGAGTAGGCGTCTGGAGGCGGATCGCTGCCGTCCGCCATGATGGGGGCGCAGCCGGCGATCCAGACCCGGTTCCCGACCTGGACCGCACGCGAGTAGCCGACCAAGGGCTCGTAGGGCGATCCGGAGGAGATCAGACGCCTGTGCAAGCGCGTCTAGTATCGCTCTCCGTGCCGGCCCTTGCCGCTATCGACGAGTGGGGCGCCGAGCACGCGGCGGCGGGGGTCGTTCAGGGCGGCCGAGTGGTCGAGACACACGGCGAGCGAGAGCACGTCTTCCGCTGGGCTTCGATCACGAAGCTCCTGACAGCAAGCGCTGTCTTGGTGGCGGCCGAGGAAGGGATCGTCGACCTGGAGGAGGCGGCCGGCCCGGAGGACTCGACGATTCGACACCTCCTCGCGCATGCGTCGGGCTTGCCGTTCGATGGCTTCGATCCGATCGCCCATCCGTGCGAGAGGCGGATCTACTCCAATACGGGCTACGAGGTGCTCGGCCTGTTCGTTGCGGAGCGTGCCGAGATGGCCTTCGCGGACTATCTCCTGAAGGCGATCCTCGAGCCGCTCGGGATGGACGCGACCCGCCTGCGGGGGTCACCCGCCTCGGAGTGCCATGGGCCGCTCGACGACCTGCTTCTCTTCGCACGAGAGCTCCAGGCCCCGTCGTTCGTCGCTCCGGAGACATTCCAGGAGGCGACGCAGACGGTCTTCCCCGGGCTCGTCGGGGTGCTTCCGGGCTTCGGTCGGCAGGACCCGATGGACTGGGGCCTCGGGTTCGAGTTGAAGGACGCCAAGAGGCCGCACTGGACCGGGACCCGGAACTCACCTCGGACATTCGGCCACTTCGGCGGCTCGGGCACTTTTCTCTGGGTTGATCCGAAGCCCGGGGTCGCGACCGCATGCCTCACCGACCGGGAGTTCGACGAGTGGGCGCTCGAGGCGTGGCCCGCCCTGTCGGACGCGGTGCTAACCGAACTCTCCTAGGCCGTGAAGAGCGGGCGGACGATTTCGTCGAAGGTGTCGCGGTCGCAGCTCGCGACGACGGCGGGCGTCATGCCCTTGACTGTCGCGGTCCGCGGCACGTCCATGACCAGCCCGACCTCGCCGAAGTAGTCGCCCGGCCGGAGGAGGTTCCGCTGGCCGCGCTCGGCCTGTGAGACGCTCAGGAGGCCGGAGAGGACGACGTAGAAGCGATCTCCCGGCTCCCCTTCGGCGACGACCTGCTCTCCCGGGGCGACTGTGTGGCGCTCCATCCGCTCGCCGAGCTTTGCGAGCATTTCGCCCGGGAGTCCCGCGAGAAGCTCGACCCGCGCAAGCTCGTGCGCGGTCGCGGACTGGTGCCTCACTCGTCGGGCTGGGAGCCGGGAGACGCGGCGCTATCCGGGTCTTCGTGTCCGGGCCCGCGTTGCGCGTCCTTTTCCCGGCGTCGCTCGAGGGAGGAGTCCTCTTCCTCCTCGGTCGGGTCCGGACCCTCGGCGTTCGGCTCGATGTCGCTCATGGACTCATTCTAGGGACGGAGCCAGCCTAGAACCGGATGCGAAGGTTCCGCCAGCCGATGACGCGTTGCTGAATCAGCAGAGCCTGTCACGACACGTAGCGCGGCTACGCGCCGGAACCGATCGCGGTGCTCAGCTTGGTCTGGAGCACCCCGACCGCTCCCGAATTTCGTATCAGCCTCTCGCCGGGGGTACGGTGCGCGCGTGGGCGAGCTCGAAGGCTGGAAGCACTGTCCTCGCTGCGCGTCGGATCTACGGACCGGGCCCGGCTCGGCGCGATGCGCCTCGTGCGGACTGGTTGTCTACGCGAAGCCCGCGCCGGCCATCTGCGGGCTCGTCGTCGATGACGCAGGGCGGGTCCTTCTCGGCCGGCGGGCGCACGAGCCTGCGGCGGGGCGCTGGGACATCCTGGGGGGCTTCATGCACGAGGACGAGCAACCGTTCGACACGCTCAAGCGCGAGCTGCGAGAGGAAACGGGCCTCGATGTCGAGCCCGGGGCGTTCGTCGGCGTCGTCACCGACACCTACGGGGAGGGGGGCAACGCCACGCTCAACCTGTGCTGGACGGCCAGGATCGTTTCCGGAGAAGCGGTAGCCTCCGACGACGTCTCCGAGCTCCGCTGGTTCAAGCCAGACGAGCTCCCCGGCAAGGAGGAGCTCGCGTTTCCGAACACGGTAGAGCTGGTGCGCGCCTGGCGAACGAGCTAGGCCAAGAGGAGTCGGAAAATGGGCCAGACGGCCCATTGTCGCTCCTGGTTCCGCTGTCGATGATCAGATCATCGTGAGCGATTCGAACGTGCACCGCATCGACGATTTCCTCCATGAGGGATGGATCGACGTGTGGGCGAGCGAGGTCGTCGTTCAGGTCGAGGACTACCTCGCGAAGCACGCCGCGTTCCACGCATTTCTCGAAGACGGCTCCGGCACCGCCGGCGCCGTCTAAGCCTCGACGAGACCCAGGTTCCGCTCCAGCATGCCCTTTGGCTGGGCGCCCACGGCCGCCGCGGCCGGCTTGCCCTCGCGGAAGAGGATGATCGTAGGAATGCTCATGACGCCGTAGCGCTGCGCGAGCGCAGGCTCCTCGTCGATGTTCACCTTTGCGATCCGAAGCTCACCGGATCGCTCCTTGGCGATCTGATCCAAGACCGGAGCGACGGCATGGCACGGGCCACACCACTCCGCCCAAAAGTCCACCACGACCGCCTGCTCGCTCTCGAGCACCTCGGCTTCGAATGTCGTCTCTGTCACTTCAGTCGTCATTGTTCTCCTTCTGGATTGGGGCCAGCCGCGAGCCACCCTCCGGCTTCAGCCTATTTTCGCGTTGCGCATGGATGGTGCACAGATTGTGTCTAAAGCGTTAAACGACGAGACGGATCAGGAAAATCCCGCGCCGGACCGGCCACTAGACTGGCTTCATGGCGCCTGAGCCTGTCTTCACGCCCCTTCCCGCTGTCCCGGACCACCCCGTCCTGGAGCGGGAGCTTCTTGCCTGGTGGGACGACGCGGACATCTTCCAGAAGCTCAGAGTGCAAAACGCGGGGGGCCCTGCCTGGAGCTTCATCGACGGCCCCATCACAGCCAACGGTCCGATGGGCGTCCACCACGCGTGGGGCCGAACCCTCAAGGACGTCTTTCAGCGCTATAAGGCGCTGAACGGGTTCGATCAGCGTTACCAGAACGGCTTCGACTGTCAGGGGCTCTGGGTCGAGGTCGAAGTCGAGAAGGCCCTCGGCCTGAACTCGAAGCGTGAGATCGAGGAATACGGCCTTGCCGAGTTCGCCCGTCGCTGTCGCGAGCGGGTCGCCGAGTTCTCGGAGGTGCAGACCAGTCAGTCGATCAGGCTCGGCCAATGGATGGACTGGGACAACGACTACTACACATTCTCGGACACGAACATCAGCTACATCTGGGGCTTTTTGAAGGCCGTCCACGAGCGCGGCTGGCTCTACCAGGGCCACCGTTCAATGGTCTGGTGCCCCCGCTGCGGTACGTCCCTTTCCCAGCATGAGCTGATCGACTCGTACCGCGAGATCACCCACCCGTCGCTCTACGTTCGGTTTCCGCTCAAGGATCGCGAGGACGAGGCGCTCGTTGTCTGGACGACCACACCCTGGACGCTTCCCGCGAACGTTGCCGCAGCGGTGCACCCCGACGCGCGCTACGCCCGGGTCGAGACCTCGGCCGGGATCGAGATCGTCGCCGAGGCGCTCGTTGAAGCGGTCCCGTTGGCCGGCGAGGTCCGCGACACGGTTGTCGGGTCCGAGCTCGTCGGGCTCGAGTACGAGGGACCGTTCGACGATCTCGAGCCCCAGCAGGGAATCGCCCACCGGGTGATTCCGTGGGAGGAGGTCTCCCTGGAGGAGGGGACGGGAATCGTCCACATCGCGCCGGGCGCCGGAACTGAGGACTTCGAGCTCGCGCGGATTCACGACCTGCCGGTGCTGGCTCCGATCGACGAGTCAGGCCGGTTCTACCCCGAGTACGGCTGGCTGCACGGGCGCTCCACTGACGAAACCGTCGGCCAGATCATCGGCGACCTGGGCGAGCGCGGCCGGCTGCTCGATGCGGGCGAGATCACGCACCGCTACCCCGTTTGCTGGCGCTGCTCCACGCCACTCGTCTTCCGGATCGTCGACGAATGGTTCATCTCCGCGGACGAGATCCGGCCCAAGATGATGGCCGCGAATGCCGCCGTTCGCTGGACGCCCGAGTTCTACTCGAGGCGGATGGACGACTGGCTTCGCAACATGGGAGATTGGTGCATCTCGCGGAAGCGGTACTTCGGGCTGCCGCTTCCCTTCTACCGCTGCGAGGACTGCGATGTCCTGAACGTCATCGGCTCCGAGCAGGAGCTACGGCAGCGCGCCGTGAGCGGAGTCGAGCAGCTCGAGGAGCTGCACCGGCCCTGGGTGGACGAGGTGACGATTGCTTGCGAACGGTGCGGCGCCGAGCTTCGGCGGCTCCCGGAAGTCGGTGACGCCTGGCTCGACGCCGGCATCGTCCCGTTCTCGACACTTGGCTGGCAGAACCCGGAGTACATCGAGGGCGGGTACGCGACGGGTGCGGCCCGCGGACTAACCCGGGCCGACCTTCCAGACCACTCGTATTGGGAGAAGTGGTTCCCGGCCGACTGGGTCTCCGAGTCCCGAGAGCAGATCCGGCTCTGGTTCTATTCGCAGCTCTTCATGTCGGTCGCGCTCGTGGGCGAGGCGCCGTACCGGCAGGTTCTTGCGTACGAGCGGGTCACCGATGAGACGGGTCGCGCCATGCACAAGTCCTGGGGGAACGCCATCGAGCTGAACGAGGCGCTCGACCGGATGGGCGCTGACGTGATGCGCTGGCTCTACTGCTCCCAGGTGCCGAGCCAGAACGTCAATTTCGGCTTCGGACTCGCCAGGGAGGTGAAGCGCGAGCTCCTGACCTTCTGGAACTCGGTCAGCTTCCTGATCCTCTACGCGAACGTCGAGGGGTGGCGTCCCGAGGCCCAGCTCCTCGAGTCCGGGCCGGCCGTGGACGATTTGGCTCAGCTCGATCGGTGGCTTCTCGCCCGCGTCCAGCAGCTCGTCGCCGAGGCGAACGACGGCTTCGAGCGCTTCTGGACGCCGGCCATCACGAAGGCGTTCACGTCCTTCATGGGTGACCTCTCCGACTGGTACGTTCGGCGTAGTCGTCCGCGCTTCTGGCGCGGGGAGGAGGCTGCCCTCGAAACCCTGTGGTATGCGGTCGTGCAGGCGCTCCGGACGATCGCTCCGCTCATGCCGTTTCTGTCCGACCACCTCTGGCGAAACCTCGTCGCGAACCCCTGCGACGACGGTCCCGAGAGCATCTTTCTCGCCGGCTGGCCCGAGGTCGATCCGGATCTCGAGGACGAGGCGCTGCTCGTCGAGGTCGAGGAGGTTCGGCGGGTCGTCGGCCTCGGCCATTCCGCCCGCCAGCAAGCGGGCCGGAAGGTGCGCCAGCCGCTCCGCCGGATGGTCGTCGAGGGCGCGCGCGCTTCCTCGCCCCATGCCGAGGAGATCAAGGCCGAGCTCCGTGTGAAGGAGCTCGAGTTCGGACCGGTCGAAGGCACGTATCTGCGTGTGAAGCCGAACCTTCCGGTTCTCGGGCCCCGGCTCGGGAAGGAGCTCGCGACGATCCGTGCCGAGCTTCAGGAAGGGCGGTTCGAGGACCTGGGAGGAGGACGATTCCACGTTGCGGGTCACGAGCTCGGGCCGGACGACGTCTTCGTGGAGAGGCTGGCACCGGACGGCTGGGCGTTTGCATCGGATGACGGCCTCGCGGTTGCGCTCGATACGCGCCTCGACCCGGAGCTCGAGCTCGAGGGACGCGTGCTCGACCTCATCCACGCGATCCAGCTCATGCGGAAAGAGGCGGGGCTCGACGTGACCGACAGGATCGTCTTGACCCTCCCCGGGAATGGGGACGACGTGCTCCAGCATGCTGACTGGATCAAGCAGGAGACCCTCGCCACGCGCATCGAGCAGGGCGAGGAGCTCGGCATCTCCAAGGCCTAGGCTTCCGCTCTTGGACCGAGCTCGGCCGGGAGCTTGAAGGCGAGGTTCTCCTTTTCGCCGGCCAATGTCTCGACTTCGACGTCGCCGCGTTCTTGAAACCAGGTGACGACGCGGCGGACAAGTGCTTCGGGAGCAGAGGCGCCGCATGTGATTCCGACGGTCTCGACACCGGCGAGCCAGCGTTCCTCGATCGCGGCCTCGTCTTCGATCAGATGCGCGGCCACGGCTCGGGTACGGGCGACCTCGACCAGGCGGTTCGAGTTCGAGCTGTCTTCTGACCCGATCACGAGCAGGAGGTCGACCCGCTCGAGCATGCGCTTGACCGCACGCTGGCGGTTCGTCGTCGCGTAGCAGATGTCCTCGCGCCTCGGAGCCTCGATGCCGGGGAAGCGGGCCCGCAGGACGCCGACGATCGCCTCTGTCTCGTCCACAGACAGCGTCGTCTGCGTGATGTACGCGAGTGGTCGGCCGCGGGGCAGTTCGAGCCGACGAGCCTGCTCGACGGTCTCGACGAGGACGATTGCCTCCGGCGCCTCCCCGAGCGTTCCCTCGACCTCCTCGTGGCCGGCATGGCCGATCAGGACGATGGTGTAGCCACGGGCGGCGAAGCGTCGTGCCTCCGCGTGCACCTTCATGACGAGAGGACAGGTGGCGTCGATCGTTCTGAGGCCGAGCCTCCGGGCGTTCACACGAACGGTGGGAGAGACGCCGTGAGCGGAGAAGATGACCTCGGCTCCGGTCGGGACGTCCTCTTCGCTGTCGACGAAGATCGCGCCGCGGGCCTCGAGCTCGCGAACGACATGCGTGTTGTGGACGATCCGCCTGCGAACGTAGACGGGGGCTCCACGGAGGCGAAGCGCCTGCTCGACCGTCTCGATCGCCCGTTCGACCCCGGCGCAGTACCCGCGCGGAGTCGCGAGAAGGATCCGCTTGACCACCGGTGGCCACTGTAATCAGGGGCCTGTTCAGGTCGGGTTAAGGAAGGCCCGCCACTCGGGGGGGTTGTGCGGCGGGCCCTCCAGAAATGCGCCGCGGCCTTTTATCGCCAGGACACCAGCCACGGTCGCATCGCCCAGTAGCGGCACCGTATCCAGCGGGCTTCTGGCTGCCAATAGGCCTATCGGCCCATCTTCGTAAGGCATGTGACCCGGGCTTGTCGGGAGGGAAATCGTAGGCGGAGGTTCGTCGTCCTCCCTATCATCAGGGTGCCCGGTGACGAACGAGACGACGACGTTGCTCATCAATACGGTGCCGCTTCTCGTTGCCGCGGCGCTCTATCTCGCGCTGTCTGCGCTCTTGTTCCGCTCTTTGCTTGGAGCTGGCCGGCGGCCGACAACGTCCGGCTTCGCGCTGTGGCTGCTCTTTACGCTCGCCGGCGTGACGACTGCCATTCTCGGGGTGGCGAAGCTCGGCGACTCTGAGCCGCTCGCGTCCTCCAGTCCCTGGCCCGCGTTTGCCTTGACACTCCTGGGCCTGGTGCCCGCGATCCTCCTGCTGGCCCGGCGCGAGCGCAAGCTGCTCGTCGATCCTGCGGGGAGGGTGCGGGAGGCTGAAGAGGCCGCAAGCGAGCGGGAGCGCGAGGCGGGCGCGATGTCGCGCCTCTCGAGCGCACTTTCGCGCTCGCTGAGTGCGAGAGACGCATCCGAGAACCTGTTCGACGAGCTGGAGCATTCGCTCGGGATCGAAGCGGCGCTGCTCGCCGTCGTGGACGACACGGAGCGCCGTGCGACGGGGTTTGCGGCCAGGGGCGCCGATGAGGATTGGTGGAAGGGGATCGAGATCGATCTCGTCGAGGATCCGGGCGGGATCGCGGCCGTTGCGCGTGAGCGTGCCGCGTTTGCCGTGTACGACGTCGAGGCTGCGCCGCACGTGAGCCGTGCCCTCGACACGGTGCCGGCGAAGAGCGCTGCCTTCATGCCCCTGGTCTCCGAGGGCAGGCTCACCGGCGTTCTCGTCGTGGCCGTGTTCTCCGAGCGCCGTTTCTTCTCGGCGGGCGAGCTCGAGCTCTTCCAGCGGCTCGCGAACGAGACAGCGCTGGCCCTCGGCAGCAGCCGGTCCTCCGAGGCGCTCGAAGCGGCGCTCGAACGCGAGCGCCTCGTTGCCGCGATCTCGCGCAAGGTCCGCTCCGAGCTCGACCTCGACGACGTCCTGGCAGTCGCAGTGAGAGAAACCGCGCGGGCGCTCAAGGTTTCACGGTGCTTCATTCGCCTCGCGGAGCCCGGCGGAGCGATGCAGATCCACTCCGAATGGACGGGCCCCGGTCACGATCCCGTCGGCGGTGCGGCGCCGCGCCTGCCGGCCGCGAACCTCGCGGCGCGAGAACGGCGCACTGTCTCGATCGCCGACGTCGAGTCGGCGTCCGAGCTTGACGACCCCGGTCTTGGCGGCCGACAGACACTGGTCGAGCTCGGAACAAAGGCCGTCCTCGCAACGCCAATTCTCGTCTTCGACGACGTGATCGGCGTCTTCGCACTCCACCGCTCCGAGGTGGGCCGTTGGACCGAGGGCGAGGTCGCGCTTGCCGAATCCGTTGCCGGGGAGGCGGGGTTCGCGATCCACACGGCCCGCCTGCTCCGAGAGGAAGGACAGCGGGTCGACCGCCAGAGCGCCCTTCTGAAAGCGGCGCACGTGGTGACGAGCGACCTTCGCTTCACGTCGGTGGTGAAGCGCCTGGTGGAGGAGGTCGCCGAGCTGCTAGGGGCCAATGCAGCCGATTGCTGGATTCTCGAGCCTCACCGCGACTCGCTCCGCTGTCGCGCCGTCTTCGGGCTGCCGGAGGCGGCCGTCGGCCGAAGGATCGCCGCGGCAGGGACGCACGCGGCGGCGATCGAGGGTGGAAAACCAGTACTGAAGCGCAACTTCCGCGAAACCGAGGATCCTCCGCCCAGCACTTACTACGCGGCGTTCGAGGACGTCATGGTCGCTCCGATCACGTGGCTCGGCGAGGTGCGGGGCCTGTTGGGTGTCTGCTCCACGGAGGCCGGGAGTTTCGGAGAGACGGATCTCGAGCTCCTCGATGCCTATGCCCGCTTCGCTTCGCTCGCCTTCCACAACGCGGAGAGCTTCGAGGACCGTGAGCGACAGGCACAGATCCAGCAGGGCTTCTACCGGATCGCCGAGGCGCTGGGGTCGCCCCTCTCGCTCGACGAGACGGTCACCGCGCTGGCCCAGGCGGCTACAGAAGCCCTGGGTGGCATCGCGGCGTTCGTCTTGCGACCGGCGGGCGACAAGCTCGTCCTGATGGGCTCCTACGACGTCCACGACGAGGTCGAGGCAGCGCTTCGCGAGGGCATCAACGATGACGAGGCCCCGCTCGCGGCGGCCACCCGGGAAGGTCGGCTGGTCACCGCGAGCAGTCTCGCCGAGGACGAGCGTTTCGCTAGCCGGTGGAAGGAGCTTCTGGCGGCCAACAACGCTTGTGCGCTCCTCGCAGCCTCGGTGGAGGGCACGAGCGGCGAGCCGGGCTCTGTGGTCGTCCTCTTCGGAGAGGAGCGGGCCTTCACGGACGATGACCTCGCCCTGGCCCGGCACCTCAGCCGCGCGGCCCGGGGCGCCCTGGAGCGTAGCGAGCTGTTCGAGACCGAGCGGCGGGGGCGCAGGCTCTCGCAGCGACTTGCAGCGATTGGCGCCCGCGTCGTCACTGTGCTCGATCCTTCGGTCGTCCTCGAGGAGATCGTGCGCGAGGCGCCCGTCCTCCTCGATGCGGACGCGGCGACCGTCAGGCTTCTCGCCGGCGAAGAGCTCGTCATCCGGGCGGCCTTCGGTGGGGAAGGGGATACCGCGCACGATCTGGTCGGAACGCGCGCGGCCGTCGGGACCGGCCTCCTCGGCGACGCCGTCCAGTCGCGCTCCCCAGCGACCCTCGACGACGTCGGCGCGAGGCCCGATCTCGGACTGGAGGACCCCCTCCTCGCCCGTGGGATGGCGGGGTGCATCGCGGTGCCGATGATCGCCCATGGCGGCGGCCTGCACGGCGTGCTCTCCGTGTACACGCGGAGGCCAAGAGCCTGGCGCGAGGAGGAGGCGCAGGCGCTCTCCGCGCTCGCCGCGGTCGCGTCAGCCGGCCTTTCGAACGCCGAGCTCTACCAGCGCGTCGCAGAGGAAAAGGAGCGTTCGAACGCGATCCTCCTCAACATCGCTGACGGAATCGTGGCGGTCGATCGTGAGGAGCGGGTCGTCCTCTGGAACGCCATGGCCGAGCGGATTACCGGCGTTCCCGCGGCTGAAGCTCTCGGCAGGCGGATCGCCGAGGTCATCCAACGCGACCTCGCTGGGGCAGGGCGCGCGCCAGGGAGGGAAGAGCCGGTCACGATCAGCAGGGGCGGCAAGGACGTCTTCCTCTCGCTGACGGAGGCCGTGATGCTCGACCCGAGTGGGGATGTTGGGGGCCGCATCTTCGCCTTCCGGGACGTCTCGGGGGAGCGCGTAGTCGACCAGATGAAGTCGGACTTCGTCGCGACCGTGTCTCATGAGCTCAGGACCCCGCTCACCTCGATCTACGGGTTTGCCGAGACGCTTCTCAGGAACGACGTTGCATTCGGGGACGAGGAGCGCGCGACATTCCTCGGCTACATCGCCTCGGAGTCGGAGCGCCTGATCGGAATCGTCGACGATCTCCTTAGCGTCGCGCGCCTCGAGGCCGGCACCCTGGGGCTGGATCTGGCGTCCGTCGATGTGGCCGAGGTTCTGGAGTCTGTGGGCGGACGCGCCCAGGACCACCTCGACGGCTCCCACCGGCTGGAGATCGATGCTCCCGAAAGCGGACTCTACGCAGAGGCAGACGGAGAGAAGCTCGCCCAGATCCTCCTGCACCTGGTCGACAACGCCGTCAAGTACTCGCCCGAAGGAGGCACGATCACGCTTGCTGGCCGCAGGAAGACGGATGCGATCGAGGTCAGGGTCAGCGACCAGGGCATCGGCATCCCCATCGACGACCAGAGCCGGATCTTCACGAAGTTCTATCGGGCGGGCACAGCTCCGCTGACCGGTGCCCACGGCACAGGGCTCGGCCTCTTCCTCGTGCGCGGGCTTCTGGCGGCTATGGACGGGCGCATCGCCGTCGAGTCGGTCGAGGGGGAAGGGTCGACGTTCGTCTTCGAGCTCCCTGTCTCGAAGAGCGCGCTCCAGGGTAGAGAAGCCCAAGTGGAACCGGCGGGACGGTTATGACGAAGGTTCTGATCATCGACGACGAGGCGCCGATTCGCTTGCTGTGCAGGGTGAATCTCGAGGCGGAAGGCATGGAAGTGGTCGAGGCGCCCGATGGTCCGACCGGACTGGAAGTCGTCGAGAGCGAGCGGCCGGATGCGATCCTCCTCGATGTGATGATGCCGGGCCTGGATGGATGGTCGGTGGCCGAGCGGCTGCTCGAGAAGGAGGAAACGCGCGAGATCCCGATCGTCTTCCTGACCGCACGGGCGGATCTCCGCGACCGCGCACGCGGCATGGATCTCGGCGGCCTCGACTACATCACGAAGCCGTTCAATCCCGTCGACCTCGCCTCGCTCGTCGAGGAGGTGGTCTCAGCGGTCGCGCGCGGAGAGCGCGAGCAGCTTCGTGCCGACAAGATCGCAGAGCTCCGCGTCCTCTTCGAGGTCTAGCTCGTCCTTACCGTGGTCCACTCTCGGCTTCCGCCCCGGTTGGCTCGACTTCGCGGGCGGTCTGGGCAAGGACGATGCCGCCGAGCACGAGGAGCGCGCCCGCGATCTGCTGTCCCGTGAGCTCCTCCCCCAGCCACGCGTAGGCGACCGCGGCGGCGAGAACGGGCTCGAGCATCGCGACGATGACCGTGCGGGTCGGCGAGATGTGGTGGAGCGCGTTCACGATCAGGACGAAAGGCACGACGGTGCCGAGGACGACGACGTATCCGAGCAGGAGCCAAACGGGCGCCGAGAACTGGTCGAGACGGCCGAGGAGCGAGGCACTCGCCCCCACGCTCGCGGCGGGAAAGCTCCACCACGGTTGCACGACCGCCCAGAAGATGCTCGCGAAGAGGAACCCGTAGGCGAGCAACGACGCCGCGTCGCGTCCGCCGCTGAGGCTCCGGTCGGCCATGACGATGTAGAGCGCATAGGCGACCGCGGCGGCGAGGCAGGCGAGGACGCCCGTGGTGCTGAGAGTCACCCCGCTCCAGAGGTCGACCACAAGCGAGAGCCCAGCCAGGCTGAGTGCGATCGCGGCCCAGAGCCGGCGCCGCACCGGCTCGTGGACGAAGAACCTAGCGTAGAGCGCCACGAGGACCGGCGCGACGTACTCGATGACCAGGGCGATGCCGATGTTGAGTCGGCTCAGCGCCACGAAGTAGAAGAACTGGACGAGGGCGAGGCCGAAGATCCCGAAGACGACGAGGAAGGCGAGCTCCCGCCGATTCGTTCTCAGGGAGGCGGGACGGAGTAGAGCGACCGCGACGAGGAGAATGACGGCGGAGCCGCTCGCCCTGACCTCAGACAGGCGAAGCGCCGAGAGACCGGCCGAGTCGAGGACGATCTTCGAGACGGTCGCGTTGACTGACCAGAGCAGAACGGCAGTCCAGACGAGGACGTACCCGACCAGTGGGCGGCATGTTCGGGTCAGCTCGCGAGGCTAACCGAGGACGGTGGAGCCGTGGCTCGGTCTACACTTCGCGCCAGCGGGACGTGGCGCAGCCTGGTAGCGCACCTGCTTTGGGAGCAGGGGGTCGCGAGTTCAAATCTCGCCGTCCCGATCGAAACGAAGGCCCTGGAGACGGGGCCTTTCGTTGCTCCATCACCGGTCGAAACTCCGTACGTGGAGGCCCGGTGGAAAGGTTTTGGAAAGGCTCGCTCCCCGCCAGCGGTCCCAAAGCAGCGTAGCCGCCTACGATCACGGGCAGGACAGCACGAGCAGCGGCTCGCCGGCGAGTAGTCTCCCACGGGTGAACGAGCCCGATGCCGACGTGGTCGAAGAGGGCCGGCGGCTCATAGCCCTCGCGGAGGAGAAGAACCTGCCGCTTCGCCTCCTGGGGGGTGTGGCCGTCAGGCTCCGCAGCCGCGGGATGGGCCACCCGGCATTGGAGCGCCCCTACGCGGATCTCGACTTTGCGGCCGCCAAGGGGTCGTCCAGGAGAACGGCGTCCCTCTTCGAGGCAGGCGGCTACGTCCCACACGTCGCCTTCAACGCCCTGCAGGGAAGCGAGCGCTTGCTCTTCTTCGACGACGTCAACAGGCGGCAGGTGGACGTGTTCGTGGGGGCGTTCTCGATGTCCCACAAGATCCCGCTTGCCGAGCGTCTCGAGCTCGAGCCGGTCTCGGTCCCGCTTGCGGAGCTCCTCCTGACGAAGCTCCAGATCGCCGAGCTGAACGAGAAGGACGTGCGAGACGCGCTGGCGCTCCTTCACGAGCACCCGGTCGGAGAAGAGGACGGCGACACCGTCAATGCCGCCCGAGTCGCCGTGCTCTGCGCCGCGGACTGGGGACTCTGGCGCACCATCACAGGGAATCTCGAAGCAACGCTCGCCCGCCTGGATGCCTATGCCCTTTCGGCGCATGAGAAGAGCGTCGTGGCGGCGCGGGCGCAGGCGCTGCTCGACCGCATCGAAGCCGAGCCGAAGTCTCGCGCCTGGCGCCTTCGCGCCCGCATCGGGGAGCGAAAGCGATGGTACGAGCTTCCGGAAGAGGTTGCCGGCGGTCCCTAGAATGGCAGGGTGCTGTTGCAAGCACGGCTATGTCGTTGCAATACTTGCGTCAGTGCAATCCGCAGACAAGGCGCTCGCGATCCTCGCAGCCTTCACCGAGGCTCGACCGGAACTCGGTGCAACCGAGCTTGCCGGGGAGCTCGGGATGCACAAGAGCACCGTCTCGCGGCTTCTCGCAACGCTCGAAAAACGAGGTCTCGTGCGCCGGGCCGGCGACCGCTTCCTTCTGGGACCGGAGCTCGCTCGGCTCGGCTCCCTCGCCGCGCGCGGCCTCGCACTCCTCCCAACGGCCCGCGACCCGCTCTCGCGCCTTGCGGACGAGACCGGCGAGACCGTGAACCTCGCGATCCGGGAGGGCGATCGCGTCTTGAACGTGTACCAGGTCGAGACCTCCCACTTCGTCGGAGTGAAGAACTGGACCGGCCGAACGACGCCGCTCGACACGACCGCGAACGGCAAGGTTCTGCTCGCCTTCGGTGACGGCGGCACTTCCGGGGAGCTCGAACGCATTCGTCGGTGCGGATATGCGACGGCCGTCGAGGAGCTCGAGCCGGGCCTGAACTCAGCGGCAGCGCCGGTCTTCGATTGCACGGGCACTTGCGTGGCCGCAGTCTCGGTTGCGGGGCCCTCCTATCGCGTCACCGAAGGGCGGCTCGCAGATCTCGGCCGTGCGTGCGCCGCGGCCGGGCACGAGATATCTGCCGGCCTTGGGCACCGGAGAGCTGCCTGATGGCCTGGGAGGTGTGCACGTTCGGTCCGGACGTACTCGAGCCCGACGTAGGGCGCATCGAGGACTTGGCGCGCGCCGAGGCCGCACTCGCCGGAGTCCACGTCGCGGTCGTCGAGCCGGGGGAGCCGGTGCGGGTCACGCACGTCCTCGACGCAGTCGAGCCGCGGATCCGCCCCGACGGTCGAATGGCATTTCCAATCGAGGATCGAGCGGGCGAGGGCGTAACGAATCGGATCAGCGACGTCGCCGTGCTTTCCTGCCTCGATTTTCCCGGCGAGGAGCGTCCACTGCACGAGCAGGAGTCGATCGTCGATCTCGCAGGCCCGGCTGCCGACCTGACGCCTTTCGGCTCGATGAGAAACTTCATCCTGGCCTTCCGCCCCGGCGACGGTGCGGGTCACCGGGCCATCGACAGCGCAGTCCGGCGCGTGACCCTTCGCGCGGCCGAGGTTCTGGCGGAGCCGACCCTGAGCGCCGAACCGGCGCACACGCACGTGTTCGCGCTCGGGCCGGCGGACGATTCGCTTCCTTCCGTGGCGGCGCTCGTACAGCTCTCCGACCTCGGCCAGCTCTACCAGCTCTACCTCTACGGAACACCGGCCGGCGAGTGCGGCCTTCCGAAGCCTGTCGATCCGGCGGAGGTGATGGACGGAGCGGTGACCGCAGGGGAGTACCACTGGGCGGCGATGCGGAACCCGACGCTCTTCTTCCAGCTCAGCTCGCTGGTACGAACCCTCTATCGGGAGCATGGCAAGCGCCTCCGTTTCGCGGGCGTCGTGCTCATGCGGGGGTACGAGCAGTCGGCGGACGACAAGCAGCGCGCAGCCGACGCGGCCGCGCAGGTAGCGGTCGGGCTCGGCGTCGACGGAGTCGTAATCACGACCGACGCCGGCGGGAACAGCCATACCGACACGATGCTCACCTGTCGAGCCTGCGAGCACGCGGGTGTGAAGACAGCAGTGATCGTCTGCGAGGAAACCGATCTCGAAGCGACCGCGCCGATCCTGACCGACTGGGTCTCCGAGGCCGACTGCATCGTCTCGACCGGAAACGTCGAGCAGCTCGCGCCGGCCTGGAAGCCCGAGCGGGTACTGGGCGGCGAGCACCTCCTCGATGGCACGCCGGCCGCCGAGGCGGGACCGATCCCGGTACGCAACTACCTGGGCGCAGCCAACCAGATGGGCCAGCTCGACCTCGGAGCGACGTCTTGGTGAGGGCCGTCCACTACCTGAATCAGTTCTTCGCGGGGCTCGGCGGCGAGGAGGCCGCGGGTACCGAGCCGACTCGTGTCGACGGCCCGGTCGGCCCAGGCAAGGGACTTGCCGCTGCCCTGGAGGGGATCGAGATCGTTGCGACCATCGCCTGCGGCGACGACTACTTCAGCGAGCACGAGGAAGCTGCGCTCGAGCGACTGTTCGAATTGATCGATCGCGACGGGCCCGACCTGCTGGTCGCCGGCCCGGCGTTCGGGTCTGGCCGGTACGGCTACGCCTGCGCTCGGGTCGCGGCCGAGGCGACCAAACGTGGGATTCCGGGGCTTGCGGCGATGCACGAGGAGAATCCGGGTGTTGCAACGGCCGCGGGCAAGGTAGTGATCGTCCCCACGGCAGTGAATGTGGCAGGCATGCGTGACGCGCTGCCGCGGATTGCGACTCTCGCGACCGCCCTCGCGAGCGGGCGTGAGCTCGGTCCCCCGGAAGAGGAGGGGTACCTCCCGCGGGGATTCCGGCGGAACCGGCACCACGGAGCGACGGGAGCTGAGCGGGCTGTGGATCTCCTCCTTGCGAAGCTCGCCGGCGAGACGCGCTCCGAGGTCGGAGGGGCTTTCGACCGGGTCGAGCCTCCGGCGCGCGTGGGGGATCTACCCCACGCCCTCATCGCGCTCGTGACCGAAGCTGGCTGCGTTCCTCAGGGGAATCCGGATCGGCTGCCAAGTGTGCGCGCCCAGGCGTGGCTGCGATACTCCCTCGTCGGCGAGAAGCGACTCGAGGCTGGTGACTACGAAAGCGTGCATGGCGGCTTCGACGTCGCCCGTGCGAACGAGGATCCGAACCGGCTCGTTCCGCTGGACACCGTGAACGGCCTCGTCGACGAGGGCCGGATCGGCCGGCTGCACGAGTTCTTCTACACCACGACCGGGAACGGCACGCCCGTTGCAACCTCGACCGAGTTCGGCCGTGAGATTGCGCGTGAGTTGCGAGATGCCGGCGTCGAAGCCGTTCTCCTCTCCGGAACCTGAGGGACTGGTACGCGCTGCGGGGCAGTGCTCGCGAAGGAGATCGAGCGGGAAGGGATACCGACGGTGTTCGTGACCTCCCTGCCGACGATCTCGACCATGATCGGCGTCAACCGAACGCTTCGCGGCCCGGCGATCACGCATCCCTTCGGTCTCGACGAGGAGGAGCGCCGCCAGATCGTCGAGCGGGCACTCGAGATGCTCGAGACCGACGTCGAGCCGACGACGGTCTGGGAGGTCGCTTCTTGACGACCATGGCGTTGAATTGCGTTGTTCTTGACGCGCGTGTATCCCGGGTCCCGACCCGCCCCCCTGCTCACGCGCTAGCGTACCGCTCCAAAACGCACGCGTGGGACACTGAATGCGCCACTAGCGTCACGAACGTGGAGCTGCGGATCACGTGAGCGGGGCCGCAATTCACGGGTGCTCGCTCGTGCTCGCGCACGCCCCCGATCTCGTGCAGCACGGGTCGAAGCCGGCGCGCGAGATCGCGGCGACGCAGGACGGCCTGCTCGATCGAATCAGCGGCGCCCTCCGCACATACGACGACGCCCTCGCCTACGCGCCCAACCAGGCCTTCGTCGGAAACCTTCACCCCGAGGAGCTCTGGGACGTGGAGCGGCCTCGCTGGCGTCACCCCGTGAGCCCGAGCCGGGAAGGGCCATACGGCGTGATCGTGGACGAGCAGGAGCTCTACCGGCGCATGGCCGAAGCGGACGCGTTCCAGCTTTTTCGGCTGAACGGTGAGGAGGCGGGAGACGGCGCCCTGCCGCTCGCTCTGCGCGGCCGTCTCGCCGGCTCGATGCTTCGCGCCCACGAGCTCGACGAGAGCCTCTCGGCCAGCGTGCTCCTCGAGAATCTCGCCTGCAAGACGACCGGGGCTCTCGCCCTTGAGCATCTCCTGCGCCAGACCGCCTTCCCTGCCGAAGAGGTCGACTATGCGCTCGGCTGCGGTGAGGAGGCCGTCGGCGATCGCTACCAGCGGGGCGGCGGAAACCTCGGGAAGGCAATCGCGGAGCAGGTCGGATGCTCAAACGCGTCCGGCGCAGACGTCAAGGCGTTCTGCGCTGGGCCGGTCCATGCGATTGTCGTTGCCGCAGCTCTCGTCTCGGCAGCAGTCTTCACCCACGTCGCTGTGGTGGCAGGCGGCTCGCTTGCGAAGCTTGGGATGAAGTTCTCCGGCGCGCTGAAGAACGACGTCCCGGTCCTCGAGGACGTTCTCGCGGGACTCGCAATCTTGGTCGGGCCGCCGGGAGACGGCGCTCCCGTCGTTCGGCTCGATGCCGTCGGCCGGCACAGGATCGGCTCCGGCTCGGCTCAGCAGGCCGTCCTCGAGGATCTCGTCGTCGAGCCATTGAGTCGGCTCGGTCGCGGCATACTCGACGTCGACCGCTACGCAACCGAGCTCCACGACCCGGAGATCACGGAGCCGGCCGGGGCTGGGAACGTCCCGAACCGGAACTACAAGCTGATCGGAGCGCTCGCGGTCAAGCGCGGGGAGCTTCCGCGGGACGAGCTCGAGAGCTTCGAGCGCACACGCGGGCTGCCCGGATACTCCCCGACACAGGGGCACGTCGCCTCGGCTATCCCGTACCTCCCGCATGCGCTCACGGCGCTCCGAGCAGGTGACATGGGCTCTGCGATGCTGGTCGCGAAGGGCTCGCTGTTCCTCGGCCGCATGACCGGCCTGGCTGACGGGGTGTCCATTCTGCTCGAACCCGGAAAGGAGTGATAGATGGTCGAAGCAACTCCGGAGACATTCAAGGAACTGACGCGCGAGGGAAGCGTCCTCGTCGACTTCTGGGGGCCGCGTTGCCAGCCGTGCCTGCAGATGATGCCGACCGTGGAGAAGCTCGAGGAGGAGTCGGCCGGCGCCGTCAAGGTGGTGAAGGTGAACGCGAGCGAGAATCGAGATGTATGCCGCGAGCTCCGCGTCTTCGGTTTGCCCACGTACGTCCTTCTCCGCGAAGGCGAGGAGGTCGAGCGCCTGTCAGGAGAGGTGTCAAGGGAAGACATCGAGAAGGCATTCGTGACGCTTCGAAACGGAGGTGAGGCAGCATGAAGCTCGAGGGCAAAAAGGTGATCGCGCTGGGCGAGCGGGATGGTGTCCCGGGCCCGGCCATCGCCGACGCAGTCAGGTCGGCCGGCGCCGAGGTCGTCTTCGTCGAGACAGAGTGCTTCGTCTGAACGGCCGCAGGCGCCATGGACCCCGAGAACCAGGACCGCATCAAGAGCCTGGTCGACGAGCACGGGGCCTACGACCTGGTGGTGGTGCTCGGAGCCGCTGACCTCGAGTCGCTCGAAGTCACGGCCGAGACGGTCACCGTCGGGGACCCGGCCTACGTGGGTCCGCTGGCAGGAGTTCAGTTGGGACTCCCCGTCGTTCACATCCTCGAAGAAGACATCAAGGAGCAGGTCGACCCTCAGGTCTACGAGGATCAAGTCGGGCTGCTCGAGATGACGCTCGACGTCGAGCAGGTGCGGCAGGCGGTGAAGAGCTTCCCAGGTCGGGACGGGGCTTAACCGAGCCGCCGACGCTCAGTCGTGCTCCTCTTCCGCCAGGAAGCGGAGCACGTACACCGCAAAGATCCCGAAGAAGACGACCGCCTCGCTCGCGGCCATGATCACCCCCGCGAGCTGTTGGTCCGTGAGCGGGTCGAGCCCCCATAGGCGTGGAGCCGACTCATAGAACCGGTAGATCGCGCTGGGAAGCAGGGCGAGCAGAAGTCCCACCGGACTATTCAGCAGGAACGCAGCAAAGAGATAGGCGGCCTTTGCGCCGCTAGGAAGCGCGTGTGGTTGCGACTGGAACACCGGCCACCAGAGGCAGCAGCCGGCCAGGAAGTACGTCAGGTGCTCGAGCCGGAGAAGCGGCGGGTTCGTGAGGGCGGCCTCGTACGGCCCGGGGAGGTGCCACAGCATGTACGTGAGCACCCAGAGGGGCAGCGCCACGAACGGCCGGGTGAGCAGCCGTATGGGGGCAAACGCGCCAAGTCTGCTGCCGAGCGCGGGGCTCAGTCCAAGGACGGCGAGTGCCGGGGCCCATTCGGCCAGCACGACGTTCTGGAGGAGGTGTGCGGAAAGGAGGTAATGGGTCGCAAGCGTGCCGAGAGGTGTCACGAGGACAGCGAGTGCCAGCACCATGCCGGCCCCGAAGGAGAACGCGCGCCAGCGGGTCGCCCCAAGGCGCATTGCCGCGAGGCCATAGGCGGCCGTGAGAAGACACACCGCGGCTACCTCGTCCCAGGCCGGGTCCCAGCTCGTGGGCGAGGGCTCCACGCCGCAACCGTAGTGCAGGCGAACCCCACCGAGCCAAACCTCGAGAACCCGTGCGGTAGGATGGGCGCGCCCCAGGGCACGCGGGAGTAGCTCAGTTGGCTAGAGCGTCAGCCTTCCAAGCTGAGGGTCGCGGGTTCGAGTCCCGTCTCCCGCTTTAGGAAAACCGCTGCACATCGCCCACTTCCTCGTCCGCGGGAGTGAGCGAGGAGGGCGGCGAGGCGCTCGATGGTACGGAATTGGTACGCGGATCGCGGAGAGGCCGACCCGGCCGCGCGTGCGGGCGCGTGCCGCGTTTGGAGCGGTCGGCGAGGCTCCTAGCCCTCCCGGGCCTCCCTCGGCCTCGTGGGGCCTAGAGGGAGCCGCCGTAGCTCGGGATGTCGGCGAGTCGGCCGCCGCTTGACGACCAGGGCGCGAGACCGAGCGCCTCCGAGATCGAGACGCCGTCGGTACCGACCGAGGCCTCGCCGGGCCAAGAGGAGATCGAGGCCTCCGTCTCGACTACCGCGGAGGCGGCGAGCGCGAGCGCGATCGCCCGGTCGTCGTGTCGCCCGGCGTCGTGGTCGAGCCGGAGAACGCCCGGGCTCGACTCGCGTAGCCGGACGTGGGCCAGCTCGTCGAGCAGCGCCTCGTCGTCGGGGAGAAGGACCTCCCGGTTGCGCAGGAGCTGGAAGAGGGTGGAGGCGAGACGGCCGACCGAGGCGGCCGTAAAGGCGAACTCGCGAACGCGCAGGCCGCGCCCGCCGAGCCGCTGGAGGAGGCCGACGGCCTGGTAGGGATCTGCGACGATCTCGGCGTGAAGATACGCGCGCGCTTGCTCGTCGAGCCAGGCCTCGACCTCGGCGAGCCGGACGGGCCGGAGCCGCGAGCCCGACCAGACGCCGAGGCGGACGAGAGCGACCGCCGTCCGGCCGTCCGCGAGTCGCTGGCCGGTCGCGACGGCGGCGACGGTCCGATCGTGCTTTAGCCCGACATCGAGGCCGATCGCGTACCGTCGTCCGGGCTCGGGCGGGACGGGGCCGGGGAGGCGGACGGCCGCGCGGAGCGTCTCGCGATCGACGAGCCGATCCTCGGCCTCGGTCCAGACGTTGTCGAAGAGGCGCGCGTAAAGGCTCTCGGGGAGGCGGCGACGCTGCTCGGCCAGCCGGGCGGGGTCGGCCCAGGGCGGCGGCCCTGCGACCTCGTGGACGCGCCAGAGCGGGTCGCGGAGGGCGTGGTCGCGGATCGTCCGGGCGAAGTGGCCGGGCTCCCCGGCGGTCGAGGCGACGACCATGCGCGCACCCGCGATCTTCGTCGCGGCGGAGGAGACGCTCTCCCAGAGCTTCCGGGGCCGACGGGTATCGCTCCACTGGGCGATCTCGTCGACGAGCAGGAACGCGGGTCGGATTCCCCAGGAGCCCGCCTCGTCGGCGGGGAGAACGTCGAGGACGGAGCCCGTGCGGACGGCGACGACCCGGAAAGCCTGTACGTCGAGCGCGCCTCGAAGCTCCGGGGTGCGGCGGGCGTATCCCTCCACCGAATCGAGGAGGAGCCGCCCCTGGTCCTGGTCGGCGGCGAGCGCGTAGAGACGGGAGCCGGGAGGAAGCTGGGCGACCATCGCGGAGATCGCCATCCCGGCCAGGTCGGCCGTCTTCGACCCGCCGCGCGACCGCCCCATCCAGTGATAAGGCGTCGGGCTCGCCTCGTCGAGCACCGCCTCGGCGTCCTCGACCTGGAACGCGGCGGCGGCCTCGCCCCACCGCCGACCGTCCTCTAGGACGAGCGAGCGGAGGACGCGGAGCGCGTCGCTCACGGGCCTTTGAGCAGCGCCGCGAGTGGGTCGTCCCCGAGGCGGCCGGAGGCGCGGAGATGCTCGGAGAGCCGGACGACGGCGAGCCGGGCGGAGTTCAGCAGGGAGACGTAGAAGGCGGTCGCCGCCCGCGGCTTGCCCCGGCCGTCGAGGAGTCCGACCTCGGCGAAATGCGCGTCGAGTAGCTCGACCTTCGCTTGGGCTCGCGCCCAGTTATCGAGGAGCGCGAGACCGATCCCGTCGAGGTCCGAAGTTCGTAGTCCGTTTCGGGCCAAAAAACGGCGTTTTTGGGCACGAGCTGCAGGTGCGATTCGGGCCGAATACGCTCCGTGCGTAACGGCCGCCTCGTTGCCCTCCGCGAAGGGAGGGGCGGGGCGGAGATTCCCGCGCCCTCGGTCGGGCATCGTTTAGCCCTCGCGACGGTGCGCGAGCCCGAGACGCTCCGCGTTCGCGTCCCCGAGCGCGCGCTTCCGAGCCTCGGCGGCGGCGAACTCCGGCCGACGGCGCTCGACCTCGGCGCGGAGGTGCGGGGTCTGGAGGAGCAGGCCGGGGTTGCGGATCGCGGCGCGGATTTGCGCCTCGTGGTCTTGGGCGTTGATCCGGTCGCGCTGGGCGCGCTCTCGGGCGAGGTCGACGAGCGGGTCGCGAGACGGCGAGACGGGGACGGAGACGAGACGGTCGTCCTCGTACGCCTGCCGCGAGCCCCCGGCGATGAGTCTCTCGACCGCGGTCACGGCGAGGCTCGCGTGGAGGTCGTTCCGCTCCGCCTCCTCCGACGCGGCCTCGGCGACTCGATGCCGCTCGGCCGCGGCTCGGTAAGCGGCGGCGGCGGCGTCGAGGTCGACCCGGCGGTGAGCGGTCTCGATATCGGCGCGGCTCCTCTCGGTCGCGACGGCCCGCGCTTGGAGCCCTACGACTCGGAGCGAGAGCGTCCCGATAGCTGCCGTGAGGTCTTCCGTCTCGGCCTCGATCTCGGCCAGACGCTCCCGGCGCTCCCGAGCCTGCGCGGCGACCTGCTCGGCGTCTCCGTCTCCGAGCAGGGCGAGCGCGCGAGCGTCCCCGACTCGGCCTAGCCGCTCGCGGATCTCCTCCGCCTCGGCCTCGATGCGGTCGCGGTCGGCGCGGGCGCGGGCGATCGCCTCCTCCGCCTCGCGGATCAGATCGGGCTCGGTGGGCTCGGTCTTACGGCGTAGCATTACGACGCATCTCCTCTCTAAGTTCTCTCATCCGATACGCCACCCATCTCGTCGTCACGGGGTCGGGCGGGCGGAGGTCGGCGATCCGGTCCCGGTTCTCCTGGAGGTAGGCCGCCGCTTCCGCGAGGGAGAGATCCGAGGGGGAGTCCTCGACCTCCTCGTACGGAAGCGGCGGCGAGACCAGGATCGCGATCTCCCTCAGGATCCGGCACGAGCGGTGCGAGAGACGCGCCCAGTTGACCTCGCGCATCCGTCACAGCCCGCATCGCGCCATCCACGCGGCCCCGAGCCCGTCCTCGTCGGAGTCGCGCGCGTCCTCGACCTGGAGCGAGCGAGACGCGGGCGCGTCGTCGAGCCCGCAGAGGCGGAGCCAGCTCATGCCGTGAAGCTCCTCGACCGCGTCCTCGACCGAGAGCCGCGCCGGAGCCCGGCCGCCGCTCGGACTCCGCCCCGCGGACGACGGCGGGGACGCGCCCGACCTCGACTGCCTCGACGAGCGAGGAGCCGGACGCGGCGCGGCAGGCTCGCCGGAGGAGCCCGTCTCGAAGCTGCGGATAGGCTCGACCGAGAGAATCATTTAGCTCGCCTCCCGCCAGAGGGGAGGGAAGATCTCGATCCCGAGCGCCGCGGCTACAAGGGCGCGGGCGCGATCGGAGGCGCGGGGATCGTCGGCCTCGACCCGGTGGACGGTCGCCCGGTGAACCCGAGCCCGGCGCGCGAGTTGGCCGACCGAGAGGCCGCGGTCGAGGCGGATACGACGGAGATCGGCCCCGGTCGGAAGCACCGTCGGGGCGATGAAGGTAGGCGTCTCGATCGGCGGCGAAGGCATCACTCATAGTTTCGCCGGATGCGCCCGGCACTCTACGCACGACTTTCCGATCTCCAATCGAGTGCGCGCCAGTGCGCGCCAGTGCGCGCCAGTCTCAGGCGGTTTTGAGCGGTCTAGAGCGGAGAACGACGCGAGGCGCACCGCGCGCCAGCTTGCGCGCCACTCGGTCGTCGAACGGCGCTGGGCGAGCCCGTTTGCAGGCTAGTCGCCGAGCGCGCCGGAGAAGTACGCAGCACCGATCGTGACCACATCCGCCCCGTTGATGATGACGAAATGGTCGGGCGAGTCGACGATCTCCGCGGACCCGAGCGCACGGATCTTGATCGCCTCGCCTCGCGCACGTACGAGGACGAGTTCGCGCCGTTCGGCCGGGTACGGCTCGACCGTACAAATGTGCACCCAGCCAGCGACCGTGGTGCCGTCCCTCAGATCGACGGTAGCGTAAACGCTCCGCCCCGGGTTGTAGCCGAGCATCACCTGCCAGGCCGAGGAGCCGTGTTCGAATATCGGCGGGCGATCGCGGTGGACGAGACGAGCGATCGCCCAGGTTCCACCGTACGCGAGTCCGAGAACCGCGACGAAGACGCCGAGGGAACGCGACGGGTTCTCCAAAGCGTAAGTGGTGCCATCGTCAGCCAGCGCTCGTACTTCCACGAAGTTAAACCAGCTGGCGAGGCTCAAGACAGAAAGGAAGGAGAGGCTCGACGCAAGAGCGCCGACGATGATGAGTTCTGCGAGTTCGAGAAGCTGGGTGCGCTCCGGGCGAGCGACTCGTGTCTCGGAGACGCGAACCCAGATGTAGCCGGGCGTGATGCTGGCTGCGACGACGACGAAGGCCAGCAGGCTGCTTGGGAGCACCTAGTCCTTTGAGGTGTTGCTCCCGCCAGGCTCGCTTTCGCTCGACGAGTCCGGTCCGCTATCGGCGGGCACATGTCCACTGCCCGGGACGGGCCGGATGCCCCCAACGGCGGGCGTGCCTGTGTCGAGGGAAACCAGGCTCGCAGGGTCGCTCAAAAAACTCTTAAAACTCCTATGCTCCATGAGCGAGGCGCGGGGCTTCTCGCCCTGGGGGACGGCGGGGTCGACCGTGTGATCCTCCGGGGACGGGCGCTTGCTCATGGCGTAAGTGTACCGTTCGCGACTAGGCGGAACGCGGCGTCGCTACGACTCTGGCGACGTAGGTCCGGACGAGCGGAAGGCCGCTCTCGTCGTACTCGACGATCTCCACGAGACGGCCGTCGACGTAGATCGCCTCCGAGTACGCGCCTCCCGCCGGGGTCGGCCCCTCTCGTCGCTCGACGGTCATCGAGCCCCGCCGAGCAGGTCGCCGTACGCCTCCTCCATCCGGTCGCGCTCCCGCTCCCGGTTCCGGGCCGCGTCGAACAGATGCGAGTAGACGCGGAGGGTGATGGACGGGTCGGCGTGGCCGAGTTGGCGGGAGGTCCAGACCACGTCCGCGCCCCCGGCGACGAGCAGGCTCGCGTAGGTATGGCGGAGGTCGTGGAAGCGGAGAGTCGGACGCTCCCGGCCGTCGAGTCCGGCCCGCTCGACCGCCCTCCCGAGCCCGCGGCGTAGAACATTCCGGCCGTCGCGAGGTCGTCCCGACGCGGACGCGAAGACGTAGTCGTCCTCGCCCGAGAACGGCGACGCGAGGCGGTGCTCCCGGAGCGTCCGGGCGAGGGCGGGCATCAGCACGACCTCGCGAACGGCCCCCGGCGTCTTCGGCTCGACTCTCCGCCCGCGATGGTCGAGGGCGCGCGACACCTGAATCAGGCCCGCCTCGAAGTCGACCTCCCGCCAGAGCAGGCCGAGTAGCTCGCCGCGTCGGAGCCCCGAGAAGATCGCGGTCGCGAGCAGCGCCCGGTAGGACGACTCGGCCGCGTCGAGGAGCCTCGGGATGTCGTCCCGATCCAGGATGCGCATCGCCCGACCGCCTCCTCGCGGCCGCTCGTTCCGCTCCAGACGGCGGACCGCGTTGGCCGGGACGAGCCCGCGCCGGACCGCGTACGAGAGGACGAGAGCTAGCGGCTTTAGCGCGCCTCGGATCGTCGCCTCCGCGAACGGCCGCGAGCGGACGCGGCGGACGCGCGCTCCCTCCCCGTCGGGCGGGTAGTGGACGCCCGCCCGCATCTCCGCGATCACCCGCAGGACGTGCTCCTCCGAGACGCGGGCGACCGGGACGCGGCCGAGCGCGGGGAGGACGTGGGCTCGTAGCGCGCTCTCGTAGCCGACCCTCGTCCGCTCCCGTAGGTGGGACTGCCCGGCTAGCCACTCCTCGGCCACGTCCGCGAGCGGACGCCGAGAGGGGGCGATCCGCTCCCCGCGATGCTTTCGGCCGACGATCTCCGCCCGCCGCGCCTCGGCCTCCCGGAGCCCACCTCGGATCGTCTCCCATCGGGCGCGCCCGTCGGAGTCGACGTACTTGATCTCGTAGATCTTCTGGCCGTCCCGGTTGGATCGGCGGTAGACGCCGCGGTGCCCCGCGACCTTGATCCGGCGGGGGCTAGACGCGGCCTCCTCGGCCAGGACGATGGCAGGGGCGATACGGTGCGAGTGCACGAGGGGATCCTCCTCGGGCCGGGGGCGAGGCCGTGACTGCGGCGCTCGCCCGATTTTCAGGACGGGCCAGACAGTAGGCTCCGCGCGCGTATTTGGCCAGCTACCCGGCTAGCCGAGGGTCGCGGTCGGATCGCTTTGCCTATGCGGGATCGGGAGACGATGGTACGGCGCTGGTACCCGACCCGCGCTCTGCGTCTTCGGAGGACTCGGCCGGGCGAGCGAGAGGGCGAGCGGCTAAATAGCGCTCTCGTACCTCCTGTATTGCGCGCCACTTCCCCGCTTCGGCCTCGTACTCCCAAAACGTCCACCCGTTCGTCTGGTAGTACCGTCGCCCATCGGGCGGTGGCCCCTTGATTGCGACCCTCGCCGCCCCTGCGGCTGTTGAGAGCGACTTGAACAGCTCCGATCCGCATCGGACGCGACCGTCCGGCTCGACGGTCGCCTTGGCCTCGGATCCGAGGTATCTCTTGCGAAGCTCCTGGCCGGGGCGTATCAGCCCCGCATCGAGTAACTGCTTGAGCATGAGATCGCCCCCGGGGGGTGGAGGCTCGGGGGGTGGAGGCTCGGGGGGTGGAGGCTCGGGCGGACCAGGTTCACGAGGGGCCAGGTCTAGCGTGAGCCGCAGCCGCAGCAACGCCGCCTTCACATCTCCGGCGGTGAGCCCTTCGGTCGCGTTCGTGAGTCGCCGCACCAGCCACGGGCTGGGCTCCGGCGCGAAGAGGGCTTCGACAGCCCGGCGTACTTTCGTGTCGATCGCATTGGCCTTCCAGAGCGCCCCGAGCGACTTGTTACGAAGCTCCTCCTTCGTCAGCAGTCGGAGGGCTTCCTCGGCCTCCGCTCTGTCCCGGGTCAGGTGCACTGCTCGGAAGAGTCTTTCGTCAATGTCGTGGCTCGAAAGGGCGTTGTAGATTCGGTACTCGTCTCCGTCGGTGAGGACGACCCACTCGACACCCGCGACGGCCGCGTAGCTGATGATCTGGGTAGTAAACCTGCGATCCCCGAGGTTCTCGCCTAGCCCCTTCGCCTCGATGAACAAGACCGGTTTGCGCTGGAGCATCAGCGCGTAGTCCACGGGCCTGTCAATCGGCACACCCTTGTATTCCAAGTGCACCTCGTCTAAGTCTTCGACGTTCCAGCCGAGCGCACGAAGGACGGGCACGATGAGCGTTGCCTTTGTGTTTTGCTCACCGATCCGCTCGCTGCGGTCGAGGTAGCGGGTTACGCGCTCTGCGATCTCTCCGAGGGCCTGCGTGAGCGGGCTGGTGGCTGTGTGAGTCTGCGGCTGCTCGGCCATCTATCCGTCGAACTTTATAAGGCGATACGCGATTCAACGATGGCGGAGAGCCGAGCTTTCTCGGAGCGCGGCGGAACCGGAGCGAGTCCGGAGCGTCCGTCGGTCAAGCCTCCGGAGTGAAGCCAGCCGAGGAGGGCGTCAAAGGTCTCCGAGATGTTCTCGATCTCGGCGACGAACGCCTCGCGGTCCGCTCTCCCGCCTACGACCCGCGCGAGGCCGGGACGGACGAGCGGGAGCTTGGGTTCGAGGCGACGTAGCTCCCGGTCGAAGTACCAGGGGCTGAGTTCGCGCCGGAGTTGCAGCTGACGGGCGACGGTGCCGTTGCGGCGGACTCGCTCTCGCTCGGCGGCGAGGCGGGCATTGACGGCGTCGCGGACGTGTCGGGCTGTGAGCGCCTCTCCGTAGCGTTCGCGGAGGCTCGTCCAAAGGGCGACGGCGGCGTCCGGGTCGCGGCGAAGGAGCGGACCGAGCGCCTTCGCATGAGCCTCGCGGCGGGGCGGGGCGGCGTCGGATTTTTCCGACACCGCAACCGCGACCGAGGCGGCGGCCATGAGTTCGTACCCGCGCTGACGCTTGAGCCCCCAGCGGGCGTCGAGGTACTCCTCGAACGTCCGGTGGGTTTGGAGGTAGAGACGAGCGTCGTGGATCTCGGCGATAGCGTTGCCCACCTGCTCGTACGTATCCAAACCACGCTCGATGATCGCCTCTAGCTCGCGGAGGCGGACCGCCTCGGTACTAGAGAGAGTCTCGACCGTCGTTTCCATCCTTCGAGTATGACAACCCGATCCGCCGCGCTCGAACGCGCGTTCCTGTGGATACTGGGGATAAGTCCGTCCCGCTCTTCGTCTCGCTCTTCTCCCCTGCCGGAACCGGAGCCGGGCGGCCGTTCCCGAGGCGTACTGGCCCCAGTGAGAGGAGGGCGCTTCGCGACGCTGATCGACGATCGCGAGCGCCCTCCCTACTGTTTGCAGTACACCGAGTTTCTGCCGTCTACCGTCACCGGTGACGCCCCTCGGCTACGGAGCGTGGGTACGTGCCCAGGTCGCGCTTTACCACGTGGGGCGAGCTTTCTTCGGAGCCTGCCCTCTCGCTCCGCCTGACCGGCGCTCGTGGTGTTCGCAAGCGCCCGCGGACGGTCTCCTCTGGGGAGGTTCGAAGCCCTTTCGCTCTCCGGCTACTCGGATGAGCCCTTCTGTCTCGACCGGTTCCTCGGCCGATGCGGGTGTTAGAATGGCTGAGACTGGATCCGGGATAGGACTCAGTATCGGGCGGGCGGCACACCGGCTTCTGGAGCGTGCCGCCCGCTTTTTTTACGCCCTCCTCGGCCGTCCGCTAGGCGACCTCCCTCCGGGCCTCGACCCAGGCGTCTAGCTCGTCTCGACGAAACATCAGCCGACGGCCGTGTCGGAAATGGGGAAGCGAGACGAGGTGTTTGTAGACCCGCTCCGTCGGCCAGCCCAGGTACTCGGCCGCGGCCGACGCGCCCGACAGATACGGCGAGCGATTGTTCCCGTCCTGGCGCTCGCGGAGGATCTCGGCGACGCGCTCGGCGATCGCCTCGATCACCTCGTCGGGGAGCCTTAGGGAGAGGTCGCTCACCGCTCCGCCCTCCTGCGGCGATAAGCGCGCTGCCTACAAGCCGAGCCGCAGAACCGGGCGTCCGCTCGGACCGCCCGCTCGCCGCGACCGCCCGCGATGATGAACGATCCCGGCCCGGACGGCGGTAGGCGTCGACCGCACGCCTCGCAAACCGGCGTTACGGCTGCGCCGGTACAAACCGAGGTCCGGTCGGCGTCAGGTGGTTCTGAGGGGTCGTCCGAGCCGCGCGGCCCGGCGCGACTCGTAGCCCGACGCCGAACGGCGGTCCGCTCGCGAGGACGCGCGGTCGACCTCGCCGACGAGAGGACGATCGAGGCGGAGCGGCCACGGCCCGGGGAGACGCGGCCGTGCTCTCTGGCGATGCGTCGGAGGATCGGTCGGACGACCTCGCCGATCCTCCGAACTCGCTCGATCTCCGCGGGGTCACCAGCGCGGATCCGCGCTACGACCTCGTCGCACTCTCGGTCGCCGGGAATCCGAGGAAAGCAGAAGGGCGGGGGCTTTACGAGAGGGAGAGCGGACACGTTGTGGTCGAGTTGGTCATAAGGCGAGGCCATCATACGAAGGCGCTACGGACGGCCGCGAGCACGCCGCTCGTCCGTCCGCCCCGCTGAGTATGCTGCGGGCGCGCTCGTAGAGCGTGGTTGGTTGGTCATAGGCTGCAAAGGGGGCCGCTTCGGTGGCCTCCTTCGCTTTTTGGTACGGGTTTTGGTACGGACTACCGACGGCTAACGGCGAATCCGGGGGCGACCGGCTAGGCTCGATCTGGCCGATATGCGGGAGCTTCGGCACTCACGACGGCTAACGGCGTACCGTCCGACGGGCCTTCCAAGCTGAGGGTCGCGGGTTCGAGTCCCGTCTCCCGCTTATGACGATCGCATGGCGTACAGCTTCGCCTCGATAGAAGAGCTCGGCGACGGCGTCTTCCGCAAGGTTCGCCGGGCGCTGGGCGTTACGGCCTTCGGCGTCAACGCCATGGTCCTGCCGCCGGGCACCGAGTGGTTCGAGCACTACCACGAGCATCAGGACGAGCTCTACTTCGTCCACGCCGGTAAGGCTGGATTCGAGGTCGACGGAGAGCGTTTCGAGCTCGGGCCAGGAGGTCTCGTCCACGTCGAGTCGACGACCCCCAGGCGCTTCTGGAACGCGAGCGATGGGGACCTTGTCCTGCTCCTGGTCGGCGGCAAGAACGGCTACGTCGAGCGAGACGGGAAGATGGTCGATCCCGCGGACGAGGAGCGGCGGCGCGCCTTCAGCGCGGGTGACCTTGGCGCGATCCGAGCAAAGGCAACCTAGTGGACGATGTCCGCCCGGACGCCCGGGTGGAGGGAGCACCAGTCGCGGAGCGTTTGAACGATGGTGAGTCGGTCGGCAGCTTCGTCGACCTGATCGCTCAGCGGGCGCACGACGCGCACCTCGACCATGTCCGGGGCGAGCCGGTGGCTTGCCACATCGAGCCGCTCGAGGAACGCCACCAGGTCGGGGAGGAGCTGCATTTGATCGATCTGGATCTTCATGCCGATCCTTTCGGTTGCCCGTGCCGACGACGTTAGGCCCGTACGGGCCGATTCCTCCCGTTCGGTAGAACGTGTACATGGAGATCCGTTCCGCGGTCGAGGCAGACTTGTCTGCTGCCCACGCGGTTTTTCAGCGTTCCATCGAGGATCTCTACGAACGTCACAGATTCGAGCCTCCCAGGCCGCCGCAGGAGGTCTTCATCCGCCAGCATGCGCACTTGCTCGAGCACGATGCCGACCGCTTCTGGGTGGCGGCAGCCGAGGGGCGACTGGTCGGCTTCTCGGCCGCGCTCCTACGCGAGGACGCGTGGTTCCTCTCCGCGCTCTTCGTCTCCCCAGAGCATCAGGCACAGGGAGTGGGGAAGGAGTTGCTGGCGCACGTGTGGGGGGACGACTCGGAGGTACGGCACCGGATCACGATCGTCGACGCCATCCAGCCGATCTCGACCGGGCTCTACGCACGCGCTGGATTGCTTCCCGTCACCCCACTCATGAACCTCGCCGGCGAGCCTCGCGCCGGACAGAGCCACGGCCTCCAATCCGGGCCGCTCGACGAGGTAGCCGTGGCCGAGCTAGACCGAGCCGCATACGGCTTCGACCGCGCACCCGATCACGCGTTCTGGCGGGCGGAGGCGCGCGGGACGCTCTGGAAGGCTGCGGGCGAGGCGGTCGCCTACTCGTATCGGTGGCCGGGTGGACGTCTTGGACCCGTCGCAGGTCGAACGCCTGCAGCCTGCGGACAAGCTCTCGAGGCGGAACTGGAGCGCGCCGAAGGGCGCTTCGTAAGCCTGATCGTGCCCGCCTCCGCCCGCCCCGCGCTTTCGGCCGCACTTGCTGCGGGCCTCCGCTTCTGCGGCCCGCCGGGGCTCATTCTCTCGACGGACAGGGCGGGTCCCGACGCGGTCATTCCACACGGGTACTCGCTCTTCTGACTTTAGCGTCCGGCCTCCCCTGGACACTACGCGGATGGCCGCGCCCGAAGAGCGGGTCGTCTCGTTTCGCCCACGGACGATCCTGGTCGTTCTCGGGGTTACGCTGCTCGTCTTCGTCGTAATCGCGCTCGTCTACTTCGCCTTCAGGGTCATCACGTGGATCCTCATCGCCGCTTTTCTCGCCGCCGCGCTCAACCCAGCTGTCGAATTCTTCGAGCGCCGAGGGGTCGGGCGAGGATTGTCATCGGGAATCGTCTTCTTGGTGGCCCTCCTCTCGATTTGCGGGCTCGGCTTCCTTCTCATCCCACCGCTCGTCGACCAGGTGCACGAGTTCATCGATGCTCTGCCGGCGATCGTCGCCGACCTGACAGCGGGTCGAGGTCCCCTCGGATTTCTCGAGCGCGACTATCAGGTAGTCGAGCGACTTCGGGAGGCGATCGACAAAGCGGGCACGGGCGGCGTCACTGGCCTGACGGGCCCTGCTGTCGAGATCCTCACACGCATCCTGACCGGAGTCGTCGGAGCCCTGACGATCGCTTTCCTGACCTTCTTTATGCTCCTCGAGGGCCCTCATACCGTGGATCACTTCCTGGGGCTCCTGCCGGAGCGCGTCCGCCCTCGCTGGGAGCGGGTCAGCGGCAACATCTACCGGACGATCGGGGGCTACGTGTCCGGGAACCTCCTCATCAGCCTCATCGCCGGCGTCGCAACCACGATCGTTCTCCTCGCGGTCGGTTCGAGCTACGCGATCGCACTCGGCCTCGTAGTCGCAGTCCTGGACCTGATCCCGCTCGCCGGCGCGACGCTCGCCGCGGTGATCGTGTCCGCCGTGATCTTCGTCGAGCAGGGCGTCGTGCGGGGGATCATCGCCATAGTCTTCTTCGTCCTCTACCAGCAGCTCGAAAACCACGTGTTGCAGCCCGTTATCTACGGGCGGACCGTGCAGCTCTCCCCGCTCGCCGTTCTCGTGGCGGTACTGATCGGTGCAGAGCTCGCCGGAGTCCTCGGGGCCTTGATGGCGATCCCCGTGGCCGGCTCGATCCAGGCGATCGTCAGGGAGCTCCTGCTCGCGCACAGGGAAAGACTGATCGAGACGCCGCCGGGTGCTGCGCTCGCGGCTCCGAACGACTCGAGCTAGTCGAACGACTCGACGCCAGAGACTCGGTCGAGCAAGCGGTCGTGGCGCGGCAGGCGGTCGAAGCCGGCCCCGCCGTTTACGTGGTCGTGCGTCCCGTCGTAGCTTTGGAGCACATCGTTCCCGGCGCCTCCGAGGATGTCCTGGCCGGCCTTACCCTGGATGATGTCAGCTCCGCCACCTCCACGAATGATGTCCGCGCCCGAGTTTCCCGCCAAGATATCCGCGCCGCCGAGGCCGCAGATCACGTCGGCCCGGGCCGTCCCTCGAATGATGTCGCGCCCTGCCGTACCGACGAGCGTGCAGGGCTTCGACCAGACATTGACAGGCGTGTGGCCCTGCGCAACCACGGGGAGGACCGCGATCATGAGTGCGGTTGCCATGAACGTGAGCCCGGCGAGCAGAAATCGCAGTGAAATGATTGCCTCCCGAAAGCGCGACTGCCGCAGCCGTCTTTCTCATCGTGGATCGACTGCGCTCCAACGGAAATCCCCCGAACGGGTGCGGCGCGTTTGCGGGCATGCGCGAGGGGAAGGACGATGCCGTGTGGATCCGGCGAATCGTCCTCATGTGGCTCGCCAAGCGGGCCTGGCAGCTCGTCCGGCGGACGCGTGCCCGGCGCGCGGCGCGCGCTAGCGCGAGGACCTAAAGCTCGGCGATCCGGCCGTCCTCAGCCATCGGCAAAGGATCAGGGCCGCGCCGTTTCTAGGGTTTATGCGGAGTCGCTGGTACGGACAGCACGGTCCCTCGCCCCTTATCCCTGGCGAACTCCAACGCGTTCGCGCTCGTCGTCTGAAAGGTACGTCCCGCTCAATTGACGCTCGAACATCTGCTGGACGGCGGCGTCCGTCCAGCGGTCCGCGCGAGATCCAAGAATGGAGGCTGAGAAGCCTACGATTGTTGCTAGCAGCGAAAGAGCGATGTAGATGGTGAGACCGATAACCATTGAGTTCAGCGTAGATCTCGACTGCGCCTCCAGGGGTTACAACTTCGTAGTCATCCGGCCGCGGGCTGGATAACACGGTTTTTGCGGAGGGCAGTTGCCCGCAGGCTCGCTGATTAGAGCGGAAACCCGCATAGACAGCGGCACGCGCCTGGCAGGATTCGAACCTGCGACCCGCGGATTAGAAGT
>JBBQXP010000021.1:0-36810 GCA_038209555.1 Gaiellales bacterium
CGAACGAGAACCTCATCCGTCGCGGCGGCTGCGTAGCGTTCAGCATTCCGGGCCTCCTAAGCGAGCTGGGGTATCGACAACCACCAGACTCGCCGGAGGCCCGGACGCAATCAGCCGTCTCGCAGGTGTGTAGGCAACAGAGCTAGCCCGCCACCGCCGCAAAAGCCTCGAGAGCCCCGATCGTCTCCCTTGCCTGCTCCTCGACGAGCGGAATCGGTCGCACGAGCGGGGGGAAGAGCATCCAGACGACGGACCCCCCCATGTGGCGGATCACCGGCGATCCATCCGGCTCGACGCGCACCCGGTCGAAGTGCACCCGAGCCAGGGCGGTCTGGAGGCGCTCGTCGCCGTCCAAGGTGGCCGCGAGATGCTTTCCTCGCTCGTCCCGCGAGCGAGCTCGGAAGCCGACGCCGCCGTGGCGGATGGCTCCGCGCGCACGCCCGCGAAGACCTTCGGTCGCGGGGAGCACCGGTTCGGCGGTCGAGAGCTCGAGCGCGTATATCCCCCCGAAGATCCGTCCCTGCCCTGCCATGCGTGCCCGGATCCTGCGGTCGTCTCTCGCCACGAACGTCGCCACGAGCCCCTGCCGTTCCTCGGTAGTGCAACCGAGCCGGTCGAACACCTCGAGGGTCTCGACGAGAGTTGCCTGCGCTCGCCTGCGGGCCCGGCCGATCAAGGCTTTCCTTTCGCCTGGATCCGGTAGATAACCCCGCGGCCCCAGTCCCCCACGAGCAGACCGCCCAACCTGTCGACAGCAAGCGCAAGCGGATGGTCGAAGCCGCTCGCGAAGGTTGTTGCGCTCCTCGCCTTCCCATCTCTCCCGAGAACGAGGCGCACGACTCGCCGTCCGTGGTCCTCGGCTGCGTACTGCCCCCAGAGGGCGACGAACAGGCTCCCCCGGAAACGGGCTGGGAAGCTCTGCTTCTGATAGAAGGCCAGCCCGTCTGCGGACGAGTGAGGCTCCAGGTACGCGACCGGTCGCGTGACCCCGGTGCACGGACCGACGAGCTGCTTGCGGCGGAAGCTCGGCCAGCAATCAGGCCACCCGAAGTCTCGCCCTCGAGCGGCCACAACCACCGTCTCGGCAGGCTCGGGCGCGCTCGGGTTCGGGAGATCGTCGCGGTTGTTCACCGAGACGTAGAGACGGCCGGTTCCCGGCTGGAACGCGAGTCCGAAGGGATTTCGGAGGCCGGTCGAGACGATGCGGAGATCGGAGCCGTCCGGCCGGAACGAGAGCACCGCGGCGCTCCGTGCGTCCTGCTCGATACACGCGTCGCAGGTCGATCCGCTCCCGAGATACAGTCGATCGTCCGGCCCGAAGACGATCGTGTCCTGCTGGTGTCGTCCGAACGGGAGGTTCGCCAGGATCGTCCGCCTGGCGGTCACTCTCCCGCTGGCGATTCGCAGCCTCTCGACGCGGCCCTGCGCCGAGACGTACAGCGTGCGGTCGCGCCAGACGAGACCGAGCGGCGTCGGAAAGCCGCTTGCCAGGAGCCGGGCACGCCGAGCGCCACGCCCCACCGACACGATCTTGCCGTCCTCCTGCGTCACATAGAGGCGCCCATCTGGGCCGAAAGCCATCGCCGTGGGAGTCTGGACGCCGCGCGCATAGACCTCCGCGCGAAAGCCGTCACGCACCTCGATTCGCGGAGCCCCGGGAAGCCGTGAGACGGCGACGGGCGCGGAGGGAGTTGGTGTAGACGCCGCAGTCGCTTGCGGCGGCCGGTCGGCGTCCGAACCGCCGCCGGCCGAGCAGCTGAGGCCGCCCAGCGCCACCGCTACGGCGAGCGCCCCTACGGCTGCATGTCGCCGGCGATCCAGGCCCGGAACCTCTCGATCTGCGTTTGCGGCCAGATCTCGTCGCACGGCATCGACCCATCCTCCAGTCGCTCGAAGATCTCGTCGGCGTTCTCGCGAACGTCGTCGTAGGAGCGCAGGTCAAAGGCGAAGAGCATTGACTCGACATCTTCCGTCCGGAAGAGCGGCTCGATGTCGCGCTTGAAGCTCGGCGGCGACGCGGACACCTAGCCGGCGGGCTCCATGCGAACCGGCATCTTCTTGATGCCGTTGATGAAGTTCGAGCGAACTCGAGGCGCGGGACCGGTGACCTCGATCGTCCGGACGCGTGGAAGAAGCTCTTCCAGCAGCACCCGCATCTCGAGCCGCGCGAGATAGGCCCCCAGACAGTGGTGCGGACCAGCCTTCCCGAACGTGACGTGCTCGTTGGGCTGCCGCCGGATGTCGAACGTGTACGGATCCGGGAAGACTTCCTCGTCGAAGTTGGCCGACACGTACCAGAAGGTCACCTTGTCCCCGGCGCGGATCTTCACTCCCCGCAGCTCGGTGTCGACGGTGGCCGTGCGGCGGAAGTAGAGAACAGGCGAAGCGAAGCGGAGGATCTCCTCGAGGGCGACGGGAATCAGCGAGGGGTCGCCGGCCAGCTCCGCCATCGCCTCCGGCTCGCCGGCGAGCGCGAGCATCCCGCGCGAAAGCCCCTGACGTGTGGTCTCGTTGCCTGCAATTACTAGAAGTGCGAAGAAGTTGGCGAACTCGCGCTCTGTCAGCCGCTCGCCATCGACCTCTGCGTGCACGAGCTTCGAGACGAGGTCGTCCTGCGGCTCCGCGCGCCGCTTGGCAGCGAGATCTCGGCCGTACTCGGCGAGCTCAACCGCCGCCGGGCTTCGGAACGTCAGCAGGCGGTACTCGCTCGTGTCTTCGCGGCCGACGACGACGTCGGCGTAGTCGGGGTCCGTGTTCGCGATCATCCGGTCGCCGAGCGCGACCAGGCGCGGAGCGTCGGCAGGCGGCGCCCCCACGATGCGGACGAGGACGTTGATCGGGAACGGAGCCGCGATCTCCTCCACGAAATCGAACTCCCGCTTCGGAACCGCGTCGCTCAGAAGCTCTTGCGCCAGCTGTCTGGCGAAGCCCTCGTACTCGGCCACCGCCCGTGGTGTGAAGAACTGGCTCACGATCCGACGCAGTCGCGTGTGCTTCGGCGGGTCTGTCTCGAGCATCGACTGCCGCGCGGCGAGCTCGTCCGGCTGAAGCTCCTCGATTGCAACGTGGCCGAGCTCCGACGAGAACGTGCGGAAGTCGCGGTGGATCTGCACGAGGTCTTCGTGCTTCGTGACCACCCAGAAACCATGGTTCGGAGGCGCCTCGGGATGCCAGTAGACAGGCTCATGCTGGCGCAGGTAGTCGAAGTACTCGAAGGGGATCCGCTCCGCGAAGGTGTCCGGGCTCGACAGATCGATCGTGGCCGGATCGAACTCCTTGACTGCCATTACAACGTGTTCAGGTACTCGCGGATCTCCCAGTCGGTCACCGAGCTCGTGAAGCGCTTGTGCTCGTCGCGCTTGAGCGCGGCGAAAGCGCGGACGAACTGTGGACCCAGATTCTCCGTGAGATAGGCGTCTTGCTCGAGCGCGTCGATCGCCTCGGCCAGCGATAACGGGACGAGCGGAAACCCCTCGGCCGCGTATGCGTCGCCTCTGACGCCCGGCCCGGGGTCGAGTTGGCGGTCGATGCCGTCGATCCCGGCGAAGAGCGCCACGGCCGCAGCCAGGTACGCGTTCGCAGTCCCGTCGCCGACACGGTTCTCGACCCGGGTCGCATTGCCGCGCTCGACGGGGATCCGGATGAAGACAGTACGGTTGTCCGGGCCCCAGGTGACCGTGTAGGGCGCCATCGCGAACGTCACGAAGCGCTTGTAGGCGTTGATCGTCGGTGCCAGCACGGCGGTCATCGCCCGCCCGTGCTCGAGCTGGCCGGCAATGAAGTACCGACAGAGATCGGAGAGACCGTCCTGGCCCTGCGGGTCTTCGAAGGCGTTGTCGCTGTTCTCCCAGAGCGAGAGGTGGAGGTGGTAACCGGACGTGCCCTCCCCCTCGAGCGGCTTCCCCATGAAGGTAGCGATGAGACCGTGTTTGCAAGCGATCTCCTTGATCGCGAGCTTCAGGAGGTGCGAGTCGTCGGCAGCCTCGAGCGCGTCGGCATACCGCAGGTTGATCTCCCACTGCGACCCGAAGTACTCCTGGTTCGAGCAGACGTAGGGCAACCCGAGGGCGCAGACCGCGTCCTCCATCTCGCGGATCACGCCTCCCGTGTCGACCGACGGCGTCTGGGTGTAGACCATGCCGGGCTGGGCAGCGTACTGCTCGTACCCGTTCGGGCCGGCGCGGAGCAGGAAGAACTCGAGCTCGTGACCGCACGCGGCTCTGTAGCCCCGCTTGTCGAGCTCCGCGATCGCACGCTTCAGGATCCCGCGCGGGTCGCAGGGCAAGAGCTCGCCGTCGAAGTGGACGTCGGCCATGCAGATCCCCGTCCCGCCCTCCCAGGGGAGCACTCTGAGCGTGGAGAGGTCCGGGTAGACCTTTATGTCTCGGAACTCCGCCTCCGAGCCGAGACCAGTCTCCTCGATCACCTCGCCCGCGTGCGAGACGGCATACGCCCCGATGCAGAAGTTGACGCCCTCCTCGACCAGCTCCTCGAGCATGGTCAACGGCACGACCTTGTTCCGGGAGATCCCGGTCAGGTCCGTGAAATGGACCCGGACACGCCTGACGCCTGCCTGTCTCGCCTCGTCCAGGCGAGCCTGCGCCGCTTGCTGCTCGGTGACTGCCACCGCCTAATCGTGCCTGATGTGCGGCCCCCCCGGCTCTACGGGTGGCGGCAGCTCCTCCTCGATCAGGTCGGTCTCGCGGTACACCTCCGCGAGCGGCACAGGACGGAACTGCTCCCTGAGGCTCGTTCCGAAGGCGAGGTTGAGGAGGAACGAGAGGACGATCGCCGCGCCCAGGAAGATCCCGTAGTCCCTATAGATGTGATCCCTCACCTCGGGGACGGGGAAGATCTTGAATGCTGCCAGCGCGAGCAGGCCCATACCGATCAACTGTGGAATGGGCACAGCGGCAGAGCGGAACGGACGTCGCGCCTGCGGCTCCCGCCGCCGAAGGATGATCACAGTCAGGTGGATGATCACGTAGGCCGTAGCCCACCCGAGGACGCCCGCCAGGATGAGCTCAATGAAGTTCGTGCTCTTCCCGAGATCGATGAACACGTTCATGAGAATCGGCATGAGCGCGACGGCGGCGATCCCGACGACCGGAGCCCTCGTGGAGGGAAGCAGGTAGCCGAAGGCCCGCGGCAGCTGCCGCGTGAGTGACATGCCGTAGAGGATCCGTGGGATGCCCGCGAGGAGTGCGTTCAGCGTCGAGAGCGTCGCGGCGAGCGAGATGATCGCCATCCACCACTTGCCGGTATCGCCCAGGATCGCGATCGCGGCCTCCATGTGCGCCACCGGGCTGAACGCGCTCAGCTGGTCCGAAGGCACGTAGCGCGTCGCCCCCAGCCCCCAGATGACGATCGGAACCGTCACGAGCGTGAGCCCGAGGAAGATCCCGAGCGGAATGTTGCGTGCGGGGTTCTCGATCTCCTCCGCGAGGGGACAGGTGTATTCCATGCCGACGAAGGTGAACATCGCGATCCCGAGGAGCGTCGAGAAGAGGCTCCAGGTGAAGGGGATGTGCGGGAAAGCGCTGCCAATCGGGTCGGACGATCCGAGGCCCGCGAGGCCGATGAGCCCGAAGACGAGGAGGGACAGGATGACGAGCACCGTCAGGGCCACCTCGACCGCGCCGTAGGGGCGGATCCCGGCGACATTCAGAAGCGCGACCAAGACGACGAAGACGATGACCCAGAACGTGGTGCTCGGCCCGCCGGTCCAGAGGAAACCCTTGACGATCGCCGAGGGCGTGTAGGCCTCGGCAGTGGTCGGAAAGAGCTGAACGGCGATATACCCGACGAGCACCGTCAGTGTGGCGAAGAAGGGCCCCAAACCGGCCCGCACGTACTCGTTCATCGACCCGGCCTTCGGGATCAAGGTGGCAAGCTCGGCGAAGCTCATGCTCTGGAGGTACATGGCCAGCAGGCCCACGGCGAGCGCCGCGAGAAAGACGTAGCTCGCGAAGAAGCCCGCGGTCACGGACGCGAGCACGGTCGACGCGACGATCAGTCCGAAGGTTGTGCCGACCGCGGTCGGAAGCCCGACGGCTCGCCGCTCGAGACCGACTTCTCCCACCTCTACGCGAGTTGCCATGAAGCCCTCCTCCTCCCGGGCGCCTCAGGCCCGGATCGACGATGCGGCGATCATTTCACCTCAGAGCGGGTTCGTATAGTGCAACGCCGTCCCACGTACTGCAAACTCGCCGCAGCCGCACGGCTGCGGTTAGGGTTGGCGCCCGTGCGTCTCGCCAATCTGAACGGGAGAGCTGCCCTGGTCGTCGACGGACGCGCCGTCGACATCGAGCATGCGACCGACGGTGAGCTCCCATCCGATCCGATGGCGCTCGTCGGGCGGCTCGAAGACTTCGCGGGCATCGACGTGCCGAGCGACGCGCCGCAGCTCGATCCCACGCAACTCGGCCCACCGCTACCGCGGCCCTCGAAGATTCTCGCCGCGGCGCTGAACTACCGATCGCATGCCGAGGAATCGGGGCTTCCGATTCCCGACGCACCGGTCCTCTTCGCCAAGCTGCCCAGTGCCCTGACCGGTCCCCACGGAGAGATCGTGGTCCCGGCCGGGCGCGATAGAGTCGACTGGGAGGCCGAGCTCGTGCTGGCGATCGGCAAGCGCGGCAAGGACATCCCGGAGGGGGAGGCATGGTCCCACGTGGCGGGGGTCATGTGCGGGCAGGACATCTCGGACCGCGCCGAGCAGTTTCGGGCGGTGCGGCAGTTCACGATCGCGAAGTCCCGAGACACCTACGCCCCGACCGGCCCGGTGCTCGTTACGCCCGACGAGCTGCCCGACCGGGACGACGTCGCTGTGCGTTGTTCCGTCGACAGCGAGGAGGTCCAGAGCGGCCGGACGAGCGACCTCATCTTTCCGGTGCCGGAGTTGATCGCGTTCATCTCTTCGTGGTGCACGCTCGAGCCCGGAGATCTCATCTACACGGGCACGCCGTCGGGTGTCGGAGACAGCCGCAAGCCGCCGCGCTACCTCTCGCCGGGCAACCTGGTCGAGACCGAGATCGAGGGCATCGGCATGCTGCGAAACACCTGCGTCTCCGGCTAGCCAGGAAAACACCTGTGCGGATCCTGGTCGTTTTCGCCCACCCGAAGCGCGACTCGTTCACCGGTCGGATCCTGGACAGCTTCGTTGCGGGTCTCGAGCAGGCCGGTCACGTGGCCGAGGTCGCCGATCTCTACAGCGAGGGCTTCCAGCCTCTCCTCGTTCCCGAGGATTACGCGCAATGGGAAGACCGACCCATGCCGGCGGACGTGCTCGAGGAGCAGGCAAGGGTCGAGCGGTCCGAGGGAATCGCCCTCGTCTTTCCCGTCTGGTGGTGGTCGATGCCCGCAATTCTGAAGGGGTGGTTCGATCGCGTCTTCTGCGCCGGGTGGGCCTACTCGGAGGATTACGACCCCGAGGGCAGCCTCCTACCCGGCCGGAAGTTCGTTCTCCTGTGCCCGGCTGGAAGCTCGGAGGGCCACTACTCGAAGTACGGCTACGACGAGATGTTCCTCCGGCTCTTCGAAGTCGGGACGCTCAGCTATTGCGGCGTGACCGAATCGGAGGTTCATGTGCTGTTCGAGGTGTACTGGGACAAGGAGCTGACCGAGAGCTACATCCCGCGCGCACACGAGATCGGCCGATCGGCATTCGGATCCGCCGCGCCAGACGCCGCCGATCCGCGCGTGCAGGGCTCTTCCGCTAACTGACGTCGCGGAGGAGGCGTGCCGCGACTCCTCGGATCGTGGCGGTGCCGTAGCGATGGCTCGGGTTGAACTCCGTCAGGATCGCAAGCGAGATCCGCGTCTCGCCTTTCTCGAGGAGAGCAACCTGGTGCGTGACCCGCCCCGTTCCGGAGCCCCACCCGCCCTTGAAGAAGATCCGGTAACCGTCCGGCACGACCGGCGGGATCCCCCAGCGCTGGGACGCGATCACGTGCGCGAGCAGGAAGCGCGCGTAGCCGCGGTGACGCTCGGGAACGTAGGCGTCGATGCGCCGGAAGAATCGCGCCTGGTCGCGGGCGGTGATCTCGGAGTGGCCCCAGATCGGTAGGTGAAGAACGAAGTGCTCCATCCCGGCGCGCCTCGCCACCCGGTAAACGCCCGAGGCTCCGGCGAGGCCGACCACACGGTTCGCGGCGTCGTTGTCCGAGCGGCGGATCATCGGCCCTAGGAGCGCCCGAGCCGCGTCCCGAAGCTCACGGTTGCGGACGGAGGCCCGGTTCAGGTACGCGACCAGGAGCATGGCCTTGAGGACGCTCGCAGATGGCAACGTGCGGCGCGCGTGATAGCCGTGGAGCCGCCCGGCCTCGTCCGTCACCGCAAAAGAGACGGAGCCCGCTCGGCTCTGTGCGTACTCGGCGGCGTCGGCGACCCGATCTGGCCACGTCGGGGCGGCGGCTGCCGGAACGGCAAGCGCCGTCGAGGCGACCAGCAGCGCTACCAGCGCCCGTGCCGTCAGTCGAGCGCCTGCCCGAGTGCCTGGAGCTGGCCCCGCTCGATCTCGATCGCCTCCGCGTCGAAGCGGAAGTACGTCCTGGGCGGGAGCGTGCCCCAGACATTCGACGAGTGGGGGGTGTCCTCCCAGTCGCGCGGGGCGTGATCGGGGCGAAGCTGCTCCATGTCCGCGTAGAGCTCGACGATCAACTCCTCCTCGGGGATCCGGATGTAGGCGAAGAGGCTCGCAGCGACCCCGTGGCGGCCAGGGCCCCAGATCACCCAGCGCCCGTGCTGGGCCAGGTGGTCGAGTGCCACCCGCATCTCGCCGAAATCGACCAGCTCGAGTGCGAAGTGGTGGAAATGCGCCGTTTCCCTTTGGAGCATTGCGTGAACGTGGTGGTCCGCGTTCAGGTGGAGCCAGATGCCCTCGTCGCCGAGCCGGTCGGTGATGCGGAAGCCCAGCTCGTCTACATAGAAAGACGAGAGCCTCAGCACGTCCTCGCTGACCACGTTGACGTGCCCGAGCTTCCGCGGGCGATAGCCGGGCAGTTCAGACGAGAGGCGGGCGAGATCGGGGAACTCGCTTTCGCGGGGTGTCCACTCGACGATCTCGACGCCATGCCCGTCCGGGTCCTTGAGATAGAGCGAGCTGGAGCGGCCGCCCGGGCGCTCCAGCTCCAGGCCGTCGAGCCCGACGTCCTCCCGCTTGACGCCGGGCCGGAGCTCCCAGCCCGCGTGGTCGAATCCCGGCGCGTCGGCCTGGACGAGCTCCAGCGAGTAGTCCTCGAAGGCGCAACGCAGGTACACGCGGTCCGCGTGGCGCTCACGAACCGTGAAGCCGAACTGGCGCGACCAGCGCGCCGTCGCCTCGTCCAGGTCGGTAACGCGGAGGCCGACGTGATGGATCCCGCCGAGATCGCTCATCAGCCCAACCTTCCCATACCCGGCAGCGTTCGATAGCCGCCCTGGAAGAAGACGAGTGGGTTGCCGCCGTTCACGTCCGCCTCGCAGTGCTCAACGCTTCCGAGCACGATGTCGTGGTCTCCTGCCGGAACGACCTCATGCACGCGACAGGTGACGTAGGCAAGGCACCCGGGCAGCATCGGAATCCCGTTCGGGCCCTCCTTGACATCGAGACCCTCGAAGTGGTCCTGGTTGGCCTTCGCGAAGCGGCGGGATATCTCCTCCTGGTGCTCGCCCAGGATGTTGACGGCGAAGTGGCCCGCGTCCTGGATCGCTAGCGCCGTTCGCGCCTCGCGCATGAGGCAGACGAGCAGCATCACGGGCTCCAGCGAGACCGAGGTGACCGAATTGGCCGTCATCCCGTGCTGGACGCCGTCGTGCACCGTCGTGATCACGCTCACGCCCGTGGGGAAATGCCCCATGACATGCCTGAACTCGATCGCGTCGATGTTCACTGCAGTGCTCAATCGCGCAGGAACTGCTCCACGAGCTCGGACGGGTGCTTCTTGTCGGCGAGCAGATAGGCGAGCGCGGTCATCCGGAAGGAGTCGGAGAGGTAGAAGCGCTCGTAGAGCTCTCCGCGGCCACCTAGCGAGGATCCGACGAAGTCCCAGGCGAGCCGGAAGGCACGCACACGCTTCTCCGCACCCGCGTTTCGCCCCTGAAAGTACTTGTCGATGTAGGGACGGATCTCCTCGCTCTCGAAGTCAGCCTTCGAGGGCGTCGCCATGAACCCACCGCCGCCGATCAGCTGGATGAGCTCCATCGTGCGCGGAACCCACTTCGGCATCAGGCCGCGAAGCGCGACGAACGAGCGCTCGTCCGGGACCCAGTCGTTCACCCCCTCGGCCTGGAAGGAGCCGGCCTCGGCGGCAATTACGCCGGCCCGGGTCATTTCCTCCATCGACCAGATCTCTCCGAGCTTCTCCTGCACGTGGTCGAAGGCGTTCACGCCGGTCAGGTCGGCGAGGGTGTGGGCCAGCCCGAAGGAGAACTCAAGCTTCGACCAGGCCCGCGTCATGGCCTGGTGGATGATGTGCGCGCGCCAATGCGAGTCCGTGATGACCTCGCTGTGGAGCTTCGCATCGCCGTCGAGGAAAATCCGCTCGCGCGGAATCTCTACGTCGTCGAAGATGACGACGGCGTCCATCTCGTCGAAGCGCGTCGAGAGCGGGTAGTCCCAGGGATCGCGCTGCGTCGAGTACGAGTCCCGGCAGATGAACTTGAGACCGGGAGTCGACATGGGAATCGAGAAGCAGATCGCGTACTTGCTGTCCTGGAGCCGGAGGTCCGAGCCGGGATAGACGGCCAACTCGTCCGCGAAGGGCGCGAGCGTGGCCAGCATGCGCGCTCCGCGGACGAGGATGCCGTTCTCGGTGTCCTCGACCTTGTGGAGCGAGACCTCGCCCGCCGCCTGCTCCGCCTCAGCGACCGAGCGGTCGACCTGCGGGTTGATGAGCGTGTGCGTCAACGAGAGGTCGTTGTCCCGCATGAACTTCTGGAACTCGACGATATTTCGCGCGCCCTCCTCGTTCCCTGAGCGTGCCCACACGTCTGCACGGGCGGCGAAGCAGGCGAACGTGTAGTTCAGGTAGTCGGGCGTTCGCCCCATCATCCCAACCGTCGCGTCCGCGATCCGTTTCGAAGCCACGCGGCGGCGCTCGAGATCCTCACGCGTTTTCGGCTGGATGTGCGTCACGTTGACAGGCTGCCCGGTGTCCGGCGAGTCCATGAGGAACGTCTCCGGATCCTCGTGCTGCAGGTCGAAGAGCCGCGCCAGCGAGTGCGCCGCGCCCTCGAGTTTGGGATGAGCCGAGGGGTCGGTGACCTTCTCGCCCTCGAGCCAGACCTCCCGCTCGTCGCTTCGGAGCCCCTCGAGATACTGCTCCCCGGTTCGTGCGCCTGTGGTCTTGCCGGTGTCGATCGCCATCGTGTTAGAGCCTCCTGGCCACGGTCTTCACGTCTGCATAAAAGTCGAAGCTGTGCTCGCCGCCCTCGCGGCCGACGCCCGAGTGCTTCGCGCCACCGAAGGGCGCTGAAAGGTCACGGACGTAGAAGCAGTTCACCCAGGTCGTTCCCGCTACGAGCCGTTCTCCCAGCCGGTCGATCCGGGCCGCGTCCTCGGTGAAAAGCGTGGCGGCGAGCCCGAACTCCGTGTCGTTTGCAAGCGCGACCGCCTCGTCTTCCTCACCGAAGGTCTGCAGCGTCAGCACGGGGCCGAAGACCTCCTGCTGGACGACCTCCATGTCCTGGCGGACATCGGTGAAGAGAGTCGGCTCGTAATAGAGGCCGCCGAGCTCCGGCGACACCTGAGCCCCGATCACCGGGGTCGCGCCGTCGGCGATCGCCCGCTGGACGAAGCCGTCGACCCGCTCCAGGTGCTCGCGTGTGATCAGGGGCCCGATGTCGGTGTCGGGCTCGCGCGGATCGCCGAGCTTGCGGTGCGACACTCCCTCGAGGAAGCGTTCGGTGAACTCGTCGGCCACCGATTGCTCGACGAGAAGGCGCGTCCCGGCAAGGCAGATCTGGCCCGCGTGGTCGTACTGGTAGGTCGCCTTCTCGACAGCTGCGTCGAGATCGGCGTCGGCAAAGACCAGGAATGGCGACTTGCCGCCGAGCTCGAAGGAGACGGGGACGATGTTCTCGGCGGCGGCCTTCCCGATCAGCCGGGCGGTATCGACTGATCCGGTGAACGAGATGCGGCTGATGCCAGGGTGAGCGACGAGCGCTGAGCCTGCCTCCTCCCCCATCCCCTGCACAACGTTCAGGACACCCGGCGGCAACTCCGCCTCCGCCGCAAAGCCCGCGAGGAGGGAGCAGGTGAGGGGCGCCCACTCGGGCGGCTTCAGGACTGCGGTGCAGCCGGCCGCCAGCGCCGGGCCGACCTTCCAGGTCGAAAGCATGAAGGGCGCGTTCCAGGGTGTGATCAGCGCGGCGACGCCAGACGGGTCGCGGCGGACGCGGTTTTCGACCCCGTTTGCCTCCCAGGTGCGCCCCTCCAAGTCGAGGGCCAGCTGGGCGAAGAAGCGGACGTTCAAGGCACCGCGCTTCATGACGCGGAGCCGCGAGGCCTCGAGGAGCGAACCGTTGTCGAGCGTCTCGACGGCAGCCAGCGTCTCGACGTTCTCCTCGATCAGGTCAGCAAGCCGGAGGAGGTGCTCTGCCCGACCCTCGGGGCCGAGAGCAGCCCAGGCGGGAAACGCCTGGCGCGCCGCCTCGACGGCCGCTTCTACCTCCGCCCGACCGCCACGGGCAATGTCGGCGAGAGGACTCTCGTCGATCGGCGAGATGTCGGCGAACGTCTCCGCCGACCCGACCCGCTCACCGCCGATGAAATGGTCGGGCGAAACTTCAACGCCGGCAACGGTTGCCGTGGCGGTACTCACATCCCCACCCGGGTGGGGAATGGCCAACCCGCCACCCGCTTCGAGCGTACGCCGGCAGAGCGCGCCTGTGTGTGACGATCCGTGCCACTTTCGTGCCGAATTTGGGTGCGGTTCACGCGGTCTCCTCCGGAACGGCGAGGGCGACGTGACGGGCATTCGGAGTGTCCTCCGGCTGGGCCCCCACTGCCGCCAGGTCGTCCTTGGCCTCGACGATGCGGTTCGAGAGTCGACCGATTCCTTCCACCTCGACCTCGACCACGTCGCCGGGCTCGACTGGACGCGAGTTCGCCGGCGTGCCGGTCAGCAGGATGTCGCCCGCCTCGAGCGTGATGAGCCGGGAGAGATCCGCGAGCATGTAGGCGAACGAGAAGAGCAGCTCGCCGGTGTTTCCCTCCTGCACGACTTCACCGTTCACGAGCGTTCTGAGGGTGAGGTCGGCCGGGTCGAGATCGCCAGCGTCGCCGAGGTCGGGGCCGATCGGGCAGAAGCCGTCCTGCCCCTTGACGCGGAGCATCGAGCCGCGGTCGACATGACGGAAGTCGTGCACGCCGAAGTCGTTCGCCACCGAATAGGCGCCGACGTAATCGAGGGCCTCGTCCTCAGGCACGCGCTTTGCTCGCCGCCCCATGATCAGCGCCACCTCGCCCTCGTAGTTGAGATAACGGCACCCACGCGGCCGAACGACTTCGTCACCGTGGCGCGCCAGCGTGTTGAGCGGCTTCAGGAAGTACGAGGGATACTCCGGCGTCTTCGCGGCGTACTCCTCGACTCGGCTCGCGTAGTTCAGATGTACAGCGACGATCTTCGTCGGCTGCAGCTCGACCGGCCGTTTCACTCTACGCGCCTCCCGCCGTCGACCGTGTAGCCGAAGCTGAACCAAAAACCCTTCCCGACCTCCACGGGCGCGAGCAGCGACAGCTCATCGGCTGGGGATTCGAAGAACCGGAGCGTGGCATCACCTTCCCAGATCGTCGAAATCTCGCGGTCGTCCCCACCCGCCCAGACGTGCTCGTCGAGCGGCCGCGCACCCTTCTCCCACTCCGGGAAATAGCGCGTGTTGAGAAGCGGAGGCGAGTTGACGGTCGGACCCTCCGTCGACACCCCGTTCAGCGTCACGGTCGCCTCTGCGAGACGCCTGTCCGCTGCGGCGAGCGTCGCGCCGAAGCGGCCGCCGGGCGCGAGACGGGGCCCGGCCTTGCCGACCGTGACGGGCTTCGTCATCCAGATCGACCCGGGCTTCTTCGGAAAGCCCTGAATCAGCCCACGCACGAGCGGCATGCCCTGGTCGACCCACATGAAGGGGCAACGCGTGACCGCCTCGCCGCGGTGCTCGGCGGCAAGCACGACGAAGAACTCCTTGTACTGGGCCCGCACCGGGTCGAGGAGCTCCTCAAACGAGTCCGAGCAGGACTGCCACTCGACGAAGATTGCAGCCGCACTTCCGATCTCCGGCCCTGGGTCGAGCTCGGGCGGCAGAAGCGCGCGTGCTGCCTGTGGGTCGGCGTGGTACTCCACGATCAGGAAGTCGCCCGAGTAGTGCCAGGGAGGCGCCGGGACGAGCGAGGAACGGCCGGTCTCCGTCTGCGGGAGCGAATACCCCTCGAGCTTCGCCTTTGCTGCCTGCTCTACGCTCATCCAGCCCTCCTCGAACTGTTCACGTCCCCCAGCCTACCCCTCGTCACCCTCCCAGAAGTTGGATACAGTATACGGAATGCGTTTGGCGGGCCTGGTCGCTCTCGTGACCGGCGGCGGGACCGGAATCGGCGCCGCGGTCGTCCGGCGCTTCGTTGCCGAAGGGGCGTCCGTGGTCGCAACGGGACGCAGGGCCGAGCCCCTCGACGCGGTCGCCGAGGAGACCGGAGCCGTTGCCGTTCGTGGCGACGTCGCGGATGAAGCCCACGTGAAGGAAGCGGTCGGGACCGCGGTCGAGCGCTTCGGCGGCCTCGACATCGTCGTCAACAACGCTGGGCTCGGCTGGGCGAACTGGCAAAAGACCCTGGACGCGAACCTGACAGGAGCAAAGGTCGTGTGCAATGAGGCGCTTCCGCATCTCGTCGCACGCCGCGGCTCCATCGTCAACATCGCTTCGGTGTCGGGCTACGTGGCGAGCGCTGGGAGCCCTGCGTATTCCGTCAGCAAGGCAGGGTTGATCATGCTGACCCGTTCGCTCGCGTTGAACTACGGGCCACGCGGGGTTCGGGTGAACGCGGTCTGCCCCGGCTGGGTCCGGACACCGATGGGCGACGCCTCAATGGATGAGATCGCCGAGCAGAAGGGAGTCGACCGGGAACACGCGTACGAGCTCACCACCCGGTTCGTCCCGCTTCGTCGTGCGGGCGATCCGGACGAGATCGCCACCGCCTGCCTCTTTCTCGCCTCGCGCGAAGCCTCGTTCGTCACGGGTGCGAGCCTCGTCGTCGATGGAGGCGCGATGGTCGTGGACATCACGATGGCGCCGTTCGAGCCATGACCTCGGTCGCCCCGATCGACACCGACAGCCTTGCCGACCGTGTCTACAGCCGCGTTCGAGCGCTAATTCTGAGCGGCGAGCTTTCCCCGGGGGAATCGCTCCGCCAGGAAGCACTTGCGGAAGGACTCGGGACGTCGCGCACCCCACTACGCGAAGCGCTCAACCGGCTCGCGTCCGAAGGACTGATCGAGCTCCGGCCGCATCGCAGTGCCGTCGTTGCGCCGTTCACGCAACGGGAGATCGAGGCCGACTACGAGGCCCGGCGTATTCTCGAGCCTGCAGCCGCACGGCTTGCGGCCGAGCGAACCTCTGCGTCGACCGCGCGCCGACTCGAGGCGGCGATCCGAGCTCAACGGCGCGCCGGCTCCGACCTCGACCGCCAGTTCGAGGCGAACCGGGAATTTCACGTCGGTCTGGTCGCAGGGGCCGAAAACCCACACCTGACCCGCTTCGTGGAGTCCCTCTGGAGTGGAAGAATCGCCCCGGTCTTCTACGCGCGCCAGGCTCGCCGGCCCGGACGCGTCAAGCGCGACCTCGAGGAGCATGCCGAGATCGCGCGGCTGATCGCGGCGGGGGACGGCGCGGGGGCCGCCCGGACGGTCGAAGTGCATCTCGCCTCCGCGCTCACCGAGCTCCGGGCGAACGCCAGTTGATCTCGAGCTCTTCGCCACGCGCAAACCTCTCCAGGTGCGAGCGCGCGACCTCCTGCACACGCTCGAGCCCAATCTGATCCTCGGCGAACGTCCGCACGTCGATCACGCCGACGCCCGGTTCGAGCTCGAATATTCCCGTCGGAAGTGTCACCCTGGTCATGGCACCCAGGCGCTCTACTTCGACCTTGTGCCCGAAGTGCTTGGCCATCCGGAGGGCAAGCGCATCCGGCTCGGCCGTCCGAACGACTGCGTCGGACCTCACGCGACGCCCAGAAGCCGACCCGGGTTGTCCGCGACCATCAATCGCACGTCGTCCTCCTTCATGCCACGGTCGAGCAGTTTCGCGACGATCTTCCGAAACGAGTCTGTCGGCAGCGGGTTGTCCATTTGGCCCAGATCCGAGCCGAGAATTGACCGGTCGGCTCCGACTGCCTCGATCCAAGCTGTGAGGGTGTCGAGATCCCAGTGGTAAAAGCTCGACTCATCGTCGTACATGCAGAGGGAGTGTTCGATCATGGCGCCGAGCTCGACCCAGCGCTTGCCGTCTTCGTGGCTCGCTTCGATGACGAAGTTCGGGTGGTTGACCAGCAGACGTCGGACCCCGACCTCTCGCGCGGCCTCAAAAACCGCGGTGATCCGGTCTGGTGCCATATGGCCTGAGGCCAGGATCGCGTCCGCATCTCGAATCGACTCGAGGATCTCGTAAACCTCTGGCCGCAGCTCCCCGCTCTCGGAAAGGACGTCGACCGGTTCCTCCGGCTTGAGGGCGACCGCCAGCTTCGGGAACTTGAGATTCGGGTGCTCGGCGTGATGGCGAATGTGCTGGGGCGACCCGATGGTAGGGAACCAGACGATCCGACCTCCCATCTTGAGAGCGAGGTCGACCGCCTTCGGGTTGATACCACCGATCGGCCCGTTCAGTGCCACCCCGCCGAAGACCCGAACGCCATTCCGGAGCGCACCCTGCGACTCTAGGGCGAGCACATCGGTGACGGTCGAATGGTGGTGCGACTTGACCACGATCGCCGAGAACCCGGCCTCGCCGGCGAGCCGAGCCGCTTCGGCCGCGTCGATCCGCCGGGGGAGTGGGGAGGGCGCCGGGTGAACGTGCAGGTCGACGGCGCCCTCGAGGATCCGGGCGAGGCGGGCGTCCGTCATTCGTGTATCTCCGTGACTCTCTCGGCCCAAAGGAGGAGCCACGTGTGCGTTTTTCCGGAGTACGCTCGTACGTGAGCAGGAGGGCGGGTCGGGACCCGAGATAGACGCGCGTGTACCTGGCCTGACCCGCTCAAGAAGTGGCTCCGTTCACGGCGTAGGCCTGGAGCCCGTACCCCATGATCCGGTGGGGGTAGTAAGCCTCGACGACCGGCGTCGCGTGCGAGGGCAGCGCGCCGCGCATCGCAAGCCAGTTCACGACTTCGACAGATTCGGTGCCGCCACGCAGGATGAGCTCCTCGTGGGTCAGGTCGCAGAGAGACTCGGGCTCTTCGACCATAATCCGCATGAATTCACGATCCCATTCCTCCTGCACAGCCCCGAACCGCGGGCCGGTCAGTTGGTGGGAGAGCCCGCCGGTGCCGACGACGACGACGCCCAGGTCCTCGGGGTACGACAGGATCGCCCGCCGAAGTGCTTGACCCAACTTCCAGCAACGGCGCGGGGTGGGGAGCGGGTGGAGGATGACGTTCACTGCCAGCGGGACGATCGGGATCTTCCAGCCACCCTCCCCTTCGGCGAAATCGACCATCGGCAGCGGGGAGATCACACCGTGGTCGACCTCGAGCTCCTGGCAGATCGTTGGATCGAACTCGTCCGCCACCAGCGAGCGTGCGATGTGCCAACCGAGCTTCGCATCGCCTGGAAGCGGTGGAAAGGGCCGGGCCCCGAAGCCTTCGTCAGCGATCGGATACGTATCCGCGACGCCGAGCGCGAACGTCGGATAGGCATTGAGGAAGAACTCGTCCATGTGGTCGTTGTAGATCACGAGGAGCCGATCCGGCTCGAGCTCCTCGAGCCACTTGGCGACCTCCTGAAAGGGCCCAAAGAGCGGCTGCCACTCTTCCGCCTCGCGCACTTCGTCGCCTGCGTCGTACGCGTGCTCCATCGACGGTGCGTGCGAGGCTCCGATACCTCCGATCACCCTTGCCATCACTTCCCTCCCGATTCGCGCATCTGCCTACCGATCTCCGGAAGCGGGGTGTCCGTGACACCAGAGAGCTTCACCATCACGTAGATCGAAAGGCCGTTTCGCCAGAGACCGATCCAATCTCGCCGGCGAACGAGCTGCTTCTCCTCGTCCGTCAACGCGAACTGCTCCATCCAGCGCTCCTCGTCCGCCAGGAAGAGCGTTCGTTGTGCTTCGTCCTTCAGCGAGTAGGCGGCCTTGTTGAGCCGGATGCCCCGCGTAGCGGTCTCTTCGTCGAAGAGGTCGAGGTCCGCGGGGAGGTTCTTCGGCTGAACCCGGTCGAGCCGGTCGAGATAGTCCTGCGTCAGCTCGCTCATGCCGACTCCGGGTCGAAGAGGAGGTGAAGGTGGTGCGGCGATCGGAACTCCCACCCAGAGAGCTCGGTCGGCCGCTCGGGGTCGACTCTGAGATTCCGCAGGCGGTCGAACAGAATGCGGTAGCTCGTCCGAGCCTCGTAGCGGCCCAGGCGCGCGCCGATACAGAGATGCGGACCGGTCGCGAAGGCGAGATGAGCGCCCTCGCGACGCTCGACGTCGTACCGGTCCGGGTCGGTCCACTGCCGCTCGTCACGGTTGGCGGAAGCGAGCACGGCGGCTACGAGAGCACCCTGTTCGAGCTTCACGCCTCCGAGCTCGGCGTCGCGAGTGGCCTGCCGGGTCGACGTCCCGACGGGCGAATGCCAGCGTGCGCCCTCCTCGATCGCCTTGTCGATCAGCGAGTGGTCAGCGATGACCCGGGCCGCCTGCTCGGGATGCGAGAGGAGAGCCCACATAGAGATTGCGATCAGGTCGGTCCCCGCCTGGAGGCCGCCCACGATCATGACCTTGAGATTCGACTTGATCTCCTGGCGCGTGAGCCGCTCTCCTTCGACCTCCGAATGGAGCATGCTCGAAAGCAGCGTGTCGTCCGGAGCGCTCTCGAGCCGGTCGAGAATCGGCTCGAGCGTCTCGTCGACCTCAGCGCTCGCCCGGTCCGCAATCTTCTGCTTTGCCGCGTCGGCCTCGAAGTTCGAGGCGCCGGTCGCCAGGTCGACGAACCAGCGGCGAAGGGTCTCCTCGGCCACGTCCTCGAGGCCCAAAGCCCGCCTGAGCGCCCGAGCGGAGAGAGGCTCAGCGAACTCGGACACGAACTCCACCTCGCCCCTGCCGGCGAAGGTGTCGATCAGCTCGTTTGCGAGCGGCGCGATCACCTCGTCCGGGTAGTGCCCGATCGCGGCGACCCGGAACGCCGGATAGATGATCGACCTGATCCGGCCGTGATAGTCCCCCTCGGAGCCGAGCAGGTTCTTCCCGAACGTGCGGTTCAGCGTCGAGGGCTCCGTCTCCCCGGTGAAGATGTCCGGCGTCTTGTCGACGTACACGACATCATCCCAGCGGGTCACGAGCCAGAGCCCGACGGACTCCACCCAGGACACCGGCTCCTCGTCCCGCAACCGCTTGTAGATCGGATACGGGTCGGACTCGAGCGCCTCCACGGTGACGGTCGCCCCGTACGTGCCGGTCGAGCTCACGTGGCCCTCCTCACTGCTTGAACCTCCTCGTACGTCATGACTGCATCTGCGGACTCGCCGACGAGGTCGGCGGCGGCCAATCCTTGTTCCTCGAGATATGCGTCCAGCTGGTCGATCGCACGAGCGAGCGACTCGAAGCCCTCGATCCAGACCGCCGTCGCAAGCTCGACCGCGCTCGCACCGGCGAGAAGCGCACGCGCCACATCTGCGCCGTCCCGGACGCCGTTCGTCGCGACGAGGGGGAACTCCGGCCCGAGCCGTCGGCGCGCCTTGGCGATCCAGCGCAGGGTGAGCGGGAGAGCCCAGGCACCGCCAACCGCACCGAACGTGCCGAGTACGGGGAGCCGGGTCTCCAGGTCGGGAAGGAAGCCGAGCGATCGACCGGCCAGGCAGACGCTGTCGGCTCCTGCTGCGCGAGCGGCCGCGGCCAGCGCGACGACATCTCCGTGACCCGGCAGCTTCACCGTCAGGGGCAACGCGATCGCCGCACGGACGCGACGGACGATCTCGGTCACGCGCTCCGTGTCGTCAGCCAGCACGATGGAACCGGGAGCGGCCTCCTCGCCGTGAGCCGCTCCGAGGTTCACTTCGAGCCACCGAACCCCTGCAGCCTCGATCGCCGCCGCCCCGTGAACCAGCTCGTCCAGCCCGGCCGGGATGAGGCTGGCGACGACATACGCGTCTCGTGTGCGCGCATACGCGTCCGCGAGGACGACGACCTGCAGCCATTCCTCGAACGGCAGGGGGGAGAGGCCCGAACGGTTGAAGAGCGTCGACGATCGGTCGGCGCCGGCGGCAGTCACCTCGGCCCAATCGGCGTCGAGGAGCACGTACTCCGCACCCTCGAGTTGCCGCCGGGCTGCCTCGGACTCGTTGGTGGATTTCACGACGACGGCGGCGGCTCCGGCGTCAACGGCAGCGCGCAGATCCTCGATCGTGATCGTGCGCTCGCTCGAGGCGCACACGACCGGATTCTTGAGCCTGAGGGTGCCGAGCTGGACGGAGAGGTCAGGCATCCAGCACCGCTTTTCGGAGCAGGCTGAGATCCGTCGACACCGCGGAGTAGGTCACCCGCGTATCGTCCAGCGCGAATGCACCCAGCGGGATTCCGGCGGCCTCGGCTGCCGCCGCGACCTCGTCGATTCGTGCTTGCACCCGAGACGTGTCGAGCTCGCAGTCCACCGTCAGGTCGGTGACACCGAGGAACAGGACGTCGGGCCGCGCCGCGACGATCTCCTCGAGGGCATCCTCGGTCTCCTCGGTCTCGATCTGGGCGACGACGATCGGGCCGGGCCCTTGGGCGTCGAGGTACCCGCCGAGATCGAGGCCACCGTAGCCGCCGCCCGGATGAGTGAGGCTGACGGATCGTGTGCCGCCCGGTGCGTACCGGCACATCGTCCGAAGCTCGGTCACCTCGGCCGCACGCTGAACCGTCGAGAGATGGATGCCGACTGCGCCCGCCTCGAGGAGCCGATTCACGAGGCCGCGCTCCGCGCTAGCGATGCGGGCGAGGGCTGGAAAGGCAAGCGCCTGAGCGTGGCGTAGGAGACGGAACGCATCGGCCTCGGCCAGCTGTGAGTGCTCGAGATCGACGACAGCGAAGTCGAGACTGGATGTAGCGACCAGGTCGATGACCTCAGTAGAAGGAAGCTTGACGAAGAGTCCTCGAGCCGGTTTGCCGAGGTTCAGCATCTGTGACAGAGTTTCACATAGTGAGTACGAGTGTCGCAAGCTTCGACACCGTCGACCCCGCTACGGGTGAGGTGCTCGCGACGCTTCCGATCGCCGGTGACGCGGACGTGGACGCTGCGGTCGAAGCGGCGAGAGCAGCTCAACCCGCCTGGGCCGCGCTCCACCCGACCGCGCGCACAAAGATCCTCGTCCGCCTCTCGGAACTGGTCGAGGAGCACGGCGACGAGCTGGCCGAGCTCGAGTCCCGTGACGTCGGGAAGCCCTTGGCAGAGGCACGCGATCGGGACGTCAAATTCACTGCCCAGACCTGGCTCTACTACGCCGGGTGGCCGACCAAGATCCTCGGCACGACGAACCCCGCCAACCCTGGTGTCTTCACCTACACGCTGCGCGAGCCCGTGGGTGTAGTCGGCGTCATCACGCCGTGGAACTTCCCGCTCGTCATCGCCTCCTGGAAGCTCGCACCCGCGCTCGCCTGCGGCAATACGGTCGTGCACAAGCCGGCTGAGGACGCCCCCCTGACCTCGATCCGCCTGGCCGAGCTGGCGCGAGGGGCCGGGGTCCCGGACGGCGTCTGGAACGTCGTGACGGGAGACGGCTCTACCGGCGCACTACTCGCGGCTCACACGAAGGTCGACAAGGTCTCGTTCACCGGCTCGACCGAGGTGGGGCGGAAGATCCAGATCGCGGCAACCGGCAATCTGAAGCGGCTCACGCTCGAGCTGGGTGGAAAGTCGGCCAACATCGTCTTTGTAGACGCCGATCTCGATCAGGCGCTCGGAGGCGCAATGAACGCGACTTTCCGAAACCAGGGAGAGGTGTGTACCGCCGGGGGCCGACTCGTCGTCGCCGAGCAGGTCGCCGACGAGCTGGTCGAGCGTCTGGCAGAGCGCGTCGCGAAGATTCGCCTCGGTCGGGGGCTCGACCCCGAAACCGATATGGGCCCGCTCGTCTCGGGGCGCCAGCGGGACCGGGTGCTCGGTCTCTACGAGTCGGCCCGAGACGAGGGCGCGGAAGCCGTCGTCGGCGGTGGCGCGGCGATAGTCGAGGAGCTTCCGGAGGGCTTCTTCGTCCAGCCGACGGTCTTCGACCGCACGTCGAACGACATGAGGATCAACCGGGAGGAGATCTTCGGCCCAGCCGTCGCGGTGATCCGCGTCGAAAGCGAAGAGGAGGCCGTCGGGATCGCAAACGACACGGAGTACGGCCTCGCCGCAGCGGTCTGGACCCGCGACGGAGCACGGGCTCACCGCGTCGCTCGCGCGCTGCGCGCAGGCACCGTGTGGGTGAACATGTACGGCGGGCTCGATCCCTACTCCACCTTCTCGGGCCGCGGTCTCTCCGGCTACGGCTACGAGCTCGGGCCCGAGTCGATCGGCGAGTACACGACGGTGAAGACGGTGAAGACGGCGCTGTGACCCTCGCCGACCGCGATCGGGCGCACATCGTCCATCCGCATGCAGTCGTCGGACGTCCCGCCGAGCCCGTGATCTTCACCCGGGGGGAGGGTGCGCTCCTCTGGGACTCCGACGGGAAGGAGTACATCGACGGCACCTGCGGCCTCTGGGTCTGCCCCGTCGGCCACGGAAGGCGGGAGCTCGCCGAGGCCGCCCGCAGCCAGATGGAGACCCTCGAGTACTACGCGTCCTTCTGGGATTTCTCGAACGAGCCGTCGATCAGGCTTGCGGCCCGCCTCACAGAGCTCGCCCCGCCCGGCCTCGACCATGTCTTCTACACGAGCGGGGGGTCCGAGGGTACGGAGACCGCGCTAAAGCTCGCGCGGCTCGCCTGGCACTCGCAGGGCCAGCCGGAGCGCACTGTCGTCCTGACGCGGAACCTCGCCTACCACGGTGTCAGCTACGGGTCGCTCGGTGCGACGGGAATCCCGCCACTCCGCGAGGGCTTCGGCCCGCTTCCGGGGGACTTCGTTCACCTGACGCCGCCCTTCCCCTACCGCGGCACGACGACGGATGCCCTGATCGAAGAACTCGAGTCGGCGATCGCGCGGGTCGGCGCAGCGAGGATCGCCGCCTTTATCGGCGAGCCCGTCATCGGTGTCGGCGGCATGGTGCCGCCGCACGACGACTACTGGCCGCGCGTACAGAAGGTGTTGCGACGGCACGACATCCTGCTCATCCTCGACGAGGTCGTGACGGCCTACGGTCGAACCGGCGCCTGGTTCGCCGCCGAGCACTGGGGCGGCATCGACGCAGATCTCATCGTCACGGCGAAAGCCTTGACCAGCGGTTACTTCCCGCTTGGCGCCGTCCTGATCGGCGCTCGCGTCCTCGACCTGCTGGACGGCGAGCCGTTTCGTCATGGGTTCACCTACAACGGACACCCAACGGGGTGCGCCGTGGCGCTCGAAAACCTCAGGCTGATCGAAGAGGAAGGTCTGCTCCTCAGGGCCCGCCAGCTCGGTGATCGTCTTCTGACAGGGCTCAGAGGTCTCGAGAGTCTCCCCTCGGTGGCGGAGGCACGCGGCTTCGGCCTCATGGCCGGGCTCGAGCTCCAGGTCGAGGACGCAACCGAGCTCTCGGGCCGGATCCGGGCGGCCGGCGTCATCGTGCGTGCCACAGGCCAGAAGATCGTCATGTCTCCACCGCTCGTGATCGCACCGGAGCAAGTCGACCGCATCGTCGAAGTGCTCCACACCGAGCTCGCGAGAACACCGATGGCGGCATGAGCGAGAAGGTCGTCGAGCGGGCACCGGTGAACCAGTCCGTCGAGCGGGCAGCTCAGCTTCTCGGGCTCTTCTCCGTCGACGAGCCTGACCTCACGCTCGGGGAGATCACGGCCCGGCTCGGCACGAGCAAGGCGACTGCCCATCGCTACGCAACCGCGCTCCGCCAGGCCGGCCTCCTTCGACTGAGCGGCGGCGCCTACACTCTCGGGCCTCGCATCGTCGAACTGGCTGCCACGGCCCTTGCCGGCCTTCGCATCATCAAGGTTGCGGGCCCCTACCTCGAGCGGCTCGTGTCCGAGCTGAATGAGACAGCGGTGCTGTCGATCTGGGACGGGGAAGCGCCCATTGTGGTCCGGGTCGAAGACAACACGGACCGGCTCGTCCGGATCAACGTACGAACCGGATCCCGCCTGCCGCTCGACTCTGCCCAGGGCAAGGTCTTCCGCGCCTACCTCGGCGACGAGACAGGCGACCGGCTCAGAGACGTCCGCGACGCAGGGCTCGCGTTCACGGGGCGCGTCGTTGAGGGAATCGCGGCACTGGCAGCGCCCGTCTTCCAGGGAGAGGAGATCGTCGCGACCATGGCGCTCGTCGGGACGACCGCCGCGATCTCGTCCGATCCGGACTCCGCCATGGCCCATGCTCTGTGCGACGCCGCTGCCGGGCTCTCAGCCGAGCTCGGCTTCCTACCACCGGAAAGGAGAGAGCCGTGAAGGCTGTCCGCTGGGAGGAGATCCCCGACGAGCCCGTTCGCCCCGGCATTCGCCGGCGAGGCTTCGGTACGAAAGACGTCCTGCTGGTCTTGAACTACTGCGAGCCCGGCATGGATCTGCGGCCGCACAGCCACGAGTTCGATCAGATCGCCATGATTACCAAGGGCCGGGCGCTCTACCACATCGGCGAGGAACGGAACGAGGTCGGCCCCGGCTCGCTGATGCTGATCCCGGCCGGCGTCGAGCACTACATCGAGCCGCTGGGCGACGAGGTGGTCGAGAACATCGACATCTTCGCGCCGGCGCGCGAGGACTACCTGCACCTCGTCGAATGGATGCGCGATCGGGATTAGCGGCGCAGAATCCGAACCTCTCCCGTCTCTCCGTCGACCGAGACCCGAGCTCCGTCCGGGATCAACGTCGTCGCTACCTCCGCCCCCACGACCGTCGGGACGCCGTATTCGCGCGCGACCACGGCGGCATGGCTCAGGATCCCGCCCGTGTCGGTGACCAGACCACCGATGGCGCCGAACAGCGGCGTCCAAGCGGGCGTCGTCGTGGTGCAGACCAGCACGTCGCCACGCTCGACCCGCTCGAAGTCCTCCGTCCCGTGCACCACGCGCGCGGTTCCCTCCGCGCTGCCGGCCGAGGCGCCCGTGCCGACGATGAGGTCCCCTTCGACACGGGCGCTTCCCGCGACGCCGTAGAACTTCGCGACCGACGCGGGTACCTCGCCAGGCTCGGGAGGAGGTCCGAGGTACGGCGAGGGCGAGGCCGCCCTCGCCTCCTCGAGCTCATGCCTGCGCGCGACCACCAGGCCCTGGAGACCTGGGCCATGCTCCTCGCGCACTGCCTCCCGAAGCTCCGGGAGGTGCAACATGAACACGTCGCGGGCGGCGTCGAGCCGGGCCTCCGCCACGAGCCTGCGCCCGAAGCCAAGGAGTGCTTCGCGCGTGGCCTGGAGGCCCGGATAGTCGATGTAGTACGTGTGCGTCTCCTCAAGAGGGACGGCCGCCACCACCCGCTCCAAGAGCTCGGCGAACCGCGCGCGCTCGCTCTCATCCTCGATCCGGGCCAGCGACTCCGCCTGCAGGCGGTCTCGTTCCTCCCTCCGGGCCCGGCGCTCGGCGGGAAGGTCCCGTGGGCGCTCGAGGAAGAGTCTGACTCCGCCAAGTGCGCGGCCCGGGTCCTCGGCGTCACGCGGCTCCGACAGCTCATGCAGACGCGAGCGACCGCCGAACCGAAGCAGATACCGGTCGAGCGCCGCGAGCACCTCACGCCCGGCCTGGAGCACACGGAGGCGCTCCAATGCGGCCGCGGTTGGAAGCTCCAGGATCACGTCGGCGACGTCGAGCTCACGCGCGTGCTCGGCGATCGCCCAGAGTTGCTGGTCGGCTTCGAGCGTCTCGTTTGGAAGCCCCGCGATCAACTCATAGGGCTCGAGCTCATCCTGCTTCCCGAACAGCTCTACCCAGGCATCGTGAAGCACCTCACGAGCTGCGTGCACCGGGATAACGGTCAGGAAATGCAGGCGCCACTGCTCGAGCACGAGCGCGACCAGGCGATCGAGCAAGACACCGGCCTCCACCGCGGGCGGACGCTCGGGCCGTAGGGACCGAAGCTCGGTCGTGATCTCCTCGACCCGCGGCCGGTATTCCCGCTCCCAGCGCTCGGCGATCCCGAGCGCTGTGCGCTCGAAGTGCTCCGAATCGAAGCCCCAGCCCGGTTCGATCTCGTGCTCGTAAGCCCAGCCGCCCCGCACCTTCGTCGTGAACCCGCCGAAGGGCGCACCGAGCTCCCGGGCGGCGGACTGGATCCCCTCGCCCATGGCGAAGAGCCAGACATCTGCCGAGAGCGGGCTCATCGGCTCCGGATAGTGCGAGGGGTCGTGCGTCCACGTCTCGACCGACGCGGTCATGAGAGCGTCGTGATGGGCCGGCACTGCACCAGCCAGAGCTCCGCGCCTCCCAGGCAGAACTCCACGTCGACCGGCGTGCCGAACCCCTGCTCGGCCTCGAGCACGAGATCCGCGATCCGGACCGCCTCGTCATCGCGGAGGACGCGGGCGGAACGCCGTTCACTCGGCAGCTCCACTACGCCTCCACGGCCGTCTGCGGCGACGGACTTGTCCGCCACGCGAGCGCGAACGGCAACGCCCGCCCGGTCGACCCAGTAGCGATCGGGCGTCACGAGGCCCGAGACCACACCTTCGCCGTGACCGAAGGCCGCCTCGAGGAGGACGTGCGCATCGGCCCGCGTCACGGGATCGACCGAGAAGCCGACTCCCGCCCGGTCCGACGGCACCTCGCGCTGGACGACCAGCGCCATCGCCCCGTCACGCTCGCCACGGTAGGTGCGTGCCCGCTGGGAATCGACGGCGCGGTAGCACGCCTCGATCGCGGCGACGAGCTGGTCGAAGCCCCGGACGCCCATGACACTCTCGTACTGCCCTGCGGCGGAGCGGCCGGCCGTGTCCTCATCCGCCGCAGACGAACGAACGGCCAGAGGCTCCTCGAGCTCGCGGACCGCCTCCGTCAGGCCGCGCCAGTCCGACTCGTCCAGGTGCTCGCGCGACCGCCAACGCGCGTGCACCTCGGTCGGAAGCACGAACGCGGGTGGAATGGGAAGCCCCAACTGGGCGAGCCGTGCGAGCCCGGTCGCCTTTCCCCCCACCGTGCCAGGGTCGAGCCGGAGGACGTCCTCGAGCCTGGCGACCGTCACCCGGAGAAGCCGGGCGACGACGACTTCTCAGCCTTCGCCGGCGCCAGGCTCTCTCCGAAGAGAGCCGACAGCTCGAGTGTCCGCGCGAGGGCCTCGGGGTCGAGACCGCTCGTGGACGAGATGTCGGAGGCCTCCAGCAGCACCGCCCCGGGCGGGGGAGCCTTTCCGGGCCGAGTCGCCAGGCCGAGTGAGAGGTCATCGAGGCGCCGCCACGCGATCAGGTACTCGTAGGGATTCACGACGCCGTCGTAGCCGAGGCCAAGGAGACCGGCCGGGTGGATCTCGAAGTGGAGGTGCGGAGGCGTCCCGACCGCGTCGCCTGTCGCGCCGACGAACCCGATCACGTCTCCGGCCTTCACGGCAGCCCCCTCCCGGGCGAGCGGCGAGAAAGCTGACAGATGCGCGTAGTAGAACTCGTTCCCGCTCCGATCGCGAAGCCAGAGCCGGTTTCCACCCAGTGAGTTGACGCCCACGGAGAAGAGGGTCCCGTCCGCGACTGCTAGGAGCGGCGTCCCGATCGGCGCGAAGATGTCGTTTCCGTGGTGCCAGCCGGTGTCGGCTCGGGCCGCGCCGAAGTCGTCCGTGAACGAGGCGGCCGGCCCGTAGACGGGGAACACGTAGCCGGCTGCCGTCAACTCGGGCTTCACATCCGCGGGAGGCGACTGGACCGCAGGCGGCGGGGAGGGATTCGAGCCCGGAGGCTGCTCGACCGGGTCGTTCAGCGGAGCCGGGCTTTCGGGCTCGTCAGGCGTGGTTGTCGTGACCGGCGTCTTCAATGCGCTCGCAAGTGCCTCCGCGTAGCCGATCGTGATGTCTGTCCCCGCCGGCAGGCCGCCGTGCGCTGCCGTCAGATGGACGTGCACGGCACTCGCAAAGACGCGTTTCCCGAGACGCCCCTGGGGTTCTGCCACCACAGCCTGCTCGAGCAACACGGCGTAGCCCCAGTCGGCCAGGGGAACCCGTCGGTTCGGGCTCACTGCCACTGAGCTCCCGTAGATCTGCACTCCGGACACTGACGAGCCAAGCAGGTCAGCGCCGCCGGCGATGCCCGAGGCAAAGGCGCGGGCCCGGACGACCGCCTGACCGACCGAGATCTCCCCACCGAAGAGCGAGACGCCCGTCACCGAAGCCAGCGCGGCCGACGTGGCCCGCTGGCCCGACGTGGCACGAGCGCTCGTCTCGATGGCTCCGGTCGAAAGAGCGTCGCCGTACGCGTAGGAGCCTGCCGACGCCGAGGCTGCCGGTGGAGCCGAGACAAAAGCCGCGGTTCCTCCGCCTCCGGGCACCAGCACCCTGACTCCGAGCGCCTTCGCGATGCCGTTGGCCGGCTGCTCCGCGGCCGCCGACGAACCCGTAGCGAGTAGCGCGAGCAGGGCGAGGAGGACCACCTTGGCGATACGCACGCGCACGAAAATCAGGGTATCCCGGACACTCGCGGTTTGGGAAGGCTAGCGCGACCCTTGGTCAACTGGATCAAAAAATCGGCGTTCTGGGTATGCAGTTCACACCCAGAAAAAGGGGGTGTGCGTAATGCCTAGACAGTCCGACTCGGAGCCTCCAGGTAAAGCGGCCGGAACGGCGATCGCGGGCGGGCCGGCCGAGGAGCTTCTCGAGCTCCAGGCTCTTGCGGCACGACGGCTCCGGGTGGCGCTCTGGCTGACCGGAGCGATGCTCGTCATCTACTTCGGCTTCATCTTGCTCGTCGCCTTCGCTAAGGACTTCCTCGGCCGTTCGATCGCCGATGGCCTCAGCGTCGGAATTCTGCTCGGGGTGCTCGTGATCCTGGCGACTTGGATCGTCACCTGGATCTACGTCCGCTGGGCGAACCGTAACTACGAGCCGGCCCTTCGCCGTCTCAGGGGGTGAACGCGATGCTCTACGCAAAGATCGGCGACCCGGACGCGACGGCGATCGTCTTCTTCGTCCTCGTGATTGTGATCGCGTTGGGGATCACGCTCTGGGCGGCGCGCCGCACGCGCTCGACCGAGCAGTTCTACGCGGCCGGACACACCGTCACCGGCTTTCAGAACGGACTGGCGCTCGCCGGCGACTACATGAGCGCCGCAAGCTTCCTCGGCATTGCCGGCCTGGTCGCGCTCTACGGATTCGACGGGCTGATCTACTCGATCGGATTTCTCGTCGGCTGGCCGATCGTCCTCCTCCTGATTGCAGAACCGCTCCGCAACCTCGGGAAGTACACATTCGCCGACGTCGTTGCCTACCGGCTACGCCAGTCGCCGGTCCGGGTCGCCGCGGCGATTGGGACGATCTCGGTCGTCGTCTTCTACTTGATCGCGCAAATGGTGGGTGCCGGCTCGCTGATCACGCTCATGTTCGGGCTCGACTACTGGCTTGCGGTCGTGATCGTCGGCAGCGTCATGCTCGCCCTCCTCCTCTTGGGAGGGATGATCGCGACGACCTGGGTGCAGATAGTGAAAGCCGTGCTGTTGCTCGGTGGCGCACTCGTGCTGGCTATCTGGGTGCTGAGCAAGTTCAGCATGAACCCGCTCAACCTCTTCCAAGCGGCGGCAGACAAGAACGGGCAGAAGGTGCTCGCCCCGGGGGACAAAGTCGTGACCGGCTCGTGGGACGCTATATCGCTCGGGCTCGCCCTCATGTTCGGAACCGCGGGGTTGCCGCACATCCTGATGCGCTTCTACACGGTTCCCGACTCGCGCGCCGCTCGCAGCTCGGTCAATTGGGCAACACTCTTCATCGGCTTCTTCTACATCCTGACGTTCGTGCTCGGCTTCGGCGCCATGTCGCTCGTCGGCCAAGGGCCGATAACGGCGGTCGAGAAGGGCGGGAACATGGCAGCTCCGCTGCTGGCACAGGAGGTCGGCGGCGAGCCCTTTCTCGGCTTTATCGCAGCCGTGGCCTTCGCGACCATCCTTGCTGTCGTGGCGGGCCTGACGCTCTCAGGGGCGGCAGCACTGTCACACGATCTCTGGGTGAACGTCGTGCGCCACGACAAGGCGAGCGAGCAGGAGCAGCTACGGGTGGCACGGATCGCCACGCTCGTCATGGGTGGCACTGCGATCGTGCTCGGAATCGTCCTCGAGGGCCAGAACGTCGCCTTCATGGTCGGTCTTGCCTTCGCGATCGCGGCGAGCGCGAACTTCCCGGCACTTCTGATGGCGCTTTTCTGGCGGCGGTTCACGACCGCGGGAGCGGTCGCGAGCATCGTGACCGGAGCCGTGTCTGCACTCGTTCTCATCTACATTTCTCCTACGATTCAGGAGGATGTGATCGGCAACGATTCCTCGCTCTTCCCACTCAAGAACCCGGCACTCGTCTCGATGCCGCTTGCGTTCGTGACCGGCATCGTCGTCTCCCTCCTGCGGCCCGAGCCACGCGCAGTCGAGCGGTTCATCGAGGCGGAGCGTCGGCACCATCTCGGGATTGCCGTCCCGAAGGGCGCCGTCGCACCACGTCCCGCGGCCAAGTAGGCAAGCGAAAGGATCCAATGACCGAGACGAACGCCGAGAGCCTCGTCGAGATCGAGGCCCTGCTGAACGAGCAGCGGGAGTTCCCTCCGCCTGAGGCCTTCCGGGCCGGCGCGCTCATCAGCGACGAGTCCGTCTACGACGAAGCGGAGCGCGACCCTGAGGCTTTCTGGATGCGGCTCGCGCACGAGTTCGTCGGCTGGTTTCGGAAGCCTTCGAAGGGGCTCGAGTGGGATCCGCCTCACTGCACCTGGTTTGCCGACGGCGAGCTGAACGTCGCCTGGAACTGCCTCGACAAGCAGCTCGAAGCGGGCCGCGGCGATCAGGTCGCCTATCACTGGGTGGGAGAGCCAGAGGGAGAAACGAGGGACATCACCTACGCGGAGCTCCTCGCGAGCGTCTGCCAGCTCGCGAACGGCCTGCGCCGGCTCGGGATCGGGAAGGGGGACCGGGTCGGGATCCACATGGGGATGGTGCCGGAGCTTCCGATTGCCATGCTCGCCTGCGCCCGGATCGGGGCGCCGCACGTCGTCGTCTTCGGCGGCTTCTCCGCCGAGTCGCTCGGCGAACGCCTCCGGTCAACCGAAGCGAAGCTCCTGATCACGCAGGACGAGGCCTGGCGGAAAGGCGGACGTGTGCCGCTCAAGGAGAACGCCGATGCGGCTGTCGCAGCCAGCGCCATGATCGAGAGCGTGATCGTCTACAAGCGGACCGGCTGCGATGTCGCCTGGAAGGATGACCGCGACGTCTGGTGGCACGACGTGGTCGAGATCGAGTCGGACCAGTGCGAACCAGAGCGCTTGAGCGCGGAGGACCCGCTCTTTCTTCTGCACACGTCAGGAACGACTGCCAAGCCCAAGGGCGCGCTCCACACGACCGGCGGGTATCTCGTGCACGCCTCCGTGACGCACAAGTGGATCTTCGACATCCACGACGACACGGTGTGGTGGTGCGCCGCCGACGTGGGCTGGATCACCGGCCACAGCTACATCGTGTACGGGCCCCTCAACAACGGCGTCACGAGCGTTCTCTACGAGGGCGATCCCTCCTACCCTGACTGGGACCGCCACTGGGAGATTGTGGAGCGCTACGGCGTCAACTCGTATTACACCGCGCCGACGCTCATCCGCTCGTTCGTCAAGGTAGGGGCTGAGTATCCGGGGCGACACGACCTTTCCTCGCTCCGGCTCCTGGGCACGGTCGGGGAGCCGATCAACCCCGAGGCCTGGCTCTGGTACTGGAAGGTGATCGGCCAGGAGCGCTGCCCCGTCGTCGACACGTGGTGGCAGACCGAGAACGGCGGAATCATGATCAGCCCGTTGCCGGGCGTGACGACCACGAAGCCCGGCTCGGCGACGGTTCCCTTTCCCGGGATCCGGCCCCAGATCGTGAACGAGAAGGGCGAGCCGGTTCGACAGGGCGAGGGTGGGTTCCTGACCATCACGCACCCCTGGCCGGGGATGTTCCGGACGCTCTACGGCGACGACGAGCGGTACGTCGATACCTATTTCTCCAAGTACGGGCCCGAGATCTACGTGACCGGAGACGGAGCCAAGCAAGACGAGGACGGCTACTACTGGCTGCTGGGTCGGATCGACGATGTGATCAACGTCGCCGGCCACAGGCTCTCGACGACCGAAATCGAGTCGACCCTCGTCGAGCACCCGGCCGTCGCCGAAGCCGCGGCCACGGGCGCCACCGACCCGCAGCGCGGCCAGCAGATTGTCTGCTTCGTGCTCCTGAAGACCGGTAACGAGCCCAGCGACGGCCTGGCGGAAGAGCTGCGCCAGTTCGTCGCGGAGAAGATCGGAAAGATCGCGCGCCCGGCCGCGGTGCTCTTCGGGGAGGACCTCCCGAAGACGCGCTCGGGAAAAATCATGCGCCGCCTCCTGAAAGATCTCGCCGAAGGGCACGAGCTGGGCGACACGACAACGCTCCGCGACCCGGCGATCGTCGAGGACCTGAAGGAGAAGGCCGACCGGGCCCTACGGCCCGGCACCTAGCGGCCGGCGAGCCGAGCGCACGAGCTGGATCGCGACGAGGACGAGGAGCGACGCGAACAGCTTCCGCAGGACATCGTCGGGGAGCGACGTCGCGACCGCAGCCCCGGCAGCGACGCCGGCGATGGACAGGAGCCCGACGACGGTTGCAGCCCGCCAGCGGACGTTCCCGTACCTGTGCTGGCGCCAGGCCCCGAGCGCGACCACCGGAATCATGGCCGCGAGAGACGTCGCCTGGCCCTCCAGCTGCGAAAGGTCGAGCACGAAGACGAGGGTCGGGACGAACAGGAGCCCGCCCCCGACTCCGAACATCCCGGAGAGCCCACCGGCTGCAACGCCGAGTACCGCTGCCAGCGCGAGCTCGGTCATTCGAAAAAGAGCGCGACCGCGACGACGAGGACGAACGCCGCGAAGAGATAGGCGAGAAGTCGCGAGTTGACGCGCTGCTGGAGCCAGGTGCCCACGAGCGCTCCCGCCATCGCGGGGACTCCAACGACCGCTGCATCGCGCCAGTGAACCTCCCCGATGCTGGCGAAAACGAGGGCTCCGACAACGGCGGTGAATCCGATCACGGCGAGCGACGTCCCGGTCGCCTCATGGCTCTCGAAGCCGGCGAGCAGAATCAGGAGCGGCACGACGATGAGGCCGCCGCCGACGCCGAAAAGCGCACTGAAGAAGCCGGCTGCAAGCCCGATCCCTCCGAGCACCCAGAGAGTCGGGATCGCCCGCGCCACGCCCGTATTCTAGGCCCGTGGACGTCGGCCCCCTCCTCGCGCCGCTGACCGGGGCGCCGGAAAGCTCGGGGATCCTTCTCGACGTCGACGGGACGCTTGCTCCGATCGTGGCGCGACCCGAGCTCTCCGAGGTCCCTGCGGAGACGAAGACCGAGCTGCGGCGACTCGTGTCCAGGTACCTCCTCGTCGCCTGCGTGAGCGGCCGCTCGCATGCGGACGCGGCCCGGCTGGTGGGCGTCGAAGGCATCCGCATCGTCGGAAACCACGGACTCGAGCTCGATCCGCGCTCGGCCGAGCTGGCGGAGGCGGTGCGAAGGTTCGTCTCAACGCTTGCGATCCCGGACGGGATCAGCGTGGAGGACAAGGAGCTCTCGGTCACACTCCACTATCGCGAGGCGGCAGATCTGAAAGGGGCTGAGCACTGGCTCGCCGGCGTCGCAGCGAGAGCGCTCGAGGAAGGGCTCGACCCGCGCTGGGGGCGCATGGTGCTCGAAATTCGCCCGGCGGTCCGGGCGGACAAGGGCACGGCCGTCCGCGCGCTGATCGCGGAGTCAGGGGCAACCCGTGCCCTGTACGCCGGTGACGACGTCACCGACCTGGACGCGTTCGCCGCACTCGAGCGCGGCGAGCTCGAATGCGCAGTCCGAGTCGCCGTGGCTTCGCCAGAGGCGCCAATCGAGCTGGCGGAGCGCGCCGATCTGGTCGTCGAGAGCCCAGAGGCCCTCACCAACCTGCTCAGGCTCCTCTAGCGGAGCAGAAAGCCTTCGCCGAGCGGATCGTCCGCCTCGAGCACGAACTCGTGCGAGCCGGTGCGATGCGCGGAGCCCGCGATCTCGGTCACGACGGCCGGGCGTCCCGCGACGTTCACGTGCTCGACGATCCTGGCCTCGAACTCGGTGCCGATCACGCTGCGATGGAGGAGCGTCCGGTCGGTTCCGAGTAGCGCCAGGCGGGCCGACGTGCCGCTTCCACACGGGGACCGGTCGACCTCCCCGTCAGCGAACACCGTCACGTTCCGCTGGACGATCCGGCCTTCGTCCTCCCCCTCGTCCTGCCAGAAGATGACGCCGTAGATGTCACGGATGTCAGACGCCTCGGGGTGCACGAACTCTCTCTGGGCTTCGAGCTCGCGCTTCACGTCGCGCCCTAGCTGAATCAGAGCAGGCACGTTCGCAGGCTCGACCCCGAGACCCAAAGCACTCGCATCCACGGATCCGTAGAAGGCCCCGCCGTACGCGACGTCCGCGACCACGCTCGCGGCCTCGAGGCCCGTCGCCTCGACCCAGGCCGGAATGTTCCGGAACGCGGCCCCGGTCGCCCGCCCGCCCGCGACTGTGACCGCCACCGGCAGCCGTCCAGACGGGACGTCGAGCGTGAGTCGGGTCTCTGGCTCGGTGGACTCAACCATCCCCGTTTCGACCGCAGCCGTGGCAAGCGCGATCGTGCCGTGCCCGCACGCAGTCGAGTAACCGGCGTTGTGGAAGAAGAGCACTCCGAGGTCGGCGCCCTGGTCCTCGGGCTCCGTCACGAAGCAGCCGTACATGTCCGCGTGGCCCCGGGGCTCGTAGACCAGGAGCTTGCGGACGCGCTCGAGGTGCTCCTGCGCCCAGCGGCGCTTCTCGAGAATGGTGCGGCCCGGGATCGGAGGCACGCCGCCGGTGACGATCCGGAACGGCTCGCCGGCAGTGTGGTAGTCGGTCGCTGTGACGACGAGGAGCGGGCCGGTCACTAGCTCGACCCGGCGGCGGCAGCGTCGCGGAGAACGGCCCATGCTCGCTCGACGTCCTCCTCGGTCGTCCTGAGGTTCCCGACCGCCAATCGAAGCACGGTTCGCTCACGTAGCACCGTGGGCGAGAGGAACACCTCGCCGGTGGCGTTCGCCCGCTCGATGATCGCCAGGTTCTCCTCATCAGAGCCCTCGTGCCGAAAGCACACGGCCGAGAAAGGAACCGGGGCGGCGACTTCCCAGCTGGGCTCCGCCTCGACCCACGACGCGAAGAGCTGCGCGAGGCGAACGTGCTCGCGGATCCGTTCCTGGAGGCCGGAGCGCCCGTAGCAACGGATCACCGCCCAGAGCTTGAGCGCGCGGAAGCGCCGGCCGAGCGCGGGCCCGTAGTCCATGAGATTCGTCGCGTCTTCGTCGCTTCGGAGGTACTCGGGCACGAGGCTGAACGCGCGGCGGAGCACCTCCGGGCGCCGGCTGAAGAGACAGGAGCAGTCCACAGGCGTGAAGAGCCACTTGTGCGGGTTGACGACCAGGGAGTCGGCACTCTCGCAGCCCTCGAGGGCCCAGCGGAGCTCCTCGCAGACCATCGCCGACCCTGCATAGGCGGCGTCGACGTGGAGCCAGGCTCCTGCCTGCTCGGCCAGGTCGACGATCGCAGGCACGGGATCGACGGAGGTCGTGGAGGTGGTTCCCACCGTCGCCACGACGGCTGCCACCTCGGCGTCCTCGAGCGCCTCGGCAAGTGCATCAGGACGCATCCGGAACTCATCGTCCACGGCCACTTTGCGAGCCTCCAAGCCGAGGATTCGAGCTGCCTTCTCGACCGAGGAGTGCGCCTGGTCGGAGCAGAGCACGATGCCGCCCGGCCGAAGCTCGCGTGCTGCCGCGAGCGCCGCGAGGGTCGACGTGGATGCCGTGTCTTCGATGTGACCATGGAGCCCCTCCGGGAGCCCCATGAGTTGTGCCACCCAGTCGAGCGCGAGCTCCTCGAGCTCCGTCGCTGCCGGCGAAGTCCGCCATAGCATCGCGTTCACGTTCAGCGTCGCGGCGAGAAGCTCAGCAAGGATTCCCGGCTCGGAGCCGGAGATCGCGAAGTACGCAAAGAAGCGAGGATGGTTCCAGTGCGTGATGCCCGGCAGGAGCACGTCGTCGAGGTCCTGGAGGACGGCCGCGAACGGCTCCGGCTCGTCCGGAGGCGCGGCCGGCAAAGCCGCCCGGACAGCTCCGGGCTCGACGCGAGAGAGCACCGGTAGGTCGCGGACGCCCTCGAGGTAGCAGGCTGCCCACTCGAGCGCGGCAGCGCCGTCGGCGCGGAAGTCGCTCACTTCAGGAGCTTTCTGACCGCGAGCCACGGCCTGGAGTTCACCACGTCTTTGGCTGTCACCCAACCCCGGCGCGCCTGGGCAACACCGAGCTCGAGCGCCTCGAGGTGGGCGACCTCGTGGGCGTCCGTCGAGATCACGAGCTTCAC
>JBBQXP010000022.1:0-36391 GCA_038209555.1 Gaiellales bacterium
TAGCGGGCATCCAGAACGGGGAAACCTGCACGAGCCGTGCTTAGCCGCCGGGCTGCCAGAGGGGCTCGGCCGAGCCTGTGTTGGCGACCCGTGCGAGGATGAACAGGAGATCGGAGAGCCGGTTCAGATAAGCGATCGCGAGCGGGTTGACGGAGTCGACCGCCGCCAGGCCGACGACGAGGCGTTCCGCCCGGCGGCAGACGGTGCGCGCAAGGTGAAGTCGCGCCGCACCGTCGGTCCCACCTGGCAGGACGAAGCTCCGGAGCGGCTCCAGGCCTTCGTTTGCGCGGTCGCAGAGCTCCTCCAGGTGGTCGACCTGTCCCTGGGCGATCCTCAACCGCTCCTTTTTCTCGTCCGTGAACGGAACCGACAGGTCGGCTCCCAGGTCGAAGAGCTCGTTCTGGATCCGCTCGAGCCAAGGCCGGGACACCGCCGGGAGGTCACCGGCGAGCGCGAAGCCAATCGCGGAGTTCAGCTCGTCGACCGTGCCGTAGGCTTCGATCCGCGGATCGGTCTTCGAGACCCGGCTCCCGTCTCCGAGGCTCGTCTCGCCCCCGTCGCCCCCCCGTGTGTAGATCCGGTCGAGCCGAACCGGCTCATCACGCTTGCGGCTCATGGGCCAACCTTTGGCCCATGAGCGTGTGGAAGGGGTGTGGGGGAACCGGGAGGTTCCTCCACCGGGTCAAAGAAGGGGGCTCGTGGGGGAAACACGGTTTCCCCCACGGGAGCGAGCCGGAGGCGAGGGACGCTCATGCGCGGACAGGCCCGGTGCGCTCGGCCAGACCGAGGATCGAACGCGCGATGACGAGCCGCTGGATTTCGCTCGTGCCCTCGTAGATCTCCGTGATCTTCGCGTCGCGGTAATAGCGCTCAACGGGAAACTCGCGCGTGTACCCGTAGCCGCCGAGGACCTGGATCGCCTCCCCGGTCTGTTGCCGCGCCACTGCCGAGGCGAAGAGCTTCGCCTTCGCCCCCGCCTCACCGTGCGGCAGGCCGCGGTCTCGCAGCGAAGCGGCGCGCCACGTGAGAAGTCGGGCGGCATCGATCTCCGTGGACATGTCCGCGAGCTTCCACTGGATCGCTTGGAAGTCTGCGATCCGCTTTCCGAACTGGTGCCGCTCGAGTGCATACGCCTTCGCCACGTCGAAAGCGGCCTGGGCGATCCCGACCGCCTGCGCCGCGATTCCGATCCGGCCGCCGTCGAGCGTTGCGAGGGCGATCGGCATGCCACGCCCTTCTTCGCCGAGGAGGCTCTCGCGCTCGACCCTCACTCTCTCGAGAACGAGATCCACGGTCGAGCTCGAGTGCAGCCCGAGCTTCTCGGCCTCGCCGCTCACCTCGAGTCCCTCCGCCCTGCCGTCGACGAGGAAACACGAGACTCCTGCCTCGCTGCGCGCGAAAGTCAGGATCGTGTCCGCGTGGCCACCGTTCGTCGCCCACTGCTTCCGGCCGGTGAGGCGCCATCCGTCCCCGTCGGGCTCCGCACGGGTGCGAAGCGCTCCCGCGTCCGAGCCCGCCTCCGACTCGGTCAGCGCGAACGCGCCGAGCGTCTCACCGCTCGCGAGCGGTGGTACGAATCGCTCTCGCTGAGCCCTCGTCCCAAACTTGACGATCGGGAGCGTCGCAGCGCTCGTATGGACCGCCACCGTCACCCCCACACCCGCGTCGGCGCGCGACAGCTCTTCGAGCACGAGGATGTAGGCGAGAAAGTCGGCGCCCGCTCCGCCGAGCTCCTCGGGGATGCAGACGCCCATCAGCCCGAGGAGGGCAAGCTTCCCGAAGAGCTCGCGCGGGAAGCGGTGCTCGCGGTCCCACTCTGCCGCGTTCGGAACGATCTCGGCCTCCGCGAACTCCCGGGCGAGAGCCTGGATCTCACGCTGTTCGGCTGAGAGCTCAAAGTCCATGGGGAGGAGGATAGAGTCGCGACCCCGTGCAAAGGAACGAGCACACGATCGAGATCGCGCGCCCACCCGCGACCGTGTTCCCCTACCTGACCGAGCCGGAGCGGCTGAAGCGGTGGGTCGGCGGGCTGACCACCTTCGAGGCGGTGGACGGAGAGATCGCGCATATCGGCGCCGAGTCCCACCAGGTCATGGCCATCCGCGGTCGGGAATGGAAGCTTGACGGCGAGCTCACCGCTCTCGAGCCGGACCGCCTCGTCGAGGCGCGGATGGCGGGGAAGGGCTTCACGATTAGGACGTCCTACATCCTCGAGCCCGTGGAGAGCGGAACCCGGCTGACGGCGGCCGTGGAGAGCGAGTTCTCGCTACTGGTCACACGGCTCTTCGGCGGCCTCGTCACCCGTGAGGCGCAGAGGAAGCTCCGCGCCGACCTGGCACGGCTCGAGGCGCTCGTCGAGTCCGAGACTGGCTAGGCGGCGAGCGGCGTGAACTCGTGCTGGATCTCGCGGAGCTCGCTCTCCCCGGTGCGAAAGGCGTCCACGACATCCGGATCGAACTGAAGCTCGGCCTGCGAGATGATCTCCTCGCGTGCGGCCGACCAGTGCAAGGCCGGCCGATAGGGCCGGTCGCTGGTCATCGCGTCGAGCGCATCCGCGACCGCGAAGACGCGTGCGCCGAGAGGGATCTGCTCGCCTGCCAGCTGGTCCGGGTAACCGCTGCCGTCCCAGCGCTCGTGGTGGTGGCGAACGACCCGGAGCCCCGTACCCTGGAGGAACGCGACGCCCCCGAGCATCTGCTCTCCGAGCGCGGCGTGCGTTTGCATCAAGCGTCGCTCCTCCTCCGTTAGCGGCCCGGGCTTTCGGAGGATCTGATCGGGGATCCCGATCTTTCCGACGTCGTGCAGGAGGAATCCGTACGAAGCGGTCTGGTCGGAGGCAAGCGAGCCGTCGATCTGGGACGCAAGCGAGATGGCGTAGCGCTGAACACGCTGGGAATGCGCCCGCGTGCCCGTGTCCTTCGTCTCGAGCGCGCTCGCGAGCGCCGCGACCGTCTCCTGGTAGGCGTTCTGCAGGAGGAGCCGCTGGCCCCGCTCGATCTCGAGCAGATGACGAAGATCGCGTGCGTAGAGGAGCAACTGTTCCTCCGGTGCTCGATTCTTCGTGGCCCTGAAGGGGATGCCGTAGAGACCGCCGGCCAGGCGCTCGACGATCGCGAGCAGCTCGAGTGGGCTGAACGGCTTCAAGAGGAAGGCATCAGCGCCACAGGCCCGCCAGTCGATGTCGCTGGAGCCCTCCGATCCGGTGAGGAGGACAATTTGGATATCAGAGGTGGCCGGGTTGTCCTTCAGCGCGCGACAGTAGGCGAGACCACCCTGCCCTGGCATCTTGACGTCGAGCACGACCACGTCCGGACGCTCGCTCGCTACGTGCGCTGCGGCTTCCTCCGCGCTCTCCGCCTCGGCCACCTCCATGTCGACAACCTCAAAGGTTGCCCTCAGGAGGGCTCGGAGTCCCGGATCGTCATCGACGAGTAAGAGGCGCAGCGGCTTCACCCCTCCTATGGGTGGAATCCCAATTCGGACGCATTTCGTGTGTGTTCATATGGAATAGATCCCAAAAACCCTTTCAATCTTTCGCTTAAGCGCGAAAGTGGTTCTTCGGTCAGCGGTAGTCGTAGAAGCCGCGACCGCTCTTTCGGCCCAGCCGGCCTTCCTGGACGTATTGCCTGAGGAGCGGGCACGGAGCGTACTTCGGATCCTCGAGCCCCTCTTCGAGGACCTCCATGATCGCCACGCATGTGTCGAGACCGATCAGGTCGGCCAGAGCCAGGGGCCCCATCGGATGGTTGAAGCCGAGCTTCGCGATCGTGTCGATGGCCTCGGCTTCGGCGACGCCGTCGTGGAGGGCGTAGGCGGCCTCGTTCACGAGCGGCATCAGGATCCGATTCGACACGAAGCCGGGAAAGTCGCGCACCTCGGCCGGCGTCTTGCCGAGCTCGCAGGCGAGCGCCATGATCGCCTCGGTGGTCTCGTCCGAGGTGTCTCGCGCACGGACGACCTCGACGAGCGCCATGACCGGGACCGGGTTGAAGAAGTGCATGCCGATGACCCGGTCGGGACGGCTCGTGACGCCCGCGAGTGACCCGATCGGGATCGAGGAGGTGTTCGAGGCGAGGACGGCAGCCGCGGGCAACGCGTTGTCCGCACGCCGGAAGATGTCCTCCTTGACCACAAGGTCTTCGACGACCGCTTCGATCATGAGCTCGGCCTCCACCACGTCGTCCACGGGCTCGACTCTCGCCAGGATCTCGTCCGGGTCGAGCTCGCCGTCCTTGGCCGCCAGCCGATCCAGGCTCTTGCGCATCGCCGCCAGCCCGCGTTCCGTCGCGCCGGGCGCGGCGTCGTGCAGGAGCACCTGCCGGCCCGAGGCGGCCACGACCTGGGCGATCCCGCCGCCCATCTGCCCTGCGCCGACGACGAGGACACGCTCGAACCTCATTGCCGCTCCCAGTCCGACCGAACCAGCGCGTACATGACGTAATCGTCCCTTCCGTCCTCGGCCGGGAAGAATGCTCTCAGGGTCCCCTCGTTGGCGAATCCGAGCTTCTCGAGCACCCGGCGCATGGGTGTGTTCCAGTCTGCCGTCGTCGCCTGGACGCGCTCCGCTCCCTCCGTGGCAAAGAGATGGTCGGTGACGAGCTTCGTGGCCTCGAGCCCGTAGCCGCGCCCACGCTCGGTCGCATCGAAAAGCGTCACACCGATCTCGAAGACGTCCGGAGGGAAGGCCCCGCGCGGAGAGCGGGCATCAGCATCCCCGACGAGGCGGCCCTCGGCCTCGATACCCAGATCGAGCTTCCCGTTCCAGAGCGTCCCGGAGCGCTCGATCCGACGGCGGAGCTGGGCGCGCGTCGGGGGCTTCGCGCCACCGAGGGGGTAGTCCGCCTTCAGGTAGGCCTCGGCGAGGATGTCGAGCTCATCGAGCCGGAGCGCCCGCAGCACGACGCGCTCGCCCGGGAGCACGATCATGAGAAAGAATCTAGCGGGTTAGCAGGCGGTTCGATCCGCGCTGACGGAGCTCGCGGGCACGACCTCTGCGCTCCGGCTCGAATCGACGTAGAGACCAAAGCTGCCGCTCGCATCGCCGTTCGTCAGGCCGTCGTCGCTCTCAAAGTAGGCGAAGGTCTCTAGCTCGTAGGCACCCGGAGGGACCGCCACCTTCCAGCGCGTCGTCTTTCCGGGCTCGAGCGAGATCGTGTAGGCGTCGAGCTTTTCGCAGCCGAGCGGATGGACCTTGATCATTCCGATGCAGTCCCGTTCGCGACCGCCGTTGCAGTCCTCCGCCCGGACGACCTGCGCGTGCTCGAGCGAGACAATGATCACCTCGCCCGGACGAACAATGCTGAGCTGCTTCGGGTGGGGGTAGGCGCTGTCGGAGCAGACGCCGGTTCCCTGGCCGGTGACGCAGCTGCTCCCGGGAACGGCTTCCTGCGAGCCCGCGCTGCTCTCGAGGACGAGCTTCGGCGCGCGAGGAGAAGAGTCCGTCAGGTCCTTTTGCTTCTGCGTGGTCGCCGCTTCCGAGCCCGCACCCGAGTCCGAGGCGGTGGGCGACGCACCGCCGCAGGCCGTGGCGACGAGGACGAGCGGGAGGGCCAGGAGGAGTCGGAAGCGTCGCATCGTCACTAGGACGGATCGGCAGCCGGAAAAGTTCCCTGAAGTTACACCTCGAGCAGGAGCGCGTCGCCCTGGCCGCCACCGGAGCAGATCGCTGCCAGGCCGAGACCGCCGCCGTTTCGCCGGAGCTCGTGGATCATCGTCGCGAGAATGCGCGCCCCCGAGGCGCCGATGGGGTGGCCGAGCGCTACGGCGCCGCCGTTCACGTTGACGCGCTCCGGATCCGTGCCCAGCATCGCCGTCGAGTTCAGGGCGACGGACGCGAACGCCTCGTTCACCTCCACACGCTGCACGTCGTCGACAGACTTTCCTGCCTTCTCGAGCGCCCTCAGGCCGGCGAGGGCCGGGGTCTTCGCGAGGTACGCAAAGTCGTCCGCGACGTAGGCCTGGGAGACGATCGTCGCCAGGATCTCGAGACCTCGCTCCCGGGCGAACTCCTCGCTCGTGACGACCAGGGCGCCCGCTCCGTCGTTGACGCCCGGAGCGTTCCCCGCGGTCGTCGTCCCTTCCGGGTCGAAGACCGGCTGGAGCTGCGAGAGCCGCTCGTAGGACGTGTCCCGCCTCGGACCCTCGTCCGTGGTCACTTCGCCCACGGGCACGATCTCGTCGTCGAAGCGACCGCTGTCGATGGCGTCGACGGCGCGCTGGTGGGAGCGGAGCGCCCATCGATCCTGATCCTCCCGGGAGATCCCGAGCTCACGGGACACGAGCGACGCCTGCGCGACCATGTGCAGGTCGTCGAACGTCGACGTGAGGCCGTCCGAGGTCATCGAGTCGATCAGGACGCCGTCGCCGAGCCGATAGCCGAACCGGGCCTTCTTCAGGAGATACGGGGCGTTCGACATTGATTCCATGCCGCCGGCGACGATGACCGAGTGGTCTCCAGCCCTGATCATCTGGTCTGCCATCTCGACCGCCCGCACGCTCGAGGCGCAGACCTTGTTGATGACGTCGGAGCCGATCTCCTTCGGCAAGCCCGCACCGACGCCGGCCTGCCTCGCCGGCGCCTGACCGGTGCCCGCCTGCAACACCTGGCCCATGATCACGTACTCGACGTCCTCGTTCTCGATCCCGGCACGGTCGAGCGCTCCCCGGATCGCAACGGCGCCGAGCTCCGGCGCCTGGTAGCTCTTGAGGGCGCCGCCGAGCTTCCCGAACGGCGTGCGGACCGCGGAGACAATGACCGAGTGAGCCATGCGGCCAGCCTAGCAACGCCCTTCTACCCCGCTCCCCACGCCCGCTCGGCGACCCGAGCCACGAGCTCGAGCTTCTGCCACTGCGTCTCCTCGTCGAGCTCGTTTCCTTCGAGGACGCTCGCGAAGCCGCACTGGGGTGAGAGCGCGAGCTGATCGAGCGGGAGGAACGCCGCCGCCTGCTCGAGCCGCCGGAGCAGATCGTCTGAGGACTCGAGGGTCGCGGTCTTCGAGCTGACGAGGCCCATCACCATGGTCTTCCCCGACGGCACGTGGCGGATCGGCTCGTAGCCGCCGTCGCGCCCCACGTCGTCCCATTCGACCAGGAACGTGTCGTATCGCTCCAACTCCCCGAAAAGACGCTCCGCCAGGGGCTCGAGCGATCCCTCGCACAGCCAGCGGGACCGGTAGTTGCCACGGCAGACGTGGAGGCCGACGGTGACGTCCGCGGGAATGCCTTCGACGACGGCGTTGTCGGCGGCGAGTGCCCGGTCGAGAACCTCGTCCACATCGAGCCCGGCGGCCTTGAATCGCTCGAGCCACTGCGGGTCGACGAGGTATGGATAGAGCGGAAAGTCGAGCTGGACGTAACGAGCACCGGCTTTGATCGCGTCTGCGATCAGGCCCCGCTCGATTTCGATCGCGTGAGCGACCAGCTCCTCGAGATCGCTGTAGGCGTGCTCGGGCGTGAAGGTGAACGGGTGGCGGAAGAGGGACGCGGCCGGAAAGGTCACCTTGAACGGGCGGGTCGCGGTCGCCGCGAGGAACTCCGCCTCCCGGGCCGCTGGGCTGTCCACGAGCCGGAGGCGCTCCTCCACCTTCTGCACATGCCAGACGACGGTCTCGCCGCGCTCGTTCCTGAACTCGACAGGGTTCCGGTCGGTCGAGAACCCCTCGACCGCGTCCCAGAACGAGTTCAGGAACATGTAGCGGCGAAACTCGCCGTCGGTGACGACATCGAGCCCTATCTCCTCCTGGCGCGCGATCGCCTGCCGGATCGCCTCGTCCTCGACGGCCTGCAGGAAGCTCAGATCCCTGGCCCGCTCCTCGGGCAGGATCGCGCGGTGCCCGGGAGCGTAGACGTCCGCGAGCGCGTCCCGGAGCGGGGCGGGCCGGAGCAGGCTCCCCACGACCTCGGCGCGCGCGGGCGTCCTAGGGGGAAGCATGGCCGGCTCGAATCTTCCAAGCCTCCGCCATCGCGATCCGCTGGATCAGCGTCGGGTGCGTCTGCATGAGCAGATACGACCAGGTCGGCGGGCGCGGGTCGGAGAGGCTTGTGGTTCCCAGTCGCACGAAGAGACGTTCCGCTGCCTCCGGCTCCCGGGCGGTCTCGAGCGCCAACCAGTCCGCCTCAGCCTCGAGATGGCGCGTGATGCCGTTCTGGAGGGGCAGGGCGAGGAGTTCGAGCACGACCAGCACGAAGAGGGCGAGGGGAATTGCCGCGGGCGTATAGACGCCACCCCGACGGCGCGTCGCGCGGGCGATCAGGTACGCGCCGGGCAGCGCGAAGAGCGCGTACCAAGCGACGCTCTTCCAGATGTGGTTCCTTGAGAGGTGTCCGATCTCGTGCGCCAGCACGACCCTCACCTCGTCCTTCGCGAAGCGACCGTCGAGCAGGGTGTCCCACAGGATCACGCGCTGGCTCGGGCCGAGGCCGACGGCCTCCGCATTCGGCGCACTCGTCAGCTCCCGCACGTCCTGCTTCTCGACCCGGATGTCCTCGAGCCCCTGCTGGGCGGCGAGTTCCTTGGCCTCTGCCAGCAGAGCCTGGTCCCGCACCGGGTGGACGCCGGGAATGAGGTATGGGAAGAGGAACGCGAACAGGAGCGCGAGGCCGACGAAGGCCGGCGCCCCCGCGAGCCACCACCATTCACGCAGGGGACCGGCGAGCGCCATGACGATCAGGATGGCGAGGCAGATGAAGAGAAAGGCGCCACCGAGGCCGAGCCAGTTCTCGAGCACCCACCGGCCATACCCCATGTGCGAGATGCCGTGCCGGCGCTCCCACCAGAGCTGCGCGAGACCGAACGGGAGCTGGGCGAGCCAGAGGAAGGCGAGCCCGATCATCCCGAGAAGCATCCCGGTGCCGATTCGACCGGCTGCCGACTCCCGCGCGAAGCGAGGCCCGAAAACGGCGTAGAACCCCAGCACGAAGAGGAGGGCCACCTGGGTGAGGATGAAGTTGACCCGGACGAACCGCTGGTAGTCGCGCGCCTTCTCGAGCTCGGCGGCGCCAAAGTACTCGCGAGCGTCGAGGTTGGGGAGGTCGAGGCCTCCGGGAATGCTCGATCGCCAGAGCAGCACGACGCCCACCGCGTAGACCGCAGCCAGGAAGGCGAGAGCGAGTGCCCCAACCGCGCGGCGCCGCGCGGTTGTCACGCCGCCAGTGGGGCCAGGGGCGGCTCCTCGGGCTCGTCCTCTAGCGGTGCGGGCAGCTGCGCCGGACCGCTGTAGGGGTAGCGCCCGGTCAGAAGAAACAGGTACCCGTCGGTCTGAGCCGCGTACCGAAGCGAATAAGCACCAAGGTTCCGGAGGCCGGCGGGCATCCTGCCGGTAGCGAGGGACGAGAACCAGCCGCCCACCCCGACGAGGACGAGGACCGAGTTGAACGAGCTCGTGACGAGGAGCGCCGGAAACGCGAGGAAAAGGCGGAACGCCGCCGTCCAGCGGCTCTGGCGCTCAGGCGGCGCGATGGCGACCTCCACCGGGTAGCTCCCTGCCGCTCCGGTAAAGCCTGGAAACGGATTTGCGACGAGGAACAGGTACGCAAAGACGTGGACGTCGTAACGCACGTACGCCGTCAGGAAACGGTGCAGCGCGTCGGGAGCGCGGCCCGTGAAGACGACGGCGAACCAGTTGAGCACGACCGCGAAGAAAGCCGCTACCGACCAGAGGAGGAGCCACACGAAGTGCGGGAACGTGAGCAGGAGGCGGAAGAAGACGCTCACGCGCGACCGACGGAGATCGTCTCCGTCCGGATGGAGCGTGATCGCGGGAGGGGCGGGGGCCGGCGCGGGCTCGGGCCAGGACGGGTCCGAATCCGGGTACCGGTCGGTCAGCAGGAAGAGGTAGCCGTAGGTCTGGGCGGCGTAGCGCAGCGAGTAGGCCTCGAGGTCGCGGAAGCCCTGTGGCATCCGCCCCCGGGCGAGGCATGCGAACCAGCCGAGAAAGGCGACGACGATCGCGAGCCCGAGCGCGGAGAAAGAGCCGGTGGAGCCCGCCGAGTAGGAAGCGTCGTAGCCGCCTCTCTCGCCGGTCGCGTTCCAGCTTGCTGTCCCGACGAGGACCGCGGTCAGGATGAGCGGCGGCACCGCGAGTATGAGTCGGAACGCCGCGCCGAGGCGACCCTGGCGGGCCGGCGGGTCGATCTGCACGTCGATCGGATAGCCCGGCGAGCCGGTGAATCCAGGGTAGGGGTTCGCCGCCAGGAACCCGTAGGCATAGACATGGGTCGAATACCGTACGAAGGCCGACAGGAATCTGTGCAAGTCGAGCGAGGCCGTTCCCGTGACGAGCACGACGACCCAGTTCGCTATCGAGGCAAAGAACGCCGCGATGCTCCAGAGCAGGAGCCAGATCACGTGCGGAATCAGCAGGAGGAGCCGGAAGAAGACGGTCAGGCGAGAGCGCCGGAGGTCATCCATGACGACGAGACGGATCGGGTGGGGCTCCACAGCCTGGATTATGGGCTGTTACGGGGACGGCGGCTTTCGGCGCGCTCGAAGTTGACCGGGCCCGCCGGGTGGCCTACGCTGAGTTCGATGAAGACTTCCGTCCGCATCTGGTGGGCTTGGCGCTGTGAGCGGAGCGGAAGCGTCGCCTGCTGACCAAGAGGCGCTGACATCCCGTTTCGCTCCACTGACCTTCCTCGGAAGGTCTTTTTGTTGCCATGACGATCGCCACCGACATCAATGCAGATCTGATCACCCCGCTCGGGGCGTATCTTCGCCTCCGCGCCGCCGGGGCGGCAAGCTTCCTGCTCGAGTCCGTGGAGAAGGGCCGGCTCGGCCGTTACAGCCTGGTGGGCTCAGGCTCGCGCCTCGTCTCCTTCGAGGACGCAGCCGCCGAGCTCGACGCAGGGCGGCCCGTGGTCGGCTACCTGGGCTACGACCATGTCGCGAAGCTCGAGCCGACGGTCGCACTGCCCAAGAACGGCCCGGACCTCCCAGAGAGCCGCTTCGTCGTTGCCGACCGGCTCGTCCGCTTCGACCACGTCACGAGCATCGCCGAGGTCCTGGCAGGCGATCGCAACGAGATCGCCGCGCTCCTCGAGGCGCCTCCGCCGGCGCCAGAGGCCCCCGGCGCGGCCGCTCGGGAGACAACGACCACGCGCTCTCCGAACCGGGAGGCCTACGAGGACGGGGTGCGCGCCGCCAAGGACCACATCCGGATCGGAGACGCGTTCCAGATCGTCCTCTCGCAGCGCGCCGAGAAGCCGACGTCGGCTTCCGCGCTTGCGCTCTACCGCTCGCTTCGGCGGATCAATCCCTCGCCCTACCTCTTCCTGCTCGAGCTGGGAGACCTGGCGCTGGTGGGCTCCTCGCCGGAGACTCTGGTCAAGCTCGAGGGGGCTCGCGCGAGCCTGAACCCCATTGCCGGCACGACGGATGCCGGAGAGGGAGACGCAGAGCGCCTGCTCGCCTCCGAGAAGGATCGGGCGGAGCACGTGATGCTCGTCGACCTCGGCCGGAACGACCTCTCGCGCGTCTGTCTCCCCGGCACCGTGCGGGTGGGCCGATTCCTCGAGCCGGAGCGGTATTCGCACGTCACCCACCTCGTCTCCGAGGTCGCCGGCGAGCTGGCCCCCGGCCGGTCGGGCCTCGACCTCCTGCGGGCCTGCTTCCCGGCCGGCACGGTCTCCGGCGCACCGAAGGTCCGCGCCATGCAGATCATCTTCGAGCTCGAGGGCCGGCGTCGCGGGCCTTACGCGGGCGCGGTCGGCTACGCGCTCCCGGGGGGAGCACTCGACACCTGCATCGCGATCCGGACGATCGTCCTCTCCGGGGGTATCGCGCATCTCCAGGCCGGGGCGGGCATCGTCGCCGAGTCCGATCCGACCGCGGAGCACCAGGAGTGCCTGAACAAGCTGGCGGCACTCGAGGCGGCCATCGAGGATGCGGAGCGCGCCCCATGATGCTCCTGATCGACAACTATGACTCCTTCACCTACAACCTCGCGCACCTCTTCCAGGAGCTCGGGGCAGAGGTAACGGTGCGTCGAAACGATGCCCTGGACGCTGACGAGGCCGAGCGCCTCGCTCCCACACACCTGATCGTCTCCCCCGGCCCCGGCCGACCGGTGGACGCGGGTGCAACCATCGAGATCCTGCGACGGCTCGGTCCACGCACGCCGACGCTCGGCGTCTGCCTCGGACACCAGGCGATCGTCGAGGCCTTCGGCGGCGAGGTGGGCCAGGCAAAGCGCCTCGTGCATGGAAAGGCAGCAGCGGTCAGCCACGATGGACGAGGTCTCTTCGACGGGCTGCCGGATCCGTTCGAGGGCGGGCGCTACCACTCTCTCGCGGCGACGCGGATCCCCGACCTGCTCGAGGTCTGCGCCACGACGGCCGACGGCGAGGTGATGGCGGTTCGCCACCGCGAGCTGCCGATCGACGGGATCCAGTTCCACCCCGAGTCCGTCCTCACCCCCACCGGTCCCGAGCTCGCACGGAACTTCCTGGAGGGACGACGGTGATCCAGGCAGCGCTCGCACGGCTCCTCGAGGGGCACGACCTGGCGCGCGAGGAGGCCCGGGAGGTCATGAACGGCATCATGCGCGGCGAGGCGACGCCCGCCCAGATCGGCGGCTTCCTGATCGCCCTCCGTCTGAAAGGCGAGACCGCGGACGAGATCGCGGGGTGCGCCGAGGCGATGCGCTCCCACGTCCTCGCGGTCGTCCCCGAGCGCGTCGACCTCGTAGACACGGCCGGGACCGGCGGCGACGGAGCGCGGACGTTCAACATCTCCACCGCGGCGGCACTCGTCGCTGCGGCGGCAGGAGCTGGTGTCGCGAAGCACGGGAACCGGGCCGTGTCCTCCGCGTCGGGGTCCGCGGACGTGCTCGAGGCGCTCGGCTTCTCGCTCAAGCTGGAACCGGAGCGGATCGCCCGCTCGATCGACGAGCTCGGGTTCGGATTCCTCTTCGCGCCGTCGCACCATCCGGCCATGCGCCACGCCGCACCGGTCCGGAAGGAGCTCGCAGCCCGGACGGTCTTCAATGTCCTCGGACCGCTCACGAACCCGGCCGGCGCGCGGGCGCAGGTTGTCGGGGTCTACGCTCCCGAGCTCGTACCGACGATCGCGGAGGTGCTCGCACAGCTCGGGGCCCGCCGCGCCTTTGTCGTCCACGGAGCCGGCGGCATCGACGAGCTCTCGCCGGCCGGCTCGAACCTTGTCTGCGAGGTCGTGGACGGCAAGGTCGTGAAGCGGCAGATCGATCCCGCCGATTTCGGCGTCCCGCGCTGCCGTCCCGAGGACCTCACCGGCGGCACCCCGGCCGAGAACGCAGCCACGGTGCGCGAGATCTTCCAGGGCGGGCGAGGGCCGAAGCGCGAGGCGGTGCTCCTGAACGCCGCAGGCGCGATCGCCGCCGGGGGTCACGCCGCGGATCTCGAGGAGGGCTACGGAATCGCTTCGGCGGCACTCGACTCCGGCGCCGCCGCCGCCCGACTCGACGAGCTCGTCGCCTTCTCCAGGGCCGAGGCGGTCGCCTGATGGGACGGTTCCGGGAGGCACTCGCGGCACCCGGTCTCGGGGCGATCGCCGAGATCAAGCGACGCTCACCCTCCGCCGGCGACCTGCGCCCCGACGCCGATCCCCGGCTCCTCGCCCGCGCCTACGAAGCAGCCGGGGCGGCAGCAGTCTCGGTCCTCGTCGACGAGCACTTCGGCGGGACGTGGGACGACCTGCGGGCGGCACGCGCGGCGAGCGCCGTCCCACTTCTCGCCAAGGGCTTCTTCCGACACCGTGACGAGCTGATCCAGGCCAAGGAAGCGGGCGCCGACGCGGCGCTCCTGCTCCTGCGCGACCTGAACGACGGCGAGTCAGCTTCCTTCCTCGCTGCGGCGTACGATCTCGGCCTCGACGTCCTGGTCGAGGCCCACGACGCAGAGGAGCTCCAGCGTGCGCTCGCGCTCGGCGCCGAGATCGTCGGGCTGAACGCACGCGACCTCTCGACGTTCGAGGTCGACCGAGCACGTCAGCTCGAGCTGGTCTTCCGCGCGCCACGGGACCGCGTGGTCGTCGCCGAGAGCGGCATCTCCTCGCGCGCCCAGGGGGCGGCTGCGGAGCTGGCGGGGGCGGATGCCGTCCTGATCGGGTCGACGCTCATGCGGGCGACCGACCCGGGCGCGAAGCTCGCAGAGCTTCTGTCCCGGCCGCTGGTCAAGGTCTGCGGCCTGACCCGTGCGGAGGACGTTGCCGTTGCGGCCGAAGCTGGCGCGGACCTCGCGGGCTTCGTCCTCGCCGAGAGCCCTCGCCGAGCCACGGCCCCTCTGCCCGTCCCGGAGACAATGCTCTCGGTCGCCGTCCTGGTCGGTGAGGCCGAAGCCACCCCAACGGATCTCATCCAGCTCTACGAGTCGGAGAACGGGCACCGCACACGCGACGGAGTGCTCCTCCAGCATGGGAAAGCCGTCGCGCGGGTGCTCGATCTGCCGTGGCTGGAGGAGGACGACAGCCATTGGGACAAGGCCGCAAGCGTCGAGGGGCGCGTGCTCCTCGCAGGCGGGCTCGGCCCGGAGAACGTCAGCGCCGCCATCCAGGCGGTTGACCCCTGGTGCGTGGACGCAAGCCGAAGTCTCGAGGCGGCTCCGGGAATCAAGGATCACGAGCGTGTTCGCGCCTTCGTGGAGGCGGCGCGGTGAAGGTCCAGGAGCTGGGCTTCTACGGGCCCTACGGGGGTCGCTATGTTCCCGAGACGCTCGTGCCTGCGTTGGACGAGCTGGTCGTAGGCTGGGACGCCGCGCGTCGGGATCCTGCGTTTCGCGCCGAGCTCGACGACCTCGGCCGGACGTACGTCGGGCGCCCGACGCCGCTCTACCGCACGGAGCGGCTCCGGGAGAAGCGCCGCCTCTACCTGAAGCGCGAGGACCTCTGCCACACAGGAGCACACAAGATCAACAACGCAGTCGGACAGGCGCTCCTCGCCGATCGCCTCGGCAAGAAGCGGATCGTCGCTGAGACCGGCGCCGGCCAGCACGGTGTCGCGGCCGCGACCGTCTGCGCCCGCTTCGGCTTCGAGTGCGTCGTCTACATGGGTGCCGAGGACATGGATCGACAGCGCCCGAACGTGGAACGGATGGGCCTGCTCGGTGCGGAGGTCCGGCCGGTCGAGTTCGGGACGAAGACGCTGAAGGAGGCGACGAGCGAGGCGATTCGCGACTGGATCACGAACGTCGAGACGACGCATTACCTGATCGGCTCCTGCGTGGGCCCGCATCCCTACCCCGAGATCGTGCGTGAGCTCCAGGCGGTGATCGGACGCGAGGCGCGCACGCAGGTGCTCGAGCAGGAGGGGCGCCTGCCTGACGCAGTAGTAGCGTGCGTCGGCGGCGGTTCGAACGCGATCGGCCTCTTCGCCGGCTTCGTGGACGACCCGTCGGTCCGCCTGATCGGGGTTGAGGCGGCAGGCGCAGCGAGCCTCGGCTCGGGCCGGGCCGGAGTCCTCCACGGCGCTCGCTCCTCGCTCCTCGCGGACGAAGACGGCCAGATCGCGGACGCGCACTCGATCTCAGCAGGGCTCGACTATCCAGGCGTGGGGCCCGAGCATGCCTTCCTGCGCGACTCGGGGCGCGCGGAGTACCTCGCGGCCACCGACGAGGAGGCTCTCGCAGCCTTCCATCTCCTGTCCGAGCGTGAAGGGATCATCCCCGCTCTCGAGCCGGCGCACGCGCTTGCACGCGCACTCGAGCTGGACGACGAGGTCGTGCTGGTCGGCCTCTCAGGGCGAGGCGACAAGGATCTCGCAACGGTGCTCTCCCGTTGACGCCTTCGGGCAAGAAGCTCTCCATCTACCTGATGGCGATGCCGGACACGCCGGCGCTCGCGGCGGCGGCGGTCGAAGGCGGTGCCGACCTCCTCGAGATCGGCTTTCCGTTCTCCGACCCGCTCGCCGACGGCCCGGTGATCAGGCTCGCGGGAGAGAGGGCGCTCGCGGCGGGGATGCGGACACGAGCCTGTCTGGACTGCCTCCGCGAGGTTCGCGCCCGGGTGGGTGCCGAGGTCCCGCTCATCCCGATGACGTACTCCTCGATCCTCGAGGCCTACGGCTACGAGCGGTTCCAGGCCGACGCTCGCGCCGCCGGAGCGACCAGCCTCATCGTCGCCGACCTGCCCCTGGAGGCGGCGCCGGAGCTCGCTCGCGTCCAGCTGGTCGCGCCGACCTCCTCGCCGGAGCGGATCCGGCTGGCGGGCGAACGAACCGATGGGTGGCTGTACCTCGTGTCGCTGACCGGGACAACCGGAGCAAGAGAGTCGCTCTCGGATCAGCTTGCGGACCTCGTCACGAGGGCGCGGCGGGTCACGGACGTCCCGCTCCTCGCCGGCTTCGGCATCTCGACGCCGGAGCAGGCCGCCCGGGCAGCCGGGCTCGCCGACGGGATCGTGGTCGGCAGCAGGGCGGTGGAAGTTGCGGGCGAGGGTGGAACCGAGGCTCTCCGAGCCTACGTCGAGTCGCTACGCCGCGCGGTCGACGCCGCGCCCGAACCGGCAACGGCCCCGTGAACGCGACGCGGCCGGGACTCGCCCGACCGCGTCAAAGCCCCCGTCCGAGAACCTTCTAGCCGACGACGCGAACCCTCTCGCAGTTGAGGGTCGTATCGCCCGTCCGGACGACCGCTACGTCACTGTCGTCCGCATCTTCGCCGCAGTCGAGCGTGTCGAAGGCGCCGTCGTCCGCGGCCGCGAAGAGATGGTCGTTGCCGCCGTTCCCGCTCATCGTGTCGCCGCCCCAGCCGCCCCAGACCCAGTCGCGGCCGTCGCCACCCGCGAGGACGTCATCGCCCGGCCCGCCCCAGATGAAGTCGCCCATGCCCTCGCCCGAGACCGTGTCGTTCCCAAGGCCTCCGAAGAGGAAGTCGCTGCCGTCCCCGCCCGAGATCGTGTCGTTCCCGGCCTTTCCCCAGATGAAGTCGCGGTTCTCGGTGCCCACGAGCACGTTGTCGTTCGCGTCACCGCGGATGAAGCTCCCCCGCGGACGTGGCGAGGAGATCGTCCTGACCCGCTCGCAGTCGATCGCGACATCGCCGGTGCGGATGAGCGTGACGTCGAAGCCCGCGCCACAGTCGACCGTGTCGACATCGCCGTCGTCGGCGCCCGCGAAGAGATGGTCGTCGCCGAGGCCGCCCTCGAGTACGTCCGTTCCCCGCCCGGCATAGACCCAGTCAGGGCCGTCGCCGCCGTCGAGCGAATCGGCACCGCGACCGCCCCAGAGGAAGTCGCGACCGTCATCACCGGACACCGTGTCGATGCCGCGGCCGCCGAAGAGAAGATCGCTCCCGCCCGCCCCGGAGAGCGTGTCGTTTCCGGCCTTGCCGAAGATGAAGTCGCGCTGATCGGTTCCGGTCAGGACATCGTTCCCGGGAGTTCCATTGAACGTGTCCGCGAGAGCGCCCGGGACGGCGACCAGCGCCGCAACGACCACGAAGAGAACGAGTGCTTTCGACACGAGGGGCTCCCTTTCGAGATCAGCCATTCGAGACGAATCACACCAGCCGATTGGAACCCCCTCATGCGGGATTCGTAAATGCTCGTGCGGTTTTCGTAAATCTCCCGTAAGCCCGGCGAGTCGCTCGGGAGACCTTGCCCAGCGCCCGCCGCGGGTATAGCCTCGCCACGATTCGCGAGATTGGAGGCTGCGGTGCCGCAACAGAGGAAGCTCGTCATCGTCAGAGGCGGCGAGACCATCGAGAGCGAGGTCGTAACGATCTCGGACAAGGCCGAGAAGGAGCTCAAGAAGGCGGTCGACCAGGCAAAGGCTCACGGAGGCGACATCGCCTCGGTCGATTTAGTAAAGCCCTAGTCGCTAGCCCGCGCGCGCTGTCGAGAGGGCCGAGCGCACCCGGCCCGCGGAAACCGTGTCGCCCTTCGCCTCGAAGAGCCTGAGGGCTGCTTCGAGAAGCGGCACGCTGCCGTCGGCCTCTCCCAGGCGGCGTACCTCCGCGAGGTCTGTGAGCGCCCGTCCCCGTATGAAGAGATCGTCGGTCACCTCCGCGAGCGCAAGGGCCTCCGAGCCGATCCGCTCAGCCTCTTCGTGGCTCCCGCGCCGTGCGAGGACCCGCGCCCGGGTGACGCGCCACCAAACATGGGACGCGATGTCATCGGACGTGGCTGCGTCTTCGCTCACATGCGTTAGGTGGTCTGCTTCCTCGTAGCGACCCTGCGCGTAAACCGCGTCCGCCAGGTACGCCGCCAGCGTCGAGAGCACTCCGTATTCGCCCATGCCCTCGAGGATCGTGTAACCGCGGCGGAGCTCGGCCTCGGCGGCGGCGGGGTCTCCGGCGAGCATCTCGATCCGGCCGCCCATGATCGTCGCAGCCGCGAGCGAGTACGGCCGGCCGAGATCCTCGTGCATGGACTGCTGCCGCGCGTAGAGGCCGCGCGCATCGTCGAAGTTTCCGCGCATCGCCTCGAGCCCGGCAAGCGTGCCCACGAGAGCCGCCTCGACGGTGGGCCGCCGGCCGCCGGCCTCGGCCAAAAGTTCCTCACAACGCTCGGTGCACACGTCCACCGGTGTCGGTCCCCAGTACGGCGCGGTGCCCAGCCCGATGAGAATCTCGTCCTCGCGCTCGTCGCCCGCACGGCGAGCGTGCTCGAGCGCCCGGGCCAGCGCCTCGGCCCGTAGCTCGTACCGGCACGCCATCAGGTGAACCTGCCCCAGAAGGTCCCATGCAGACGCAAGGCCCGCCTCGTCGCCGAATTCCTCGAAGGCCGGCAGAGACGACTCGGCGACTCGTCGCGCCTCCTCGGTTGTTTCGGTCGGATCCGTCTTCAACCGAAGGTGCTGCTCTTCGACCCGAGCACGCAAGGCAAGTCTCCGGTCGCCTGCCGCCTCAGCCTCCCGAACCGCGTCCCCCAGCTTCGCCTCGGCCGCGTCCAACTCACCGGTCTCGACGAGGGTTCGGGCGTGCGCCACGAGCAACTCGATCCGGAGCGGCCCTTCGGCAGCGAGATCAGTTGCGCGCCCGTAGAGGGTCGCAGCAGCCGGCATGTCGTTTCGGGCAACCGCGCGCTTGGCAGACCCAGCCAGACGCTCGGCCGCCTCGTCGGCAAGGGCTCGGCCCCGCTCGCCGACTGGCCCGAGTTGGGCCCGCAGCCTGTAGGCGCACTCGAGGTGATACGCCACGATCTCCTCGTACTCGAGGCTGCGCGCGCCCGCCGCCTCCACGAGCCAGTCTGCGAACTGCTCGTGGAGATCGGCCCGCGTCTCCTTTGGAATCGACTCGTAGGCGGCATCGCGAATGAGGATGTGCCGGAATCGAAAGGCTTCCTCGCCCGGAAACGTGGAACGTTCTGGACGAACGAGCTCTTTTCGAACGAGCGCGCGAACCAGTCGTGCTAAGCCGTCTCGTCCCTCTTGGAGCCCTCCCAACGCGCCGGCGTGAAAGACCTGTCCCTCCACCGACGCCCTCTCGAGGACGGCGCGCTCGGCCGCCGGGAGCCTGTCGATCCTCGCGGCAAGAAGCGCCTGGATCGTTGGTGGGATAGGAATCTTCTCCAGGCCGATGGCAGCCCAGTGGCCGTTTTCGCGGGTCAGAAGGCCTTCTCCGAGGAGCAACGCGACTGTCTCCTCGACAAAGAGGGGATTTCCTTCGGCGACCTGCATGATCTGAGCTCGAACGCCTTCCTCGAGGGTCCCTGGACCGAGATGGGTCGAGACGAGCAGGTCGAACTCCTCGTCGTTGAGCGGCTCGAGGAGCAAGGAAGTGGAGTTGAGCTTCCCACCGGCCCAGGCAGGCCGCTCGTCCAGGAGCTCTGGGCGGGCCAGGCACACGAGCAGAATCGGGGCGCCTCGGGACCACTCAGCGATGTGCTCGACGAGGTCGAGAAAAGTCGGCTCGCCCCAGTTCACGTCGTCCAACACGACGACGAGTGGCCGATCTCGCGCCAACGCTTCCAAAAACTTCCGTACTGCCCAAAAGCTCTCCTCGCCCCCGCGGGCGTCGGCAAGCCCGACGAGCTCCGAGACTTGGGCGGCGACGAGAGTGGCGTCGTCCTCCTCGGCGAGAAATGCGGCGATACGGCTCTGCGCCTCCTCGGGTGCCTCCTCGCCGTTCAGGGATGCCGCTTCTCGAACAACCTCTGCCACAGGCCAAAACGTGATGCCGTCCCCATACGAGAGGCAGCGACCCCGAACCGCGGTCGCCCGTCCGGCCAGACCACTGAGGAATTCCGCAACGAGGCGCGACTTTCCCACCCCTGCCGGACCCAGCAGGGTGAAGAGGTGACAGCCCTGCTCACGCTCAACCCGGGCGAAGGCATCGTCAAGAAGCCGGAGTTCGTTCTCGCGTCCGACGAGGGGCGTCTCGAGGCGCCGAGCCGTGCCCGGAGAGTCCGGACGAACGGACACGAGGCGCCGTGCAGCAACTTTCTCGCCGCGGCCGCGAAGCTCGAGGGGATCGACCTCCTCGGCCTCGACCGCATCGCGGACGAGGCGAAAGGTCGTCTCGCCGACAAGGATCTCACCGGGGTCTGCAGCCTGTTCGAGCCGGGCGGCGACGTTCACAGTGTCCCCTGTCGCAAACGACTGACCGGAAGCCGCGTCTCCTGCCACGACCTCGCCGGTGTTGACTCCGATCCGGATCGTGAGCTCAACCCCCCAGGACGGAGAGATCTCGGCGTTCAGCTCCTCGAGCGCCTCGCGCATCTCGAAACTGGCCCGCACAGCCCTCAGCGCATCATCCTCGTGCACGAATGGAACACCGAACACCGCCATGACCGCGTCGCCGATGAACTTCTCGACCGTAGCCCCGTGCCGCTCGAGCACGAGCCGCATCGCATCGAAGAAGCGAGCCTGCACGCGCCGCAGCGACTCGGGGTCGAGCCGCTCCCCGAACCCCGTTGAGCCGGCCAGATCTGCGAAAACGACGGTGACGGTCTTCCGCACCTCGTGGCCCGCGGCGCCTCGATCCGCTAGGGGCGCACCGCATGCCAGGCAGAAGCGAGCTTCCTCCGGATTTCGCTGTCCACATTCGGCGCAAACGGCCATGACGAAAGGGTACGGCAGTCAGGCGTTAGGTTCCATGCACGAGACGAGCGGGCCTTTCGGCCCGCTCGTCGTCCCGTGTGCTGTGGGAGGCTTACGCCCCGGCGAGCGACTTCCGGGACTGCCGGGCCGCTGCAGCGGTGCCCGTTGCAAGCAGCAGCAATCCGAGCATGATTGCGGCGCCGATGCCGGCGTCGCCCCAATCGAAGGCCTGGCCGTCGGTCGCGGGAACCGCAACTACCGGACTCTCCACGGCGGCGCCTGGATCGCGCCGGAGCACGAGACCTTGGTCGCCCGTGACTGCGGCCGGGTCGCGCCAGAGATTGAGATTCTCGCTGCCAACGTTCGGCGAGAAGCGCGCTGCCCGGTCGTCGGGCCTTACAACCGCGGTCACATCCGTCGACTGCGGCACGCCGCGCACTGCCCGATCGTCAGGGCGAACGCTCGTGACCTGGTTTACCTGACCGACACCCGAGTCCTCAGCGATGCGAGCCTGCGCCGTCGGAGCGGCGATCGCCGCAAAGGCGAAAGAGAGAGCGATCCGACGGATCCAACGATGACGACGATTCCTCATTTCCTTGCTCCTTTCGTGACGCCGTTTCATGCTCACCGGACGGAGGAGCGAAGGCCTTTCTTCCCGTGGGCCAGAAATTGCTTCATCAGGCCCACATCGACGAGGGCAACCAGCCCCCCAGCGATACGACCGTCGGGCGTTACGACCCTCCGGCTTGAGCCTGTGAGCCGGCGCTACGGTCGATCGAGACGGGCTCGCAGAGCGGCGACCGTGACCGGATCCGGGACACAACCAGCTTCCCGGATCGCAGCTTCGATGTCAGCCTCGATCGCACGCCGGAAATCGTCGTCCGCCACGGCGCGCTCGACCAGATTGTCGAGTTGACGACGTGCGAGCGGAAGCTCCTTCGCGGCCTGCACCCAGGCATCCGGCGCGGGCGGAAGGGCTCCGAGGAGCTCCGCAAGCCGTTGTTCGTCGAATGTCGTCACGTGTGTCACCGTTCACCAGACGGCTCGGAGGGCTCTGATCTTCCCTCGAGCTGCGCCCGGAGCTTTTTGAGGCAGCGGGAGATGCGACTTGCGATCGTTCCAGGCGCGATGGCGAGAGCGTCGCCGATCGTCTGATAGCTCTCGTCACACGCGAAAAAGCGATCCAGGATCTCCTGACAGTGCTCGGGCAGTGCCGAAAGCGCCTCATGGACTGTGAGCGCTGTGTCGAGGCGCTCGAGGGTTTCATCCACTACGGGTACGTCGAGAGCATCGGAATCGACTACCTCGCGTGCAGCGCCCCGAATCCGGTCGATGGAGAGACGACGGGTGAGCTGTCCGATCCACGGCCGGATGGCCGCATCGTCGCGAAGCCGGTCCAGGTGCTCATATGTACGCGCGAAGACCTCCTGATAGACCTCCTCCGCGTCGTCCGGCCCGAGCCTGTAGGCCTGGGTCGCGATTGCGTACACGTACCGGGAGAACCGGTCGACGAGCTCGGCCCACGCGGCCTGTTCGCCGGTACGGCAGCGGGCAACCAGGCGGGCGTCGGAGAGCGAGGCAAGAGACATCTGACTCATAAGATCTTCGCCGAATTCTCCTGCTGAGGGAAGAACCTGTCCACCCGGCGCGTCTGGTCACACGTGAAGCGAGAGCGAACGCACGAGAACGGAAGCACGCTGGAGACCGCCCGCTACGCCGACCTCTTGCGCCGGGCGCGCACCGGCGAGCTGGCATCTCTGATCGCTACGAGCCGGCGTCTCGAGCGGCGTGACCGGCGTTTGCAGCGGCTGCTCGCCGCGTCGGCCGGGCTCGGTTAACGGCTTTCCGCGACCAACCGACGCTCGCGAGGCATTGTCGGGCATGGTCGCGAGGTTGATCTGAACGTTAGGGAAGAACCGGAGCCGGCTCGCCGTCCTGTTGACACACGCGAAGAGGAGGAGCCGTGATCAGCCCGTCTATCCATCAAGAGCTCGCTCGCCAGAGGCAGGCAGATCTTCTGCGGGAGGCCGATGCGGCGCGCCTCGCCGCGAAGGTCAGGCGCGACGTCCCGAGGATCACGTTCGCGCAGCCTGTCGCGATGCTTCAGGCCCTGTCTTTTCTCGGCCGCGGTGGCCGGAAGCCACAGCCGGCCTAGCAGCACCTTTGCCGAGGGGACGAGACGCCAAAGGCCCTGAGCACGGGGCCTTCGGCGTCTAGGCGAGAGTCGCTACCGGCGAATCCGGCTCGTCCCGTAGGCTTCCGGCCCGTGGCGATCCTCGACTCGCGCATCGACCGGGCGACGCCGGAGTTCGAGGCGAACCTCTCCCGGATGAAGGCGTTGGTCGCCGAGCTCCGCGCTCGTAGCGAGCAGGTCGCGCAGGGCGGCGGAGCAGAGTCGGTCGAGCGTCACCGGGCGCGAGGGAAGCTCGCAGCCAGGGAACGGGTCGACCGACTGCTCGACCCCGGCTCATCGTTCCTCGAGCTGAACGCGCTCGCTGCATGGGAGCTCTACGACGGCGATGCTCCCGGCGCCGGAATCGTTTGCGGCATAGGCGTTGTCGAGGGCCGGGAGTGCGTCGTCGTTGCGAACGACGCCACTGTGAAGGGCGGAACCTACTATCCGCTCACGGTCAAGAAGCACCTCCGTGCCCAGGAGGTCGCGGAGCAGAATTGCCTGCCGTGCATCTACCTCGTCGACTCGGGCGGCGCCTTTCTGCCTCTCCAGGACGAGGTGTTCCCCGACCGTGACCACTTCGGCCGCATCTTCTTCAACCAGGCCCGCATGTCGGCCAAGGGGATCTCGCAGATCGCGGTTGTCATGGGGTCGTGCACCGCCGGCGGCGCGTACGTGCCGGCCATGAGCGACGAGACCGTGATCGTCAAGGGCACGGGCACGATCTTCCTAGGCGGCCCGCCGCTCGTGAAGGCGGCTACCGGCGAGGAAGTGACCGCGGAGGAGCTGGGCGGCGCAGACGTCCACTCACGGGTGTCGGGGGTCACCGACCACTACGCCGCAGACGACGAGCACGCGCTCGCGATCGCCCGGTCGATCGTCGCCCACCTGGGTTACAGGCGGCCGGATCCTCCGTGGACGCCTGCCGAGGCCGAGGCTCCCCTTTGCGACCCCGCCGAGCTACACGGAGTCGTGCCGGAGGACTACCGCATCGGCTACGACGTCCGCGAGGTGATCGCCCGGGTGGTCGACGGCAGCCGGTTCCACGAGTTCAAGGAACTCTACGGAGAGACGCTCGTGTGCGGTTTCGCGCGAATCGAAGGGCTTCCGGTCGCGATCCTCGCCAACAACGGCGTCCTCTTCTCGGAGAGCGCACTCAAGGGCGCACACTTCGTGGAGCTCGCCTGCAAGCGCCGGATCCCGCTGGTCTTCCTCCAGAACATCACCGGGTTCATGGTCGGAAAGGAGTACGAGGCGGGCGGGATCGCGAAGGACGGGGCGAAGCTCGTGACGGCCGTCGCGTGCGCCGAAGTGCCCAAGTTCACGGTCATCATCGGCGGCTCGTTCGGAGCGGGAAACTACGGAATGTGCGGACGAGCCTTTTCCCCTCGCCAGCTCTGGATGTGGCCGAACGCCAGGATCAGCGTCATGGGCGGCGAGCAGGCGGCGACCGTGCTCTCCGCCGTTGGGCGCTCGGATCCCGAGGAGATCCGGGAGAAGTACGAGCGCGAGGGGAGCCCGTACTACTCGACGGCGAGGCTCTGGGACGACGGCGTCATCGACCCGGCCGATACCCGCCGCGTCCTTGCCCTCGGGCTCTCGGCGAGCCTCAATGCGCCGATTCCCGAGACGACCTTTGGCATCTTCCGGATGTAGTGGGCGCCGACTACGGCAGGCCGGGGAGGCCGCCTGTCGTGACCGGTGCGTCCGGCAAGCCGGGCACGTCGACTTCAGGGAGGGTCGGCGCGGTGACGGGCAGGGTCGGAATCGGAGGTGTTGTTACAGACGGAATCGAGACCGGAGGTGTCGTGATAGACGGAATCGAGACCGGGGGCGTCGAGATGGGCGGAGTCGAGACTGCCGGAATGCTCGCGCCCGGTTGGACTAGCCCGGAGCCTCCGCCCAAGCTTGTGGCTCCTGCGACCGTGTGCACCGTTGGACCGTTGTCCTTCCCGCCGGGCCCAGCGCCAGAGCCCTGACCCGAACCCGTGGTGCCCGCACCTGCACCGTCCGTCGCGGGATTCCCAGAGGTAGAAAACACGCTCGTGAACAAAGTTGCGTCGTCGGGAGGCATCGTTGTCGCCTTCGGCATCGTGACCGCCTGCTGGCGCTCGCTGGTCGCTCCGAGCGGGACGACTGCGACCGTGATCCCCGCACCCAGGACGACGGCGGCGGTCGCGGCGGCCGCCGTCTTGAGCGCGATCCCGGAGCGCTCCGCCTCGAGCGCGACCCTGTCCAGCTGGCGGAGCAGACCGGCCGGGAGAAACGCGAGGCCGGCAAGTCTCCGCCTCCGCGACACGGGCGCGGCGGCAGGACGGATGCCCGCCTCCTCGAGCTGCCCGCGCAGCGACCGGCGTGCGCGGAAGAGGAGGGTCTCGACCGCTGCGTGCGACAGATCCATCCGGTTGGCGATGTCCGCATACGAGAGACCTTCGATCTCACGGAGGAAGAGCACCTGCTGGTGCGCGGGACGCAGCGAGCCAACAGCCTCCCGCAGCTCCTCGAGCCGCGGACGCTCCTCTTCGGCCACCGACTCCGTGAGCTCGTGGTCGAGCTCGACCTCGTGTGGCCGGCGAGAGAGCGTCCGATAGCGCCGCCGCGTGGCGTTCTTGGCGATGGCGAAGAGCCAGGCGCGTGGCTTCTCGGGTGCATGGCCACGCCCCAGAGCCCGGTAGGCATCGAGAAATGCGTTCTGGGTGACCTCCTCGGCGTCGGCTCGGTTTCCGACGTCACGAAGGACGTAGCGGTAGACCTCGGGAAGGTGCCGCCTGTAGAGACGCTCGAACGAGCGGTCGTCGAGACGCCGGCGCAAAGGCTCAACGCGCGGGCTCATGGGCTTTGAGTGCCCAGAAACCCAAAATCTCTCACCTTCCATGGGTTGAAGCTTCTGGGTTCTGTGCGCGCGCTCCGGGTGAAAGTTGGGGGTGCAAGTTCTGGGCGCAAGTTTTGACCGCCTGCCGGGCTCTAAGAGGAGAAGGACCCGGGTTCGCGTGGACGACGGCGGGGGGGAAAGAACCGGCCGAGGCCACGTATTCCCCGGGTCCCACCGTCCATGTTGTCATGGAAGCAACCCACTCAGAGTAGCTTTCCGCCCCTTGGGACACGAAGAGGGCGGGATATTCTCGAGGTCCAGGTCTCGAATGCAGGCTTCCAGAGGAGCCTGCTCGCATTCCTCCGGAGGACGTCGTACGCCGCCGAGGCTCGCGATGACGGAGTCCTCGTGATCGACCCTCCGGGTGCGCTCGAGCCGGAGGTTGCACGGGCCGAGCTCAGGGTTTATCTGCGTATGTGGGAGCGCTTGACGCCCGGCGGAGCCGCCCGACCCGTGGACTAAACCTAGAGAACGACCTCCTCCTCAAACCCGGTGCCGTCTGCAAGACGTTCGGGACGGTAGGGGGTGAGATCGAGCATGGAGTGTCCGTTCAGGAGCTCCTCGGCGACGGCTCGACCGACCGCTGGGGACTGCATGAAGCCGTGCCCAGAGAAGCCGCAGGCTGCGTACACGCCCTCGCCTACCCAGCCAATCACCGGATGCGCATCGGACGTCATGTCGTAGAGCCCTGCCCACGCCCTCGCGATCTCGACGTCGCCGGCGGCCGGAAACCGGGCCCGAAGGCGCTCGAGGCGGTCGCCGAGCACCGATTCGTCGACCGTTTCCTCGTCGCCCCAGCGCGGTCGCGCGTCGCCCATGGCGAGGATCAGCCGGTCGCCCCGCCGCCGGAAGTGGAAGCCCGTCTCGGTCTCCACGATCATGGGAAGGGTCTCCGGAAGCCCCGGCACCGGACCGGTCTCGATGAGCTGACGGCGAAGGGGCCTGATCGGGACCTCCGCCCCGAGTCGCTTTGCTGCCTCTCCCGAGTGTGGCCCACACGCGATCACGGCGACATCGGCCTCGATCTCGTCCAGAGCGGTTCGCTCGAGCAAATCCACGCCGAGCTCGACGGCACGCCTGACAAGCTCTCGCGTGACGGCCGGTGGATCGGCAACGCCGTCCTCGGCGCAGAAGACGCCTCCGACCACGTCGGCGACCGTCACGCCCGCCGCAGTCTCCGCGATCGCCTCCGGATCGAGGCGCTGGACGGGAACCCCCAATCCGACCTGCACTTGACGGCGCGCCTCGAGCTCCGCGAGGCCAGCTTCGGTCGTCGCGAGAAACAGGTATCCAACCTGGTCGAAGTAGGGCGACCCGAGCTCCTCGAAGAAGCGAATGCTCTCCTGCGCCAGCCGGACCTCCGCCTCGGTCGAGAACTGTTGGCGGACACCTCCCATCGCCTTGCTGGTGGCGCCGGAGCCGACCGTGTCTCGATCCACGAGGACGACGTCGTCCGCTCCCGCCAACGCGAGGTGATAGGCGATCGAGGCGCCGATCGCTCCCGCGCCGCCGACGACGATTCGGGGCATTAGAAGCCCTCGCCGTCGAGGAATGCGTCGAGGTCGCGCCGCTCCTCCGGGTTGAGGCCGCGAAGTGGTGCCCGGACATCCTCTCCGAGCGGGACGCCCCGGCGCGCGAGTGTTCGCTTGAGCGCCGCCTGGAAGGGCAGAGCCTGCAGCCGGTCCCGGACCGCCGCCACCCGCTCGCCGGTCGAGCGATCCGGATTGCGCACGAGCTCGCCGACGATGTCCGGGAAGGCACTAGCGAGGCCCGAGACGGCCCCGGCGGCGCCTCGTCCGAGTCCTTCCACGATGAGGGACTCAGGCCCCACGAAGACGTCGAGGCCTTCGAGAAGATACGGCGAGAAGCGCTCGAAAGGCGCATCCGAGACCTTGAGCCCCGCCAGGTTCGGCGCCTGCTCCCTCAAGCTCTCGATGACGCTGATCGGGACGGCGTAGCCGCTGCGATCAGCGAACTCGTAGAGATAGAACGGGAGCGGCGCGCACGCCTGCGCCGCGGCGCTGAAATGCGCCAGCAGAGCCTGATCGTCGAGCGCGTAATACGGGGGGCCGATCACTGCGACGGCCGCTGCGCCCGCTTCTGCGGCATGCCGCGCGAGCGCGACAGTCTCGCGTGTGGTCTGCGCGCCGCAGTGGACGGCGACGTCGAGTCGATCGCCGGCAGCTGCAACGAACAGCGCTGCGGCGCGCCGGCGCTCCTCCGGGCCGAGCAGGATTCCCTCGCCGGTCGTGCCGAGCGCCAGGATCCCGTCGAGCCCAGCGGTGGCCAGGAACTCGACGTATGCACCGAAGGGAGCTTCGTCGAGCGCCTCCCCCCCATCCCGGAGCGGTGTTACCGCAGCAGCGAGCGCACCCTTGAGCACGACGTGGACTCTAAGCTGCCGCCGATGAGCGCGCTCCGGATCGAGCGGCAGGGGCACGTCCTCCGCATCACGCTTGCTCGGCCCGAGCGCCGGAACGCGTTCGACGCGGCCCTGATCGCTGACCTGACGGAGGCTTTCTCAGACGTGGGGGACGTACGCGCCGTCCGGCTCGAGGGCGAGGGGGCGAGCTTCTGCGCCGGGGCCGACGTGGAGTGGCAGCGCGCGGCGATCGACCTCGACTACGACGAGAACGTCCAGGACGCGATGCGCCTCCACGCCATGCTCGAGGCGATCGACTCCTGCCCCGCGCCCGTCGTGGCGCGGGTTCAGGGCCATGCGCTCGGCGGCGGCTCCGGCCTGTTGGCCTGCGTCGACGTTGCGATCGCGGCGGAGGACGCCGTGTTCGCGTTCTCCGAAGTACGGCTCGGCATCGTGCCCGCAGTCATCTCGCCTTTCGTCCTGGCCCGGATCGGGCCTGGCGCGGCGCGGCGCTACTTCCTGACCGGCGAGCGGTTCGACGCGCCCACCGCTCTGCGAATCGGGCTTGTCCACGAGGTCGCGTCCGACCTTGACGACGCTATGGACCGCGTGATCAGAGAGCTCCTCGCAGCGGGCCCGATCGCGGTTCGCGAGGCGAAACGCCTCGTTCGGGAACAGCCCGGCGTCCCGGAGGTCGCGCACTGGGCTGCTGAACGGCGCACGAGCGACGAGGGCCAGGACGGACTTCGAGCCTTTCTCGAGAAGCGGGCGCCCGGGTGGAAGTCCGAAAGCTCTTAGTCGCAAACCGCGGCGAGATCGCCGCGCGCATCTTTCGAACGTGCGACCGGCTCGGCATCACGACAGTGGCGGTTGCAGCTCCCGATGATGCCGGTGCCCTCCACACGCGCCAGAGCGGCGAAGTGCAGGAGATCAAGAGCTACCTCGACCCCGCTGAGCATCTCCGTGCCGCGAGCGAGAGCGGCGCCGACGCGATCCATCCGGGCTACGGCTTCCTGGCCGAGAGTGCGGACTTCGCCGCCGCCGTGAAGCGCGCCGGGATCACCTGGGTCGGGCCGCCCACGGATGTCCTTCGGGCCGCCGGCGACAAGCTGGAGGCGAAGCGGTCGGCCGCGCAGGCCGGTGTCCCAGTCCTCCCCTCCGGCTCGGCCGAGGAGATCGGGTACCCGCTCCTCGTCAAGGCCGCAGCGGGCGGAGGCGGGCGCGGGATGCGCGTCGTTCGCACCGCAGACGAGCTCGACGAGGCACTCCAGGCCGCACGGCGTGAGGCGAAAGCAGGCTTCGGAGACGATACGGTCTTCCTCGAGCGCTACCTCGAGCGCCCACGACATGTCGAGGTGCAGCTCCTCGCGGACGAGCACGGAACAATCGTCCACCTGGGCGAGCGCGACTGTTCCGTCCAGCGACGTCACCAGAAGGTGCTCGAGGAATCCCCGGCCCCAGAGCTCGACGTCGCCGTGCGCGATGCAATGACCACAGCGGCGGTCGAGCTCGCACGAGAGCTCGGCTACGTCGGGGCCGGAACCGTCGAGTTCGTCGTCCAGGGAGAGGATTTCTTCTTCCTCGAGCTGAACGCACGAATCCAGGTGGAACATCCGGTGACGGAGGCCGTGACCGGCGTCGATCTCGTGGAGCAGCAGCTCCTCGTCGCGAGCGGGGAGCGGCTCGCCGCCGGGAACCCCGCGGTCACCGGACACGCGGTCGAGGTTCGTCTCTACGCCGAGGATCCACGCTCCTTCCTCCCCCAGGCGGGACGTCTCGAGCGGCTGCAGCTCCCGGAAGGCGTCCGAGTCGATGCAGGGGTCGAGGCAGGAGACGACGTTCCCGTCGCCTACGACCCGATGATCGCGAAGCTCGTGGCGCACGCGGAGACGCGCGAAGAGGCGCTGGACCAGCTCGCCGGCGCGCTCGCCGAGACAGCGGTCTCGGGGGTCACGACGAACCTGGCCTTCCTGCGGTGGCTGGTCTCACATCCGGACGTGCGCGCGAGACGCACGACCACCGCCTTCCTCACCGAGAACCCACCGCTCTCGACCCCGGTCGAGCTGCCTGACGTTTGGGCGGGCGGATGGCGGCTGAACCGGGCCCGGGCAGCCGCGAGCCCGCCCCCGAGGGTCGAGGACGCCTCCCGTTCCGCCGAGATCGTGCGGGGTGGCCAGCGTGCGGTCACCGCGCCCATGCCGGGAACCGTGATCCGCGTGCTCGTCGAGGAGGGTGCGCGGGTCGAGGCCCGGCAGCCGCTGCTCGTCCTCGAGGCGATGAAGATGGAGACGCCGCTGGTCTCGCCCTACGACGGCGTGGTCGGCCGCGTGCACGTGGGCGAGGGCGACCGCGTCGCCGGGGGCGACGTCCTGGTCGAGCTGGAAAGCTAATCGGGCCCTAGAGCCCGGGCTTGATGACCATGTCGAGCACGATCAGGTACAGGAGCACCAGCTCGATCCTGGAGACGAGGAAGATTCGCTGGATCCGGGCTCGAACGGCCGGGGATTCCGGCCCTTCGGCGGCGAGCAGCTTCCCGATGCGCCCGGACTCGGGGCCGAGGAAGGCAGCTCCGGTCGCGAAGGACAGCCCGAACCCGATCAGGGCGAGGATGATCCACGTCTGCCCGAAGTCCCAGGGCCCGTCGACGACGAGGATGATCCCGAGGACCAGCACGCTGAGCGAGGACGGCAAGGAGATCCTCGTCCCGAACCACTCGGCTTCATGCGCGATCGCCGTCATGCGGGCAGGGTCGTCGGCGCGGTTTGCACGAATGGCGAGGATCTGAACAGCGAGGCTGCCGCCGAGCCAGACGATCGCGGCGGCGATGTGGAAGAAGAGAAGCCACTCGTAGCGGTTCACGGCCGCCTATCTAAGACGGTCGACCGGATGGAGGCAAGCATGTTTAGCCACGAATCAGCGCGGTACCCGAACAGGACGAACGATTCGAGGAGGTTGGCATGAGCAACGAGCTGCAAGGCAAGAGAATCGCGTTTCTGACCGCCACGGAAGGCGTCGAGCAGGTCGAGTTGACCGAGCCCTGGAAGGCGCTCGAAAAGGCCGGAGCCGAGCTCGAGCTCCTCTCGACCAAGCGTGGCGAGGTCCAGGCGTTCAACCACCTGGACAAGGCCGACACATTCCCGGTGGATAAGGTTGTCTCGGAGGCTGATCCCACCGACTACGACGGCCTCGTCCTGCCGGGCGGGGTTGCGAACCCCGACCAGCTCCGCATGAACGAGGACGCTGTCCGGTTCGTGCGGACGTTCTTCGAGCAGGGAAAGCCGGTTGGCGCCATCTGCCATGCGCCGTGGACCCTTATCGAGGCCGGAATCGTGAAGGGCCGGGCGCTCACCTCCTGGCCTTCGCTGCGGACCGACATCCGGAACGCCGGCGGCGAGTGGGTCGACGAGGAAGTCCGCACTGACCGCGGTCTCGTCACGAGCCGAAAGCCGGCCGACCTGCCAGCATTCGCGGCCAAACTGGTGGAAGAGTTCGCCGAGGGCGAGCACCAGGAGCAGGCTGAAGCGACCCGCGAGGCCGTGCGAGCCTGACCTCGCGCCACCGCGGAAACTCGACGGCCCGGCCTGTTGCCGGGCCGTCGACCCTAGGTCAGGAGATCGCGGAGCCCGAGCGCAAGATCAGTCCGCCCCGCCACTTTGATCTTTCCCGTCATGTAGGCGAGCGCCGGGCTCTGCTTCCCGCTTACGATTCGGAGCAGCACGTCCTCGGTGGTTTCGACGACGCAGTCCGCGTCCGCGTCGCTTTCGGTGACGCTTGCCGTGCCGTCGGCCAACTCGAGACGCCAGCTCCCGCCTCCGCGTACGTCGAAGCGATAGGACACCCGTTTTCCTGCAGCACGGGCGGGATCGATCCTTTCCTCGAGCCCTTCGAAGAATTCGCGAGCGGAGCGGGGCGCGCTCACAGGCTCGCGGCCACCGGCTCGAGACGGCGCGCAGCGGATGGAGGCAGGGCCAGCGCCAGGACGAAGGCGAGCACCGGGCCGGCGACCGTCGCGAGCAAAGCCGTTTCGAGGTCGATGGCATCGGCGATGCCGCCAAGAATGACTGCGGCCACCCCCCCAAGGCCGATGGCGAAGCCGATCGAGAGCCCCGACGCCATCCCGACCCGGCTCGGCATGTACTCCTGGCTCATAACGAGGCTGACGCCGAAGGTGCCAATCACCGCCGCCCCCGAGAGGATCAACGCCGCCTCTCCGACAATCCCTCCCACGACGACGTACACGAAGATGAGGGGCGCCGAGACTACAAAGCTCCAGCGGAGCACAGGCCGCCGGCCAAAGCGGTCGGCCAGCCGGCCACCGAAGATCGTCCCGACCGCGCCGGCAAGCAGAAAGAGCGACAGAAGGCGCGTTCCGTGCGCGGCTCCGTTCCCGAGTTCGACCTCCCAGAGCGGCACGAAGGTGAAGAGGCCCATGTGGGCCACGCTCCTGAGCGCGATCACCGCCAAGAGCAGCGTCAGTCCGCGCGGATTGTCGCCGGCGCCGGTCGTCCCGTCCCTCTGCACCCGGGCCGGAACGAAGCGCCCGAGATGGGCCCGCGCGGCAACGAGGAGGACCGCGACCGCAAGCCCCGGGAGCGCGAGTAGAAGGCCGCCGTTCAGGCCGAGTGCGAGCACGATCGTCGATGCGAGGAACGGCCCGAGCGCGAAGCCGAGATTCCCGCCGACCGAGAAGAACGCCATGCCACTCGCACGCCGGTCCCCGCTCACGTAATTCGCGAACTTCGATGCCTCCGGGTGGTACGCGGCCACGCCCAGCCCGGCCACGAGGACGGCGACGAGGACGAGCGGGTAGGAAGGCGCCACGGCCGCGAGGGCCATGCCGATCCCAGCTGCGGCGACCCCGACCGGGAGGAGCCAGTACCCGCCCCTCGCGTCGGAGACGAGCCCGAAGAGCGGTTGCACGATCGAAGAGCTGATCGTCGCCGCGAGAACGAGGGCGGCCGCCATCGCATAGGAGAGGTCGAACCGATCGACGAGAAAGGGCAGGAGGGCCGCGAGCGAGCCCTGTGCCAGGTCGGTCGCCAGATGGCCTGTCGAGAGGGCCGCCATCCCCTTTCTGTCGACGCCCGTTCTCACGCGGCGAGGATAGCCGCGCGAGCTCGCTCTAACGGACTGGGACGTGGAGCGCGATTAACGCATGGGCGAGCTGCCACTGGACGCCAACGATCTTCTGCCGGTTCTCCTCCAGAGCAGCGACCGAGCCGTCGCCGCGAAGGAGCTCGCGCTCATGCAGAAGCCCCCCAAGAAGATCTTGGAGGGCCTCTACTGGGAGAGGGTGCCCACCAGGGGAAGGGGTGGGCGGAGAGGATGGTGCTGCGCTCATAGCGCATCGTCCGTATCGACACGGCTGAGGGCAGCCTTTAGCCCCATTTTCGGGAAGGTACCGGGAGGTTCGGATAGCATCCGCCGGCCATGCTCGTGGAGACAGCGGAAGCGCCGCCGGAGGGGGTGCAGGCGGACGTTCTCGTCCTCCCCCTTTCCGATCCCGCCGGCCTTTCCGAGCCGGCACGCGCTCTCGACGAGCGGCTGAAGGGGCGACTCGCCAAACTCCTCGCCGACGGCGAGTGGAGCGGCAGGCGCGGCCGGGTCTCGCTGACACATACGGACGGCGCGCTCGGGGCTCCCCGCCTCCTCGCGACGGGGCTCGGGGAGGTCCCCGATGCCGACGCCATCACGAGCGCGGCCGCAAGCGCGGCACGAGCAGCCGCGGAGCTCGGCGCGAAGACCATCGCTTGGCTTCTCGAGGACGTCGGCGATGCCCGCGCGGTCGTCGACGGCATGGCTCTCGGCGCCTACGACACCGGGCGCTGGAAGACGGCGAACGACCGGCCCGGAGAGATCGAGCGGCTCGTCCTCTGCGGGCCCGGAGCTTCGGGCGCCGCGGAGGACGCGCGGCGAGCCGGTGTCGTGGCAGGATGGACCAACCGCTGCCGGGACCTCGTGAACGCCCCTCCCAACGAGGTGACGCCGACGGCGCTCGCCACCTTCGCCGAGGAGCTCGCGGCCCGGTTTCCGAGCCTGAGCGTGGAGGTCCTCGGGCCTGAAGAAATCGAGGCCGCGGGGATGAACGCCTTCATGGCCGTTGCACGCGGGAGCCAGGAGCCGCCGCGGCTCGTCACCCTTTCCTACGAGCCTCCCCGGCCAACGGACCAGGGCCTTGTGCTCGGGCTCGTGGGCAAGGGGCTCACATTCGACTCGGGCGGGTTCGACCTGAAGCCGCCGGGAAAGATGGACGATCTCAAGTCCGACATGGGTGGGGCGGGCGCGGTGCTGGCCGGGCTCGGGGCGATCGCCGAGCTCGAACTGCCTCTCCGCGTGCTCGGAGTCGTCGCCTCCTGCGAGAACATGATCAGCGGTCGGGCCTACCGCCCCGGCGACATCCTCACGGCCTCTAATGGGAAGACGATCGAGGTGACGAACACGGATGCGGAGGGCCGGCTCGTCCTCGCGGACGCGCTCTGGCACGCGAGAAGCTCCGGCGCCACCCATCTGCTCGACCTCGCGACGCTAACCGGGGGCGTCGTCATCGCGCTCGGAGACTTCTACGCGGGGCTGTTCGCGAACGACGCGGACTGGCTGGAGCAGGTGCGCCTGGCCGGCGAGGCGAGTGGCGACCATGCCTGGCCCCTCCCCCTCCACGACTCCTACAAACGTTACATTGAGTCCCCATTCGCAGACATGAAGAACTCGTCCACTCTCCGCCAGGGGACGCCTCTCTATGCGGCCAACTTCCTGGCGGAGTTCGTCGGCGAGGGTCCCTGGGCGCACCTCGACATCGCCGGGACGGCTTATCTCGAGCGCGGGCGGGACGACTACTACGCCTCCGTCGGCGCAACCGGATTCGGCGTCCGCCTGCTCGGCGAGCTCGCGCAGCGGCTGGCGGCGTGAACTTCGACCTCTCGGAGGAGCACGAGCTCATCCGCGGGACGGTTCGCGAGCTCGCAACGGAGCGGATCGCCCCGGTGGCAGAGGAGCTCGACCGGGAGCACCGTTTCCCGTACGAGATCGTCGCCGAGCTCGCGGAGCTCGGGCTCATGGGCATCCCCGTTCCGGAGGAGTACGGCGGCTCCGGCGGCGACACACTCTCGTACGTGATCGCGATCGAAGAGCTGACCAGGGTCGACTCCTCGGTCGCGATCACGGTGGCCGCGCACACGTCGCTCGGGACGATGCCGATCCTCCTCTACGGGAGCGAAGAGCAGAAACGCGAGTGGGTCCCCGACCTCGCCTCGGGCAAGCGGCTCGCAGCCTTCGGGCTAACCGAGCCTGGAGCGGGGTCCGACGCCGGCGCGACGAAGACCCGTGCCGAGCTCCGCGAAGGGCAGTGGGTGGTGAACGGTTCGAAGATCTTCATCACGAACGCAGGCACCGACATCACAAGCTGCGTGACGATCACCGCGCGCACCGGCAAGGACGAGATCTCGAACCTGATCGTCCCAAACGGCACGCCCGGCTACGAGATCTCAGCGCCAATGCGGAAGATGGGCTGGCACGCCTCGGATACGCGCGAGCTCTCGTTTCAGGACTGCGCCGTGCCCGAAGGAAACCTGCTCGGGAAGCGAGGAGCAGGATTCCGCCAGTTCCTCGAGATCCTCGACGGCGGGCGCATCTCGGTGGCCGCGATGGGGGTCGGGCTCGCGCAGGGAGCCTACGACCTGGCCAGCGTCTATGCGAAGGAGCGCGAGCAGTTCGGGAAGCCGATCGCCGAGTTCCAGGCCGTCCGCTTCCGGCTCGCCGACATGGCAACCGAGATCGAGGCGGGGCGCCAACTCGTCTACAAGGCCGCTTGGGCTAAGGATCAGGGCGGAGCTTTCGCGACCGAGGCCGCGATGGCGAAGCTCTACACCGGCGAGCTCTCCAACCGCGTCGTCAACGCGGCCCTCGAGATCCACGGCGGCTACGGCTATACGGACGAGTACCCCATCTCGCGCCTCTACCGAGACCAGAAGGTGCTCGAGATCGGCGAGGGCACGAACGACGTGCAGCGCATGGTCATCGCGAAGGCCCTGGGTCTCTGA
>JBBQXP010000023.1:0-35511 GCA_038209555.1 Gaiellales bacterium
TTCGCGCAGCGTCGGGAAGAGGATGACGTCACGGATCGTGTCCCTGCCCGTGAGGACCATCGCCAGGCGGTCGATTCCGAGGCCGAGGCCCCCTGTGGGGGGCATGCCGTATGCGAGCGCCTCGACGTAGTCCGGGTCGCCGGGCTCGGCCGTCGCGTCCCCCGTTTCTGACGCCGCCTCCTGGTCGCGGAACCGCTGTTCCTGTTCGGCCGCGTCGTTCAGCTCGGTGAACGCATTCCCGAGCTCCATGCCACCGATGAAGTACTCGAACCGCTCGACAATGGTCGGGTCCTCGTCCGTCGCCCTGGCGAACGGTGAAAGCTCGATCGGGTAGTCGTACAGGATCGTCGGCTGGACGAGGGCCGGCTCCACGTACGCCGAAAGGGCGTGGTCGACGAGCTGCGCCCAGGTGCGGTCGGCCTCTGTCTCCGTCCCGCGCTCCTCGAGACGGCGCCGGAGCTCGCCCTCCTCCCGCGTCCAGAATCCCTGCTGCTCGAGCGCGTCCACGAGCTTGACGCGCTGCCAGGGCAACGCCAGGTCGATCTCGTGGCCTCGGAAGGAGACTTTCGTCCCACCCGTGGTCTCGCGGGCGACCCGCTCGACCAGACGCTCGATGCGCTCCATCGTGTCGCGGTAGTCCGCGTAGGCCTCGTACCACTCGAGCATGGTGAACTCGGGCTGGTGTTTGTACGAGACGCCCTCGTTTCGGAAGTCCTTGCCGATCTCGTAGACCCGCTCGAGACCTCCGACGATCAGCCGCTTCAGATAGAGCTCGGACGCGATCCGCAGATAGAGGTCGACATCCAGCTCGTTGTGATGCGTGACGAAAGGCTCCGCAAAAGCGCCGCCGTACCTCGGTTGCAGGATCGGGGTCTCCACCTCCACGAATCCGTCTTCGTCGAGCGCGCTGCGGATAGACGAGACCACCCGGCTTCGAAGCAGGAAGTCGCGGCGGGTCTCCTGGTTGACCAGCAGGTCGAGGTAGCGCTTCCGGTACCGCGTCTCGGCGTCGACCAGGCCGTGGAAGGTGTCCGGTAGCGGCCTGGCGGTCTTCGCGAGCAGGACGAGCTCCTCGACGGCGACCGAGGGCTCGCCGCGCCTGGTCTTTGTGGGCCGGCCTTCGACGCCGACGATGTCTCCCAGGTCGAGGTCCACGGACCCGACCCGCTCGGCGCTCAGGAGAAGCTGGATCTGCCCGGAGCGGTCGACGAGGTCGAGGAAGACGAGCTTCCCGTGCCCGCGCCGCCCCAGCACTCGCCCGGACAGCCGTCGCGGCTCAGATCCCTCCTGGCCCGGCTCCAGCGTCTCGGCCTCGGCCCTGACCGCGGCGGCGTCGACCCGGCCTGGAAAGCGCTTCGGAAGCGAGCTCATAGAGGCCGCGAGCCTAACGCCTGGACGGGCCTTTGGCCCTCAACGAGTCGGGGCGCCTCAATGGGCACCCCGATTACCTGGTCTGGGCGACGAGTATCTACTCCGCTCCGCTCTCGCTCTCGGAGCCCTGCTCTTCGCTCTGATCGACACCGACGAGGCTTCCGTCGGCAGCGTCGATCTTGACGTCCGAGGTACCGACGTCCACGTTGAAGACGAGCTTGGATCCCTTGTACTCGAGATCCACCTCGCCGATCTTCCCGGACGAGGCCGACTTTGCCGCGCTGACAGCCTGGTCGACACTGATGCCCGCCTTCGGCAGGAGCGCGCCTCCGTCGTCGAGCGTTCCGGCGGGAGCCGAGTCGGCGCCGCCCCGCGCGAGCGCGGCACCTCCAAGTGCAAATGCGGTGAGTGCGGCAAGCCCCAGTGCGATCTTCGTCAAGCGATTCCTCATCTCGTACCTCCACGATCGGATTAGCTGGGCTCACCGTAGAGACGCACCGTGAGGTGAACGTGAAAGCGGTTTCCACGCCGTTCTCATCTGACTCTCATCGCTGGGTTCACAATGAGACATATGCGCGTGCTGATCGTCGAGGACGAGCTGAAGATGGCCGGGCTGCTCCGGCGGGGCCTGCTCGAGGACGGGCACGCGGCCGACGTCGCGGCCAAAGGCGAGGACGCGCTCTGGATGGCTCGGGCCACGGAGTACGACGCAATCGTGCTCGACGTGATGCTCCCGGGCCTGACCGGCTTCGAGGTCTGCCGTCGCCTCCGTGACGACGGCGTCTGGTCGCCGGTGCTCATGCTCACGGCGAGGGATGCAGTGCAGGACCGGATCGAAGGGCTCGACAACGGTGCAGACGACTACCTGACGAAGCCGTTCTCCTTCGCGGAGCTGCTCGCGCGCCTGCGAGCGCTCTCGCGGCGCGGTCCGGTCGACCTTCCCCCCGTGCTCGAGGTCGGATCCCTCAGGCTCGACCCCGCCACACACCAGGCGTGGCGGGGCGGCGAGGAGATCGCTCTCTCGACCAAGGAACTCGCCCTGCTCGAGACCTTCATGCGCCGCCCCGGTCAGGTGCTCTCCCGCTTCCAGTTGCTCGAGCACGCATGGGATTACGGCTACGAGAACCGGTCGAACATCGTCGACGTCTACGTTCGCTACCTCCGCGAGAAGATCGACCGCCCGTTCGGGACGACCTCGATCGAGACGGTGCGCGGAGCGGGCTATCGACTCCGGAAGGACGGGGGCACGTGAGCCGGCTTCCCATCCGGATCCGTCTCACGCTGGCGTTCACGATCGTGATGGCACTCGTCCTCGCGGCAACCGGGCTATTCCTCGATCTCCGGCTCGGCCACGAGCTCGACACGAGCATGAACGCGGGTCTTGGCTCTCGTGCGGACGCCGTCAGCGCGCTCGTGCGGCAGTCAGATGCGGGCCTAGGCGACGCAGGAAAGAGCCCGCTGGCCCCTGCCGACGAGAACTTCGCGCAGGTCGTCGACGAGCACGGCACCGTGCTCGATTCGACTCCACTGCTGCCCCACGAGCCCATCTTGGATCCGGAGCAGCTCAGACGCGCCCGGCGTGGCACCATCGTCGTGGATCTCGACTCACTACCTGGTGGAGACGATCCTGTCCGCCTGCTGGCGACACCTGTGGAAGCGCAGGGGCAGCGCCTTCTCGCGATCGTCGGCGTCTCCCGCGAGGCACGCATGGGCGCACTCGCGAGCCTGCGCAATCAGCTGCTCGTGGGCGGGCCGATCGCCCTGCTGCTCGCCGCGCTAGCCGGCTACGCACTGGCCGCGGCGGCACTCCGGCCGGTCGAGTCCATGCGGCGCGGGGCGGCGGAGATTTCCGGCGCAAGCGAGGGCCGGCGCCTACCGCTCTCCCGGTCCGACGACGAGATCCGGCGGCTCGGGGAGACGCTGAACGAGATGCTGGCGCGACTCGAGACTGCGCTCGCCCGGGAGCGCGGTTTCGTCGCCGACGCGAGTCACGAGCTCCGGACCCCCCTCGCCCTCCTGAAGACGGAGCTCGAGCTTGCTGTCCGCAAGCCTCGCACGGAGGAGGAGCTGCAGGACGTGCTCCGGTCCGCGGTGGAGGAGGTGGACCGGCTGGTTCAGCTCGCCGAGGACCTCCTCGCAATCGCCCGCTCGGACCGCGGCACGCTCCCGATCCGACCTGCACCCCTGAAGGTCGCGGAGCTCTTCGCCGACGTCGTGCACCGGTTCGAGGGCCGCGCCGCGGCCGCCGGGCGTCGCATCGAAGTCGAAGATCCGGGAGACCTCGCGCTCATCGCGGACGGACTCCGCCTCGAGCAGGCGCTGGGCAACCTCGTCGACAATGCGCTCCGCCACGGCTCCGGCACGATCAGGCTCGCTGCGCTCGAGCGGGACGACCGGGTCGAGACTCACGTGACCGACGAGGGAGGTGGCTTCCCGGCCGACTTCCTGCCGCACGCGTTCGAGCGCTTCTCGCAGGCAGACAAGGCGCGCCGCGTCGGCGGCGCCGGTCTAGGCCTTGCCATCAGCGAAGTGATCGCCCGTGCTCACGGAGGGTGGGCGCGGGCGCAGAACCACGCTGCCGGCGGCGCCGACACCTGGCTCTCGCTGCCGGTTGAGCCCCGCGCCGCCTAGGCGGCCTTGATGTCCATGATCTTGAACTTCATGGACCCGCGCGGGGCCGAGACCTCCACGGTCTCGCCTTTCTTGTGGCCGATGATGGCCCGTCCGACCGGAGACTCGTTGGAGAGCTTGTGCTCGGCCGGGTTCGCCTCCGCGGAGCCGACGATGAAGTACTCGACGGTCTTGTTCGCGCCGATGTCCCGCAGCCGCACCTTGGTGCCGACCGTGACTGCGTCCGTCGAGACGTCCTGGGCCTCGATGACGCGCGAGCTCTTCAGCCGCTCCTCGAGCTGAGAGATGCGGTGCTCGAGCATGGCCTGCTCGTTCTTCGCATCGTCGTACTCGGAGTTCTCGGTGATGTCACCGAACTCACGGGCAGTCTTGATGCGCTCCGCCACCTCGCGGCGCTTGTCCTTGGACAGGTATTCGATCTCGTCCTTCAGCTTTGCGTAGCCGTCGGGAGTAAGTAGTAGTTCCTTCAACGTCCGTTCCTCCAAGACCCCAGATAGTGAAACCCGGTGCCCTTTCGGGTACCGAGCGCGCAAAATCTTACCCTTCGCGTCAAGGGGAAAACGTTCGCGCCTCGGCTAGCATTTCCTCCCGGTGCACATCGACCTCGAATCCCCCTGGAACATCGGCCCCGTCGTCGTCCCCACCCGGGTCGTCCTCGCTCCCATGGCGGGAGTGAGCGTGCAGGCCTTCAGGCGCCAGGGACGCCGGTTCGGCGCCGGGCTCGTTTGCTCGGAGATGGTGAGCTGCGCAGGCCTTTCGCACGGGAACGAGCGGACGCTCGGATATCTGAAGATCGCGAGTGATGAGCACCCACTCGCGGTTCAGATCTTCGGCTCCGACCCGGCCGTCATGGCGGACGCCGCCCGCATGGTGGAGGCCGCCGGCGCCGACCTGGTTGACGTGAACTTCGGCTGCCCCGTCCGCAAGGTGACCAAGACCGGAGCCGGGGCGACCCTCCTCGATGACCCCGACCGCGCCTGCCGGATCGTGGAACACGTGGCGAGTGCCGTGGCCGTCCCTGTCTCGGTCAAGATGCGCCGCGGCCTCGAGAACGGTTCCCGGGCCGCCCTCTCCGTTGGCCCGCGCCTCGTCGAGGTGGGAGCCTCATCGCTCACGCTCCACCCGCGCTCGGCCAAGCAGATGTACACGGGCACGGCCGACCACTCGCTCACCGCCGAGCTCGTCGAGCTCGTCGACGTGCCGGTAATCGCGTCCGGAGACATCACGTCGCGGGCACGGGCACAGGCCGTCCTCGCCACAACCGGCGCCGCAGCGGTCATGGTCGGCCGGGCCGCTCAGGGAAACCCGTGGGCCATTTCGGAGATCGTGCGAGAAACCGGCCACCCGAGCCGCGAAGAGGTGGTTGCCGAGCTCGTCCTTTTCATGCGGGAGACGGCCCGCGAGCTCGGGCCCGAGCGGGCGACCGGCTTCCTGAAGAAGTTCTACGGCTGGTATCTCGGCCGCGGCCGTTTCCCAAAGCCGTTCAAGCAGGAGCTTGTCCGGCTGGATTCGATCGTCGAGGTAGAGCAGCGCCTCTTCGCAGCCGCGCCGGGTGCCCGGGACGTCCTGGCCGTGCTCGAGGAGACACTCCCCCAGGGCGACGAGACCACCCTCGATCTCCCCATCTCGGTGTACGGCGGAGGCTAGAAGAACCTGGTACTAGGGCAGAAGCCGGATCTCTACGTCGGGATGCATCACCCGCCACACCCCCAGGTAGAGACCGAGTTCGAGGCGAGCGTCCTCGGGAACCAGTCGGGGATCGATACCGAGATCGTGCCAGCATCATCAGCCGCCACCACGCACTGCAGCTTCCGCAGGAACGGGAGCAGATCGTCGACGAGCGAAGGCTCGCTGAGTTGAACTTGCATGTCGCCGCAGTTAGTTGTGTCGCAGCGCCTTGTGGCGCGCAGTCTGAGTGTGGTCGAGCAAGGACGACCTTGCAAGGACTACAGGGGCTATTCCAACGCCTGCACGCGCGAACGAGACACCCCGAGCCAGGCGTTCGCGAGAGAATTTCGAATTCACGTTTTCACTCTGCAGGCTTTTCTGCCCTGCCTGAGCTCCTCCCACCCGGCGAGCCGAAGTACTTGCGAGTGAACCTCATCGGGCGACTCCTTTCATCGGAAAGCGAGAGCATCGACGCCCCTCCTGTCGTGTCTTCTAGGGAATGTCCCGGTTGTCTCTCCGATAAACGCTGTCTGAAAGAGCGGTCCCGGGGATAGAGGGCCATCCGGCTATAACTTCGTTCATGGCGGTCACAACCGGAGAAAGGCGGATCGTCTCGGTTCTGATCGGGGATCTCGTCGGCTCGACTCAGATCGCCGAGCAGCTTGGCCCTGAGCGGTCGAAGTTCCTCGTCGACGAAGTGATGCGGATCATGGCGGAGCAGATTCGCCGCTTCGGCGGCACCGTCGCGCAACTGCGCGGGGATGAGATCTACGCGATCTTCGGGGCCCCGATGGCACACGAGGACGATTCGGAGCGCGCCGTCCTTGCAGCCCTGGCCATCCAGCGCGCCCTAGCCCGCTACGCGGACGAGGTCGAGGCCGCTTACGGCGTCCGACTCGCAGCCCGGATCGGGATCAACACCGGCCCCGTGGTCGTCAGCTCTGCCGAGGACGGCGACGGGAGCGACCCGTGGAACGCGCTCGGGGACACCGTGAACGTCGCGGCTCGGCTCCAGACCCTGGCCCCGAGCGGAGGGATCGTCGTCGGTATGCAGACGAAGCGCCAGGTGGAGGGGTGCTTCGAGCTCGAGGAGCTCGGCTCGCAGGAACTCGCCGGGAAGAGCGCCCCGGTCCCGACGTTCAAGGTGACGGGGGTCCGGGATCCGGAATCGCTCGTGCTGCAGCGCCCGCTCGTCGGGCGCGACTTCGAGCTGACCGTGCTCGAGCGGACGATGGACGGTCTCATCGACGGGCGCGGCGTGATCATCTCGATCATGGGCGAGCCCGGGATCGGCAAGACGCGGCTCGTCGCCGAGGTCCGCAGCCTCTATCGCGCCCAGATCCGCTTCATCGAAGGTCGCGGCGTCTCCTACGGCGAGAACTTTCCTTACTGGCCCATCCGGGATCTCGTACGCGAGTGGCTCGGGGTCGGAGCTTCGACTCCCGAGGCGCGGGTGCGGCTGGAGCTCAAGGCCCAGCTCGCCGACCTCTTCGACGACTCTGACGAGATCTACCCATTCTTCGCCAGCCTCATCGGCCTGACGCTCGAGCCGGAGGCGGCCGAGCGAATTCGAGAGCTGAACCGGGAAGGCGTCCAGCACCAGACGTTCGAGGCTTTTTCCGAGCTGCTCTGCCGTCTCGCGGCCGAACGCCCGCTCTGCCTCGTCATGGAGGACCTCCACTGGGCCGACGAGGCGACGATCGAGCTGCTCGAGGCCATCCTTCCCGTCACCGAGGAAGCGGCGGTGGGCCTCTTCCTCCTGTACCGGACCGAGCGTGAGCATGCCTCCTGGCACCTCGGTGAGCGCGCCCGCCAGCTCTACCCGCATCGCTACCGTGAGATCGAGCTCCGGCCGCTCCCCTCGGACGCGAGCCGGACCCTCGTCGGCGACGCGGCCGAGGGGGACGTGCCCGAGGAGGTCGCCGAGATCCTCGCCGAGCGCGCCGGCGGCAACCCGTTCTTCCTCGAGGAGGCGTTCCAGGACCTCGTGGAGCGCGGTGCGCTCAGGCGGCAGAACGGCGGCTGGGAGCTCGGCGTGAGCCCGGACGAGCTCGCGATCCCCGCTCTCGTGCAGGGAGCGCTGCAGGCCCGGCTCGACCGGCTCGATGCGAAGGCGCGCGAGATCCTCTCCGTGGCGGCCGTGATCGGCCGCACGTTCGGCATGCCCCTCCTGGAGCGAATCGTTCCCCGCGACGAGTTGCTGCCCGCGCTCTCGGAACTCCAGCGGCTCGATCTGATCGTCGAGAAGCGCCGGCGCCCCAATCCCGAGTACCGCTTCCGGCACGGGCTCCTCCAGGAAGTCGCCTACGCGAACCTGCTCGAGTCGACGCGGCGCAAGCTCCACAAGCGTGTCGGCGAGGCGCTCGAGGAGATCTACCGGGAGTCGCCCGAGGAGGTCTTTGCGCTGCTCGCCCGGCACTTTGCCGAGGCAAATGAGCCGGAGAAGGCGGTCGAGTACCTGCTGAAAGCAGGCGATGCGGCGCGGGCCCTCTATGCGGACCAGGAGGCGCTCGAGCACTACCGGAAGGCGCGCGACTTTCTCGTCCAGCTCGGCGACGAGCGCCGGGCCCGGGACACGCTCTTCAAGATGGCCCTCGCTCAGCACCTCGCCTTCAACTTCGAGGAGGCCGAGGAGCTCTACGACGAGGCCTTCTGCTGCCGGGTCGAGGATCCGCCCCAGGTCGAGCCGACCGAGAGCATCTCGACAGCCGTCACGAAGCCGGACGCGGTCGTGCCGGGCGACGTTTACAGCTCGGACGGTGCGTACTTCACCGAGCACCTCTTCCGAGGGCTCCTCATGATCGACGGCGACCTGAACGTGGTGCCGGCGATGGCGGACAACTTCCGCGTCTCGAGCGACGGGCTGACCTACCTCTTCCGCCTGCGCGAGGGATGCAAGTGGAGTGACGGCGTACCGCTCACGGCCGAGGACTTCGCCTTCGCGTGGCGGAGCATGCGCGAGGAGCGGACGCGGACGGCCTTCATGATGGAGGACGTCGAGTTGGCGGTCGCGCTCGACGAGCGCACGCTCGAGGTGCGCCTGCGGGAGCCGCGCAACTTCTTCCCCTACATCCTCGCCTCCGCGTGGTCGTTCCCCTGGCCGAAGCACAAGTGCAAGGAGCTAGGAGAGGACTGGCGGAAGCCGGAGAACCTCGTCGGGAACGGGCCGTTCATGCTCTCGGAGTTCGACGACGACCACGCTCTCCTCGTGGCAAACCCGCACTGGGTCGAGCCCAGGGGCAATGTCTGCGAACTCCACTTCGACTTCAAGACGAAGTCGCTGGACGTCTCGGAGCGGTGGAAAGAAGGTCAGTACGACCTGCTCCCTGTCTACGACGAGAGCATGCGCGACGCCCCCCAGACCGTCGCCGAGATCGTCCCGGAGCTTTGGCTCAACTACCTCGGCTTTCGCGCCGATGTGGCTCCGTTCTCGAACATCCACCTTCGCAAGGCGTTCGCCCACGCTATCGACCGGGAGGCGCTCCTCGCCGGCACGAGCAGCATCAACCGGCCGGCGACCAGGGGCGGCGCGATCCCTCCCGCAATGCCGGGGCACTCGCATCGTCTCGCTCTCGAGTACAACCCGGAGCGCGCGCGCGAGCTCCTGGCGGAGGCGGGATACTCCGAGGGCCGCGGACTGCCCCCGATCGAGGTTCTCGTCCCGAGCTGGTTCCAGTTCGGCGAGGCTCTCGCGGAGCAGTGGGCCGCGATCGGGGCGAAGGTCACGGTGACGGCCCAGACCGGATTGCCAGAACCCCATGCGATTGGGACTGCCCATGCGTGGGTTGCCGGCTGGTCGGCCGACTACCCGGATCCCGACGGCGTCTTCCGCGGGTTCTTCCAGACCGGTTGGCCGTTCTACAGCGACGACGAGATCATGGAGAAACTCGGCCAGGCGCGCTCGCTCGGAAATCAGGACGAGCGCATGCGCCTGTACCACGAGATCGACCGCATCTGGGTGACCGAGCGGGCCGGAATCGTGCCGCTGGCCTACGGCCGCACAATGCTCCTCAGGCGACCTTGGGTGCACTCGGTCTGGGTGAATCCCCTCCAGCGTGCACACCTGGACAAGGCCGTCGTCAGGCGCTCCTAGAGGCTACGCGTTCAGCTCCCAGACCAGGCGAAGGCCCTCGAGCGTCAGGAGCGGCTCGACGTCCTGGATGGCCTGGGAATGTGGCGCGATGAGCCCGGCGAGCCCGCCGGTCGCGACGACGTGTGCGTCCTCGCCCAGCTCGCATCGCATGCGGGCGACGATTCCGTCCACCTGTCCCGCGAACCCGAAGACGACACCAGCCTGGAGCGCCTGCGTGGTTGTCTTTCCGATCGCCTGCGCGGGCGCGACGAAGTCGACCTTGGTGAGCCGCGCCGCCCGGGCGAAGAGCGCGTCCATCGAGACCTCGACCCCGGGCGCCAGGACACCGCCGACGTACTCACCCGAGGCGGAGACGGCGTCGAAATTCGTGGACGTCCCGAAGTCGACGACGATGCACGGCGCGCCATAGCGCTCGCGCGCCGCCACGGCGTTCACGATCCGGTCGGGGCCCACCTCGCGAGGATCGTCGTAGAGGATCGAAATGCCGGTCTTGACGCCTGGGCCGACGACGAGGAGGGGCGCCTCGACATAGCGCTGGCAGAGCTCGGAATACGAACGGACGAGTGAAGGTACCGTCGACGACACGCAGACGCCGGTCACATCCTCGAAGCCGCTGTCACGAAGCTCGAGGAGCCGAGCCAGGAGGATGGCGAGCTCGTCTGCGGTCCGATCGGCCTCAGTCGACACGCGCCAGTGCTGGGTGAGCGACTCGCCCTCGTAGAGGCCGAGCACGGTCTCCGTGTTGCCAACGTCGACGACCAAGAGCATGGTCAGCGGCTCACCGGCGGTCGGGGCGAGCCCCGCCCCTACGATGCGTCGTCGTCGCCTGCGAGGGGCTCGCCAAGCTTCTCGGCGAGCGTCTCGGGTGTGAGCGGTGGCGACTCGCCCTCGGCACGGAGCTCCTCGATTGTCACGTCGCTCGAGGTGTAGACCTCGGCGCGCGGGATGATCCGGCTGGGACGGTTCTTGTCCCAGACCCAGACATCGTCCATCCGCAGATGGAAGAACGGATAGCTCGTCTGGGGTAGAACCTTCAGATCGAGGTGGTTGCAGAGGTACGTCGAGTCCTGCGTGACCACGCAGTAGCGGAAGAGGCCGAAGACGGCCGTGTACTCCCTCTTCAGGCGAAGCTCGAGATCCGCCTCGTACTCGTCCAGCTCGTCGAGGTGGGACATGCTCTGATTCTAGCTTTGAACCAAAAGGTCGAGGACTTTCCGCCCGCCTGGCAGTGTCAACGACGGATCCAGCTCGGCGAGGGGCTCGAGCACGAAGCGCCGCTCCTCCAGGCGTGGATGAGGAACGGAGAGCCCTGCCTCCTCGATCGTGGCGTCGCCGTAGAGGAGAAGGTCGAGGTCGACCGTGCGCGGGCCGAAGCGGGGCCCGTTCCGGCGCCGGCCGAGCGAGCGCTCGACGCCGAGGAGGCGATCGAGAAGCTCACGCGCCGACAGCTCGGTGTCGACCGCAGCGACGCCGTTCAGGAAGCGGGGCTGCTCGACGTAGCCGACGGGCTCCGTGTCGCGGAAAACCGACACCGCACTTACGCTAAGCCCCGGTTCCGCGTCCAGGAGCTCGAGCGCGCGCAAGAGCGTCGCCTCGCGGTCTCCGAGGTTGCTTCCCAGACCGATATAGGCGCGAATCGTCACGGGCCCAAGTCTGGACTAAAGCGGGTTTCTCCAGTTAGATGGAAGCAGAGGGAGAGCCCTGGGGAGGGTTGATGGGGATCACTGCGCGGGGCCGGCGGCTGCGTCGGCTCGGAGGTCTGTGTGTACTCGGCGTGCTCATTGGAGCAGCGGCAGCCGCCCCTGCGCCCGCAGCCGTGGCGCCCCCCGATGCGCTCGATCGTGTGGTGGCGATCCTGGCGCCAGACCATGCAAACCGCTCCACGCGTGGAGCGGCCACCGCCGCCAAGCACGAGCTGACCCTGGCCCTGCGCGACCTGGCAGCCGGCCTCGCCGGTCTGACACCTGCGCGCCGCTCGGCCGCAGAGAGGCTGCTTGCGCGGCCGACGGGTAAGGCAGTCGAAGGGTGGGGCCCGACCTACACGGTGCCGGAGGCTCGCCTGTGCGACGCCAACCTCTGCATCCACTGGGTCGAGTCCACCGATGACGCCCCGCCGGGCGCGGACGGAGACCCCGGCACGGTCCCCGAGTGGGCTCGAACGACCCTCGGAGTATTCGAGCAGGTCTGGGCGGCCGAGGTCGACGCGATGGGGTACGGCGCCCCCAAGACCGATTCGCTTTCACCGGAAAACGGCGGCGACGGTCGCCTCGACGTCTACCTCGCGGACGTCGGCGACACCGTCTATGGCTACTGCGCGAGCGACGACCCCGATGTCCAGCGCTCATCGGCCTCCGCCTACTGCGTGGTGGACGACGATTTCGCCCGCACTCAGTTCCCTGGCCCGACGAGCGGACTCGCTGCGCTCGAGGTGACCGCCGCACACGAGTTCTTTCACGCGGTCCAGTTCTCGTACGACTACCTCGAGGACACGTGGCTCATGGAGGGCACGGCTGTGTGGATCGAGGACGAGGTGTTCGACGACGTGAACGACAACCGTCAGTTCCTGAACGCGAGCCCGCTCTCACGCTCGACGATCCCGCTCGACCTCAGCTTCGCGCCGTACCACTACGGCGCCTGGATCTTCTGGCGCTATCTGTCCGAGAGATTCGACTCCGCCCTCGTGCGCGAGGTCTGGGAGCAGGCTGACGGGACGAGGGGCGGAGGCGGTCTCTACTCGCTCGCCGCCACCCGGGCCGCGGTGTCGGCCCGGGGACTTTCCTTCGGCGCCGTCTTCGCGGGGTTCGCCGCCGTGAATCGGATGCCCACCACCGGCTACGAGGAGGGGACGGCCTACCCCCGTCCGCCCGCGTCGCGCACGTGGACGCTTCGAGCTCGCGGAGCGTCCACCGGCTGGCGCTCTCAGTCCCTGGAGCACCTGACGAGTCGCTCGTTCAGGTTCCGGACTGCCAATGCGACGTCGAGCCGGTTGCGACTCGACCTGCGCCTCCCACCGCGGTCAACCGGGTCCGAGGCGCGCCTGCTCGTCTATCGCAGGAGCGGCGCGGTGTCGGTGCGCGTGCTCCCGGGCGGAGCCGGCGGGACGACGACTATGCGAGTGAGGGTGCGGGGTGCGGTGAGATTCGAGCTGATCCTGGCGAACGCGAGCACACGGATCGCCGGGTGCGGCCTCTTCTCGACCCCGTTCTCCTGCAGCGGCAAGCCGCTCGACGACGCGCGGCGGTACGGCTTCCGCGCAACGCTCGTCTAAACGCGGCGGGGTCTACCGGTCCGGTCTGCGATCGCAGCGGTGAATTCGACCGAGGCATCCAGCCTGACCTCGGGCTTGCGGACGCGGACGCGCGCCCTCGAAATCGGAAATTGCTCGAGCAGCGAGTCGGCGATGCTCGCGGCGAGGGCCTCGATCAGGTTGAAGTTCCTCCCCTCAGAGATCGCGCGGACGCACTCGACCACCGCGGTGTAGTCGACCGTGTCCTGGAGCTTGTCGCTGCGGACGCCCGCATCGTGAGCCACGAGCTCGATGTCGAAGAGGAAGCGTTGGCCATTCTTCTTCTCCTCTGCGAGCGCGCCGTGGAAGCCCCTGAGCTCGAGTCCCTCGATCTGGATGATGATCTCGCTCACGCGCGTCTCTCGCCGGCGGCGGCTCCCGCCGGGCGGACCCCGGCTCCGCTACCGCCTGACCCGAGGAACGCGCGCAGGATCGGGGTTAACACAGGGCGTCTCACGCGACGACCGACCGGGCGGCGGCCAGGGCCTCGACGTTCTCCCGAACGTCATGCACCCGGAAGAGAGACGCACCACGCTCGTAGGCAAGGACGTTGATCGCGACTCCGGCCGCGACCGGGCCGGTTACGGCGTCGTGATCACCCAGGATCCGGCCCAGGAAGCGTTTGCGCGAAGCGCCTACGAGCACCGGCCTGCCAATCGCGACAAGCTCGTCCATCCGCGCGAGCAGCTCGAGATTGTGCTCCACCGTCTTCCCAAACCCGATGCCGGGGTCTAGACAGATCCGCTCTTCCTGGATTCCTGCTGCCACAGCAGCTGCCAGGCGCGTCTCGAGGAACGACGCGACCTCGGCGACGACATCGTCGTAGCGTGGCGCATCCTGCATCGTCCGTGGCTCGCCCAGCATATGCATGAGGCAAAGATAGGCTCCCGCGTCCGCGACGACTCCGGCAAGATCCGCGTCGGCTCGTAGAGCGGTGACATCGTTGACGAGCACAGCGCCCAATTCGAGCGCGCGGCTGGCCACCGCCGCCTTCGAGGTGTCGATCGAGACGGGCAGGCCTGTGAGGGCCTCCAGCACGGACTCCACCCGTCGAAGCTCCTCTTCCGCCGAAACGCCCTCGGAGCCGGGCCGCGTCGACTCCCCTCCCACGTCGACCAGTGCCGCTCCTTCGGCAAAGAGGCGCTTGGCTTGCGCGATCGCGCGGCCAGGGTCCAAAAAGTCGCCGCCATCCGAGAAGCTGTCCGGCGTCACGTTGACGACGCCGATCACCGAGGGCCGTGGAAAGGCTTCCTCGAGGGACGGGCGCACAGCCCGACCCTATCCCAGATGATTGACCGGTAATTACCGCACACACGGTTGGCGACCCAGATACGGCGCCATGCCGCGCCCCAGCTCTTGCCAAGGCTACTAGCCTTGGCGGCGAGCGATGACGCACCCTGGCTTGATCTGGCCCGTCCCCGTGCACACGGGCAACTACCGATCAATCATCTAGCCCGTGATCGACCTCCATTCGCACATCCTCCCGGGGCTCGACGACGGGGCCCGCACGCTCGCGGAGAGCCGTGAGCTCGCTCGTGCGGCCCTGGAGGACGGCGTACGAGCGATCGCAGCCACCCCTCATGTCCGCTCGGACTACCCGACCAGCATCGAGGCGATGGAAGCAGGCGTTGCGAACGTGCGGCGGGATTTCGACGAGCACGGGATCGAGATCCAGGTGCTGCACGGCGGCGAGATCGCCCTCGACCGACTAGGAGCTCTCTCTCGGGAGGAGCTGGAGCGGTTCACGATCGGGCAGACCGGCCGCTACCTGCTCGTGGAGTTTCCCTATTCGGGGTGGCCACTCGACCTGGAGCAGCGGCTGTTCGAGCTCCGGGTGGCCGGGCTCGAGTCCCTGCTCGCCCACCCGGAGCGAAACCGCGAGGTCCAGGCCGATCCGACCCGGATCGACCCACTGGTCGCAGCAGGGACGCTGGTGCAGCTGACCGCGGCCTCACTCGACGGCCGCATCGGGCGCTCCTCGCAGGCGGCAGCCGAGAGTCTGCTCTCCCGCGGGCTCGCCCACGTGATCGCAAGCGACGCCCACACGCCCGAGGTACGGGAAGTGGGAATGGCGGCGGCCGCAGCAGCGCTCAAAGATCAGGGTCTCGCGCGGTGGCTGGTCGAGGACGCTCCGGCGGCCATAGCAGCCGGCGACCCGATCCCGATGCGCCCAACCCGGCGCAAACGCCGCTTCGGCTTGTAACGAAGAGTGTGCCTCGACGAGGCCAAAGCCTCGTCGAGCAACGGCGTCAGAAGCGCCCGGCCGCGGAGGCGGCCGCAGCGTTCACCCCTTGGCGCCTTCCGGTGGAGGCGGTTGCATCGTCGCGCCTGGAAGCGGGAAGGGGCGCGGCTGGGGTTGCGGCTTGCGCTCCGGCTTTTTCTCCGGCTCGGCCTCCGGCGCCTTCGGCTCCTCCTCGACGAACACGGTCTCGGGGGCTTCGCCCGCGAGCAAGCGCTCGAACTGGTCTTTGTCGATCGTCTCGCGCTCGATCAGAATCTCGGAGATCTTGTGCAGCTCCTCCATGTGCTCGCGCAGAACTCCTCGCGCGCGCTCGTGAGCTTCCTCGATGACACGGCGGATCTCGTCGTCGATCTCGCGGGCCATCTCCTCGGAGTAGTCGGGCTCCGAGCCCATGTCCCGGCCGAGGAACGGCATGTCGTGGTTCCGGCCGAGCATGCGCGGCCCAAGCTTCTCGCTCATCCCGTAGCGCATGACCATGTGCTTCGAGGTCGAGGTGACTTTCTCGATGTCGTTCGCGGCGCCTGTGGTGACCTCGTGGAAGACGAGCTCCTCCGCTGCACGGCCGCCGAGGGTCATCGCGAGCTGGTCCATGAGCGCCGACTTCGTCGTCAGGAACTTGTCCTCTGCAGGCAGCGAGATCGTGTACCCGAGCGCCTGGCCGCGGCTGATGATCGAGATCTTGTGAACCGGGTCGCAGTGCGGCAGGTAGTGCCCGACGAGCGCGTGGCCCATCTCGTGATAGGCGGTCACCTTCCGCTCGTGCTCGGAGAGGAGGCGCGTCTTCTTCTCCGGGCCCGCAATGACCCGCATGATCCCCTCTTCGAGCTCCAGCTCGCCAATTGTCTTGCGGCCCCGTCTGGCGGCCAGAAGGGCGGCCTCGTTGACCAGGTTCGCGAGGTCGGCGCCCGTGAAGCCCGGTGTCCCTGCAGCGAGCGTGTCCAGGTCGATGTTCTTGTCGATCGGCTTGCCCTTCGTGTGCACCTCGAGAATCTGGCGGCGGCCGATCCGGTCCGGGCGGTCGACCACGATCTGGCGGTCGAAGCGACCGGGGCGAAGAAGCGCCGGGTCGAGGATGTCGGGGCGGTTGGTAGCCGCGATGAGGATGATGTTGTCCTTCATCTCAAAACCGTCCATCTCGACGAGGAGCTGGTTCAGCGTCTGCTCGCGCTCGTCGTGGCCGCCGCCCAGGCCGGCGCCACGGTGACGGCCGACCGCGTCGATCTCGTCCATGAAGATGATGCAGGGGCTCGCCTGCTTGGCCTGCTCGAACAGGTCGCGGACGCGCGAAGCGCCGACGCCGACGAACATCTCGACGAAGTCGGAGCCCGAGATCGAGAAGAACGGGACGCCGGCCTCGCCGGCGACCGAGCGCGCGAGGAGCGTCTTCCCGGTTCCCGGAGGCCCGTAGAGGAGCACACCCTTGGGGATTCGCGCGCCGAGCGCCTGGAACTTCTTGGGGTTCTCGAGGAACTCCTTGATCTCCTGGAGCTCCTCGACTGCCTCGTCGACGCCGGCTACGTCCTTGAAGGTGATCTTCGGGGAGTCCGGGGCCATCCGCTTGGCGCGGCTCTTGCCGAAGCTCATCACCTTGGAGCCGCCCCCCTGAACCTGGTTCATGAGGAAGATCCAGAACCCGAAGAAGAGGACGAACGGGATCAGGTACGTGAGGATCGAGAGCCAAGCAGAGCTTCCGGTGCCCTTCGAATCGAAGGCAACATCGTTCGTCAGGAGCTTCTCCTCGAAGGCCGCCTCGGACTGGTCGCTCGGGTAATTCGACTTGACCTTGGCGCCGCCCTGCAGCGTCGCCTCGATCGAGCGGCCCTTCGGCACGAAGAGCACACTCTGAACGTCGCCGGCCTCGACCTTCTGGATCAGGTCGCTGTAAGCGACCTTCGTTGACTCGCCGCGACTCGGCAGCAGCGTCTGCGAGGCCAGATAGACCAGCAGGACAATGACGATGAGGGGAAAGAGTGCGCTGCGGAAGAAACGATTCAAAACTGTCCTTGGATCACGTCGAAAGGGTAGCAGTGTGCTATTCGACCACCGGACTCCGGTGGATGTCCTGTTCGTTCTCCCCGTCGGCGATGAGATCCTCCCGCAAGACACCGATGTAGGGGAGATTTCGGTAACGCTCGGCGAAGTCCAGCCCGTAGCCGATTACGAAGCGGTTCGGGATCTCGAACCCCACGTACCGGCACTCGACGTCATTCTCCCGACGGTCAGGCTTCGTGAGGAGCGCGCAGATCTCGACCGACGCGGGGTGGCGGGCCTCGAGATTGCGCAGCAGGTAGGAGAGCGTCAGGCCGGAGTCGACGATGTCCTCGACGATCACGACGTTTCGGTTCTCGATCGGCATGTCCAGGTCCTTCAAGATCCTGACGACGCCCGAGGAGTCGATGCCCGCCCCGTAGCTCGAGATCGCCATGAAGTCGACCTCGCACGGAAGGTCGATCTGACGCATGAGGTCGGCCATGAAGAAGATGGCGCCCTTCAGGACTCCGATCAGGAGGAGGTCACGGTCGCGGTAATCGGCCGAGATCTCGACGCCGAGCTCGGCGACTCGCGCCTGGAGCGCGGCCTCATCGACAAGGATCTCCTCGACCCCGTCCGTCAGCTCGGTCACGGGGCTCTGGCTCAGCTCTCGCTCCTCGTGGCGCTGACAGCGCCCTCCCAGCCCGGGGCGCTTGCGATCCCCGGCACTGCGACGACCTCGTCTCCCTTGACCACGAGCGGCCAGGCCTCGCGCTCCGACCGGGGCACCTTCGCGTCCACGAACAGATCCTGCACCTTCTTGGAGCGGCGTGCCAGGCGGTCCCCCGACCGCCAGCCCCGAACCTGGAGGCCGGAGACCGACGTCTCGATCGTCCAGCCGCCCCATCGAACCGGGCCCTCGAGCGCCACCGGGCCTCGCTCGAGCCAGATCGAGTCGTATTCCCGAACCGCAATCCGGCCCTCCCCCAGGTCGACCCGACGCGAGCCTCCAGGCGCCGCGAGCAGCTCGGCAAGCGCACGCTCGACCGGAAGTGGCAGAGATCGGTGCTCCTCGAGCGCAGCCAGGAGATTGCGCTCGGCACCCGGGTGTAGCCGCCTGAGCGCCGGGAGGATCTCGCTGCGGATAAGCCCGCGCTTCGTGTCCGGATTCGAGCTGTCGACACGGAACTCGAGACCCTCAGCCCGGCAATAGCGTTCGGTCTCGTCACGCCAGAGGGTCAAGAGCGGACGCACGACCCGATCCTCGCGCCGGACGCGGATGCCGGTTGCCGTCCCGCTCGAGGCGAGCCGGAAGAGAACTGTCTCGACCTGATCCGAGGCAGTGTGCCCGGTGGCCCTGAGCCGCTCCGGAGCGAAGGAGTAGCGAAGCTCTCGAAGCTCTTCCTCGGTCCGTCCGGGCGCATCGACCACGCGCGCCCCGAGCCGCTCGCGGCAGAAACGGGCGTCCTCGTCGGATTCGACGCCACGGAGCCCGTGGTTCACGTGCAAGCTCTCGACCACGTATCCGAGCGCCGCGAGCGCGTGCCAGAGGCAGGTGGAGTCCGGACCGCCCGAGACAAGGCAGAGAACGTCGCCGCCCGACGGGATCAGCTCGTGCCGGCGGACGTGCTCCTCGATGCGACTCCGGAGCGACCCCGTATCCACAGGCCCATTCTAGAGTAGACCCGTTCCGTTCTCGGTCGGCTCGTCTAGAGGAGGGGTGCCACGTCGCAGCCGCGCTTCGCGAGCTCAGGCTGCGCCTCCACCAGGATCTCGCGGGCGAAGTTGGCGAGGCCGTAGGCGCGGAACATCCGCTTGCCGGCGTCGGGCTTTCCGCTGGCGAGGTGCGCGACCGCGTCCCCGTACTCGAGGAACATCGCGTCGATCAGGACCTGGGCGCGCTGAAGCGAGGGGTCATGTGGTTCTGTGTAAGCCACGCGCTTGGCCGCGTTTCTGGCCTGCGTGACCATCTCGGCGGGATCGATCGCACCGTCCTGGTAGCCCGAGGCCCAGATCCCGAGCGCCGTCATGTTGAGGCCTGCGGTCTGGATGAAGCGCTTGTCCAGAGCTCCACACGAATGTCCCGCCGAGGCCTGTGAGCCGGTGCAGGCACCGGCCGTCAGGGCAAAGGCGGCCACTGCCGCAGAGAGGCCAAGCCGACGCACTCCCCCCATCATCGGGTCGAGACGGGAATGCGACTATGACCCGCATGGGTGACCCTCGATCGAGGCGGGGCTTTCGCGGCTCTACGGGAAGATGAGCGAGCGGTACACGATCGTTCGACGCATCCCGACGGAATCGTAGAGGGCGATGGCCGGGGTGTTCTCGGGTCGCACGAAGAGGCAGATTGCGGGCGTCCGCTCCAGGAGGAGCCGGCAGAGATCCCGTAGGCCTCGCTTCGCATTCCCGAGACCTCGGTGCCGGGGATCGACCCAGACCTGCTGGAGCTGCACAGCCCTGTCCGTCCAAGCCGACGCCTCGGCTTTGAAGAGGACGTCGTCACCTTCCCGCCAAACCCAGCTTCGGCCCTGCTCGATCTGCACCCGCGTGCGCCACTCGAAGAGGGCAGGGTCACGTGCGTAGGCATCGACGCCCACCTCTTCGAGGTACGCCGACGCGGACGCGCGGACGAGCAGGTCGAGGTCGCCAAGTCTGGCCGGCCGCAACCCGCTTACGCCGGCCGGAGGCGGTTCCTCGAGGACGTAGACAGGTTGGCCTGGACGATCGTCAAGGGGTTCGGGCATCCGGTCGCGAAGAACGGACCACAGGCCGGTGACGGCTGACTCCTCCCCGACCATCATTCGCGGATCTCCGCGGGACGCGAGGTCGGCGAAGGCCGCAGTCTGCGGGCCGGAAGGTACGAGGTTCGCGCCGATGTGGCAGAGGCTCGTCAGCCTGTCGTCTTCCTGGATCCCGACGAAGCGCCCGAGGCCGCGGCGCGCAACGTCCTCGAGGAAAACTCGCTCGATCGGATCCTCCGCGCAGAAGGCGAGGACGTCTTCGATGTCGGGCCTCTTCACGAGCCGGGCCATAGCTGGACGATAGTAGGGTGCGCGCGTGCCGATCCACGTTCGAGCCGAGCCGGGTGATTACGCAGAGGCGTGCCTTCTCCCCGGCGACCCGTTGCGGGCGAAGCACATCGCCGAGACCTTCCTCGAGGATGTGGTGCAGCGAAACTCGGAGCGCGGCATGCTCGGTTTCTCGGGCACCTTCCACGGGCGCCCCGTGTCCGTGCAATCGACCGGGATGGGGTGCCCCTCGGCCGCGATCGTGGTCGAGGAGCTGATCCAGCTCGGCGTCAAGCGGCTCCTTCGCGTCGGGACCTGCGGCGGCTTGCAGCCAGACCTCCAGCTCGGCGACCTGATCGTGGCGCTCTCGGCCGTTCCCGCCGACGGCACCGCCCGGCACTACACGGGCGGCGAGCCCCACGCGCCGACAGCCGACTGGGAGCTCGTCCACGGGGCCGTGCACGCGGCCAAGGAGCTCGACCGTCGTGTGCGGATCGGGCCGATCGTGTCGAGCGACGTCTTCTACGACCCGGACAAGGGCCGCGCCCAGCGCTGGTCGGACCGCGGCATCCTCGCCGTCGAGATGGAGGCCGCCGTCCTCTTCACCGTCGGCGCGCTCCGCAAGGTTCAGGCGGGCTGTCTCCTGACCGTCAGCGACGTGGTCGTCGAGGGCGAGTTCCAGCGGATCAGCGACGAGGATCTACGAGCCGCCGTTGATCAGATGACCGAACTCGCTCTCGCGACAGTGACCGCGGGCTCGCATTGAGCGCCCCGGCCCCGGGGCCGGTCGTCTTCCTCGTCAACCCGGCCTCCGCGAACGGCTCCACCGGCCGGCGGTGGCCAGAGATCGCGAAGCGCGCGGTGACCGCCGGCCTCGTGGGCGAGACGCTCGTAAGCGAGCGCCCCGGTCAGCTCGTCGAACTGGCTCAGCGCGCGGCGGCGGGCGGGGCCGGGCTCTTGGTCGCGGTTGGCGGCGACGGCACCGTCCACGAGGTCGTGAACGGCCTGATCCGGTCCGGCCGCTCCGGGGGTGTGGACCTCGCCGTGCTTTCCCGCGGGACGGGCAAGGACTTCGTGCGCAGCCTCCGCATTCCCGGCGACCTCGACCAGGCGATCGAGACGGCGCGCGCCGGCACGGCACGAGTGGTTGACGTCGGCGTTGCACGCTTCTTAGGCCTCGACGGCTCGCCGGCGGAGGCGTATTTCGCCAACTTCGCTGGAGCAGGGATCAGCGGCTCGATCGCCCGGCGCACGAACGCCTCCTCGAAGGCTTTGGGGGGGAAAGCGTCGTTCATGTGGTCGACCGTGGCTGTCTTCATGCGCTGGAAAAGCACCGAGATGACCGTCGACATCGACGGTGCCCCCCACTCGGGCCGCATGTTCGAGGTATTGGCGATGAACGGGGATTACACGGCCGGAGGCATGTGGATGGCGCCCGAGGCGAAGGCGGACGACGGCCTCTTCGACGTGGTCCTGATCGGCGACGTCACCAAGCTCGACTTTGTCCTCACGTTTCCGAAGATCTACCGCGGCCGTCACGTCGGCCATCCGAAGATCGAGCACCTCCGGGGCCGGGCCGTCACGATCGACTCGGCAACCCCTCTCCCCATTGCGCTCGACGGCGAGCAGCCGGGAACGACGCCGGTGACCTTCGAGATCGTGCCGCACGCCCTGCGGCTTCGCGTTCCCGCCTAGCTTCTAGGCGGCTGTGCCGCCGCGCGCGCCACCGCCGAGCGCCCCGCCGGGCGCGGTCGCAGCTGCCTGGTCGGCCTTCTTCGATGCGGGGGAGGCCCGCTTCTTCCGGGTGGCGGACGACCGCGGCTTCTTCGTCTCGGCCCGCTTCGTGGTCGGCGTGATTCCCGTTGCGTCCTCGATCTTCGCGAGGCGCTTCTCGAGGCTCTCCAGGCGCTTCTGGAGGTCGCGGACGTCGTCTACCGGGGCGAGGCCGATCCCCTGCAAGGCTGCGCGGGAGGTGACGTCGAGCTTGCCCTTTGCGTTCGCGGCTCGTGAGAGCGCCTCGGTCACGCGCTCGTTCCGGCCGAGCTCGTCCATGAGCCTCGTCAGTGCCTCTTCGCCTTTGCCTGCCAAGCGGCCAACCACGCCACCGTTCTCTTCCTTCTTGGTCTTCGTCGCCATGGGCCTCCTCTTGTTCGGACGTCAAGAGGACGATACCCGAGCGCCAAGTCGGGCAATCACGAGCTGCCGGGCGCGACGCGGCGGCGAACGACGAAGCGAGCGCCGAGCGCGGCGAGACCGAGCAAGAGGAGAATGGGTGCGATCGTCGCGACGGCGACGAACGTGCGGCCGGCGACGTGCGCGAAGGCGTCCGCGCCGTCCTTCCATGTCTCGACGATGCCGTCCTTTCCGGCCGCTGCCACCGGGAGCCGCTCGCGGAGGTTGAGAGAGATCGTGGCGAAGGACGTCTGGTCGTCGAGGTAGCGAAGCCGCCCGCGCGTCTCCTCGAGCTGGAGCTGCGTGTCGTTCAGCTTCGACTGGACCGCCAGCGCCGCCGGCACGCTCTCCGCGCGCTCGAGCAGCACCAGGAGCTGGCGTTCCACGGCCTCGAGATGGCGCTTCCTCGATTGCAGGTCGACGAACTCGGCCGAGACCTCCTGGGCGTTCTCCTGCCGCCCGTCCAGGCGCCCGACGCTACCCAACTCTCTCATCACCGTCTCATAGCTCCGCTCCGGAACCCGCAAGACGAGCGAGCCGTTCATGAGGCGCTTCTCCCCCTGGCTCTGGTTGGAGCTGACGACGAAGCCACCCGTCGCGGCAGCGATCGTACGCGCTTCGTCGACCGCCCCCTGGAATTCACCGCGCCGCACGGAGATCCGGACGGTCGCCATCTTGATGATGCGAGGGCCGATTCCGGGAGTGTCCGGCGTTGCCCCGCCGCTCCGATTGCTCTCGTCCGCGGCCGGCGAGCCGCCGCCGCTCTGCACGGTGCCGGCGCCTCCAGCCGAGGCCGAGAACTCGCGGGCTTGACCAGAGCTGCCGCCCCCCGAGCTCGCGCCGTCGTCGCCGGTACAGGCCGTCAGTGCCATTGCTGTGATGCAGAGAAAAAGAATCGGGAGCAGTCGTCGCATGAAGTCCTCCTCGGGGTTGTGCTTGCTCCGACTCCCACCCGCCTGCCAAAGTTCCCGCGCCGTGAAGGACTTCCGCTTTGCCACCGACCTCCGAGTCCGCTTCAGCGAGACGGACGCACAGGGCGTGGTGCACAACGCCGTCTACCTCGTCTGGTTCGAGATCGCGCGGATCGCGTACCTCGCCCGCTTCCGGGGCGGATACCGCGGGCTTCGGGAGGAGGACGGCGTCGATGCGACCACTGTCGAGAGCCATGTTCGCTACCTGGCGCCGGCCGCCTTTGACGACGAGGTGCGCGTCCACGCCCGGGTGAGCGACGTTCGTGGGGCCCGGTTTCGCTTCGACTACGTGATCGAACGGACGAGCGAGCCGCCTTGCGTGCTCGCCGACGGCTGGACGACCCATGCCTGCGTCGACTCGCGCACACTACGGCCCACTCGGATGCCCTCCTGGCTCGCCGAGGCCATCCACGAAGCCGAAGCCCTGTGAGCTAGCGGCGCCGGGTGGAGGTGGTCGGCGTCGTCCCCGTCGGGGCCGTGGTGGTCGGCGTCGTGGGAGTCGTCTCGGTCGGCGTGGTCTCGTCCGGAGGCGGACCTTCGGGCTCGGCCTCCGGCACGGGAATCGTCCCGTAGCGAACCACTCGGGGCTCGGACTGGTACGCGGTCCGCCAGGTCTCCTCGTAGAGCACGCGTTTCCCCACGTAGACCGTTCGAGTGACCGTGACCGCGCGGGCTGGGGAGCCGAACTCCTCGATCACCTTCTCACCGACGAAGAGCCCCCGGTCCGGCACGCGCTTGATCTTCGCGGGCCCGATCTCCTGTAGCTCTCCGGCGACCGAGACGACGCGGCGACCGGTCGGCGCGCCCAGCAGGCTGACCGCAATCCCGGTTTCGGTCGGCACGGCCTTCATGACCAGCCAGTGCTTCGTGTCGTTCACGAACTTCAGGTCGATCTCCGGATAGTTCACGGTTGCGTCGCGCCCGAGCGGATAGCGGCCGATGTACAGGGCGTGGGCGGTCCGCTCCTTGATCTTCAAGCCGGCCTCCCAGGCCGCGTTGAAGACTGTCGTCGCCACCTGCGAGACACCTCCCCCGACGCCTTCCTCGTACTCGCCGCCGATGATCACGGGAGCCGAACGGAAGCCGCGCACCTCGGTACGGGGACCGACCTCCCTGTTGAAGGAAAATGTCGCACCGGGTGCGATCCGCGTGCCGTCGAGGAGCGTCGTCGCGAGCTTCAGATTCGTGATCCGGTCGGCGGTACCGGTGTAGAAGGTGCTGTAGCGGACGAGCTCCCGGGTGATCCCAAGCTCCTTCGCCTCCTTAGTCGTCAACGAAGGCTCCCCTTCCTTGATCACGAGCTCGGCCGACCGCTTGCCGGACGAGAGTGCCGCCTCGAGAAGCGCGCTCGCCGTCGCCGGCGCATCGAGCACCCGGCCCTTGCGGGCCCGGACGACCCGAACGCTTCGATTGCTCCGCACCTCGAACTGCGCATCCTTCGGCGGGTCCGCAAACGCGCGGGAAAGCCGCTTGAAGTAAAGCGTCGCGTACGGGCCGCCGATGGTGAGCTCCTTGGTGCCTCCACGCGGTAGGGAGAGCAGCTTCGCCAACCGCTCCCGAGAGACCATCCACGTGGTGCCGTGCCAGCCTAGGCGCACGCGGCGCGATACGGCAGTGCGCACGTCGTCGAGCACGGGCCGGAGCTCTTCGGTTCCCACAGGAGCCTTGTCGACATGAATGGGGAGGGCAACCGGCTTTCGGGAGAAGCCCGCCAGGGCCGAGACGACAGTCGCCTCTGCCGCTTGCAGGTCGATTTTCGTTCCGTCGCGTGCCGGCTCCAGGCGCGGGGTGAGCCCATTCAGCACGATCGACGCGCTCCTGGACTTCCTGTCGACGGACGACGCAATTCGCCCGAGCTCGAACTTCAGCCCAGCCTCGTACGCGTCGGCGCGAGGCTCGACCTCGGCTCCGAAAAGCCTGACCGCGACCCGCTTCAGACCCCGGAAGGGGAGTGGCCAATCTCCTGCCGCACGGGCCTCGGCGAGCGTCGCGGGCCAGTCGACGGAGAGCTCGAGATCCTTCGGTGAGATCCGCCAACTCCGCCCACCGCCGGTGAACGTCACCGGAACGTCCGCGAGGCGCGCAGCCCGCTCGGAGAGCTTCTTCTCGGCCTGCTCCGGCGTGAGGCCGGAGACCTTGACTCCGGCCACCTCGACACCCGCCGCGATGCGGGCGTCCGAGCCCGAAAAGGCGACCCCGGCGATCAGGACGAGTGCCAGGACGACGCCCGCGCCCGCCAACAGACGCCGACGAGGCTGGACCGCGCGGAAGCCGCGCCGGCGACTGGGGGCAGCACGAGGCCGGCGCACCGGACGAACACCCGCCTCCGCGCGCATGAAGTGGGCGAGTTTAGCAGCGTCACTGGGCCGGAAGACCCGGCGACCGGCGGAGTCGGAGCACCCGTTCCACGTGCTCGCCGAGGCGGCCTCGCCGGGCGAGCGGAACGAGGGCGGCGATCGCCCGCCCGACGTGGCGCCCGTTGGTGTAGAGCGAGATCGGCACTGCCCAGAATCGCGCGCCGGGCCGACGAAGACGAGCGTGTTCGGGGGTCGCGGCTCGCCGGGGCTCCAGCGCCGGACGATCACCTCGCCCACGCCCTTCGGCGCGGGGAGCCCGAGACGATCACGAGGGCAGCCTTCCGGCGCGGTGTAAGCCCCTCTAAGGGATCCGGAGCCTGAGGAGCCGGTGCGGGGGGACCGATCGAGGCCACAAACGCCTGCAGAAGCGCGATCAGCCGCACCGTCCGTACACTACGGCCCAGATGGCTGATCGACAATTATCCCCCGATTACCGACCAACCATCTAGTGGACTTCGACCTGACGCCAGAGCAGCGCGAGGTGCAGGCGACCGTCAGGCGCTTCGTCGACGAGCAGATCCTGCCGAACGCAGTCGAGAACGACATCGAGCATCGCCTCGACATGGAGGCGATCGAGGGAATGGCCGAGCTCGGACTCCTCGGAATCGTCATTCCAGAGGAGTACGGCGGGGCCGGAATGGACTACGTTTGCGAGGCGCTCGCCTGCGAGGAGATCGAGCGCGGCGAGGCGGCTTTCAGGACCCTCATCTCTGTTCATGTCGGGCTCAACTCCCTCTCGCTCCTCAAGTACGCGAGCGAGGAGCAGAAGGAGCGCTATCTGGCCCCCCAGGCGCGGGGCGAGAAGCTCGCCTGCTTCGGCCTCACGGAGCCGGAAGCAGGCTCGGACGTCGCGGCGATGCGAACGACTGCGCGCCGCGAGGGGGACGGATATGTTCTCAGCGGCCAGAAGAACTGGATCTCCTACGCCACCGTCGCGGATCACCAGCTCGTGTTCGCGAAGACGGACGTCGAAGCAAAGCACAAGGGCATCTCCGCGTTCATCGTCGAGCGGGAGTGGACAGGCGTCACGACGCGGGAGACCGAGAACAAGCTAGGTATCTGGGCCGGCTCCACAGGCGAGCTCTTCTTCGAAAACGTCGAGGTGCCCGCCGAGAATCTCGTGGGCCAGGAGGGGCAGGGATTCGAGATCGCGATGCACGGGCTCGACCAGGGCCGCTTCACGGTCGCGGCCGGCGCGTGTGGCGTGATCCGGGCTTGTCTCGAGCGCTCCGTCGAGTACGCCCGCGAGCGCGAGACCTTCGGCAAGCCGATCGGCAAGTACCAGTTCGTCCAGGACATGATCGCCGAGATGGTGCTCGGCTACGAGACGTCGAAGCTCCTGGTCATGCAGGCGGCCTGGCTCAAGAACCAGGGCGTCAGGAATACCCGCGAGACCAGCCTGGCCAAATGGCACGCGACCGAGTCGGCATTCAGGGCTGCACACCTCGCAATCCAGGTACACGGGGCCTACGGCTACTCGGCGGAGTACGGCATCGAGCGCTACTTCAGAAACGCCCGCGCCCCGATCATCTACGAGGGCACCACGCAGATCCACAAGATGATGCAGGCCGAGCACGCGCTCGGCTACCGGAACCTGAACGGGCGCGACGGAGACGTCTCGCCGCTCGCCTCATGGGCCCCCGCGCTCTCGGCGCGCTAGTCGCCGCGGCGCTCATCGCGGCGCTCATTCTCCCGGCCACCTCGGCGGCCTCTCTGCCTGCACATGGCGCCTTCGTGCCGGGTCAGAGCCTGGGCGGCATCCAGCTCGGCGATACGAAAAGCGAGGTCCTCGACGTCTGGGGAAGCCGGCATGGCGTCTGCCGCGACTGCCGGCGGATGACCTGGTACTTCAACCTGAAGCCGTTCGAGCCGCAGGGCGCCGCGGTCGTCTTCCGCCGCGGCCGCGTCGTCCGCGCCTTTACCGTGTGGCGCCCACGTGGGTGGCGGACGGACGAAGGGCTCGAGCTCGGCGCGACAAGTGGTGCGCTGAAGAAGGCCTACCCCGACCTCGCCTCGCGGTCGTGCGACCGCTTCACCGCGTTTCTCCGACCGGGAAACGTGCGTACGACGAGCGTCTTCTACGTCTATCGCGGGCGGCTCTGGGCGTTCGGGCTCATGCGGCCGCGGCTTTCGCCCTGTCCGTAGCCCGTTCGGCTTCGGCGAGTCGGGCGACAAGGCTCACAGACCAAGGGCAGCCGGGAGGTCGAGCAGCGTCGGCAGGGCGTCGTCCCGATCGGCGTAGCGCCCCTCGCGATCGACGAGGAAAGCGCGCATCCCGAGGGCCTCGGCGCCCTCGACGTCGTCCGCAATCGAGTCGCCGACCATGACCGCCTCTGCCGCCTCGACCTCGAGCATCTCGAGCGCTACGCGGAAGATGCTCGGGCTCGGCTTCACCTTCCCGTGTGTCCCCGACGAGATCCAGGCGTCGACGTCGAGCGCGAAGTGGCGGATGAAGTGGTCGAGGTCTCGGCCCGTGTTCGAGACGAGGCCGATCCTGAGGCCGTGCTTCCGAAGCTCCGCCAGGGCCGGGAGCGTGTCCTCGTACAGCTCGAAGTTCTCCGAGTGCTCCCAGCCCTGAGTGATCTCCTCCGCGATCGTTCGAATCTGGTCGCCCTCGCCTCCCATGCCTCGCACGATGTCCTCGGTGAAGCGCACCCAGATCTCCTCGTCATGGTCGAGCTCCGGATGGTGCTCGAGGTCCAGGACGGCAGCTTCTCGCGCCTCACGGTACTTGGCGGGATCGAGCGTGAGCCCGTAGCGCTCTCCCACCGCGCGGTAGCCCTCAGGGCCAAGAAGGGGGCCAGGTTTCGTGAGCGTGAAGTCGACGTCGAAGAGGACGGCGCGCAACTCGACACCCATGCCTCCACGGGCGCTGGTCCCACCGCCCGAAGGCTGCGTGACACCGTCGGGCGGGTCATGACCCGCCCCTACATCGTCGGGTGCCACGACGTGCCTCCATCCGGACGGCTCAAGAGCCGTCCCTACGCCTTCCCCGGCAGGACGGTCTCCCGCCCGCCGTCGTAGGGGCCGGGCATGTCCGGCCCGCGAACCAGGGCGTGTAGGGGCGGGGCTTGCCCCGCCCGCGTGGTCAAACCCCCGCAGGCCAGCGGTAGGCGGCCGGCTGGCGGTTCGCGAGCGACGGAAGGTCGTGACGCACCTGCTCGAGGCGGGTCTTGTCGATCTCGGCCGCGATGACGCAGTCCTCGTCCGGGGCCTGCGCGAGGACGACGCCCCACGGATCCACGATCGACGAGCGGCCGTATGACTGCTTCCCACCCTCGTGGACGCCCCACTCGTTGGCCGCCAGCACGTAGCACTGGTTCTCGACAGCCCGTGCCCGGAGCAGTAGCTCCCAGTGGTCCTTCCCCGTGTAGAGCGTGAATGCGGCCGGGACGGTCACCAGCTCGGCTCCCTGGAGCGCGAGGATGCGGTAGAGCTCCGGAAAGCGCAGGTCGTAGCAGACCGTCAGGCCGACCCGCCAGCCCTCGGCGTCGCACAGGTTCGTCTCTTCCCCCGGCTCCTCGGCCTCAGACTCGCGGTAGACCTGGCCTCCGACCTCCACGTCGAACATGTGGATCTTGCGATAGGCCGCGACGACATCGCCGGAGGGATCGATGACGACGCTCGTGTTCGAGAGCTTCTCGCGTCCCTCGCGCTGCTCGGTGATCGAGCCGCCGACAATCGTGATCCCATGGGTTCGGGCCCAGTCCCTCATGGCCTCGACCGTCTCGCCATCCTCGAGCGGCTCGGCGGCCCGGCGAAGCGTGTCGGCGAAGCCGATCGCGTTCCACTTCTCGGGCAGGAGCACCAGGTCGGCTCCCGTCGAGGCCGCCCGGGCGACCAGGCGCTCGGCTTTCTCGATGTTCTCGGCCTTCTCCGTGCCGGAGTTCAGCTGGATCGCGGCAACACGGAGGCGGTCGGCCATGGGCGGAAGGATAGCCTGCGCCCGTGTCGCGAACGCCTGCAGAGATCCTGGCAGATGCGCGCACGATCGCCGTCGTAGGCGCGTCGCCGAAGCCCGACCGCCCGAGCCACGGCGTCATGCGTTACCTCCTCGAGCAGGGCTACAGGTGTATTCCGGTCCGGCCTCGAGGCTGCGACGAGGTCCTGGGCATTCCCTGCGTGCGCTCGCTCGCGGAGATCGGAGAGCCGATCGACCTCGTGGACGTCTTCCGCCGCCCGGAGGCCTGCCCCGACGTCGCACGCGAGGCAGTTGCAGCGGGAGCGAGGAGCCTGTGGCTCCAGCTCGGAATCGTCTCTCCCGAGGCGCGCCGGATCGCCGCTGCGGCCGGCATCGACTACGTCGAGAACGAGTGCACGAAGATCGTGCACGCTCGCGAGCTTTCCTAACGGGTGGGGTGGGCGGCCTCCTCTTCCTTCAGGAGGCGGACGAGGAAGTACGTGATCGCGGTGAGGAAGATGAGCGCCTGCTCCGCGCTCATGAGGATCCCACCCAGGTTCTGGTCCTTGATGGCGGAGATGCCCCAGAGTCGCGGGGCCTCGGCGTAGAAGTCGTAGAACACCCCCGGAGAGAAGGTCAGGGCCAGGCCGAGGAACGCCGAGCCGACAAAGCCTCCTGCCAGGTACGCCAGTGTGAGCGGGGTCGGAAGGTCGTGTGGCTCGCCCGCTAGGACGGGCCACCAGAAGAGCGTTCCGATGGTGATCAGAAGGGCGTGTTCGACGTTCAGCGCCCACGGGTTCTCGAGAGCGAAGTCGTAGAAGCCGGCGACGTGGATCGCGTACCACCCGACGAGCCACACGGGCAACGCCACCCGAGGCCGGGTCACGCGCGCCCATGGCTTCCCGCCGCGGGCGGCGAGCGCAGCGCGCATCCGGGAAGTCAGCCCGAGAATGAGGAGCGGCGGCGCCCAATCGGCGATCATCACGTTCTGGAGCAGGTGGACGAGCAGCAGGTAGTGCGCCGCCACGGTCTCGAGCGGCGAGTTGAGCGCTCCTGCGACGAGGGTCAGCCCGGCCGCGAAAAGGCCGATGCGCCACGGGGGCACAGGCTCACGCCGGGCCGCTCGCACGTAGAGGATGCCCCCGAGCGCTGCGAGCGCGAGGAAGAGCGGCTCGAAGCTCCACGAGGATGCTGCCGGCGTCACGGGCGAGGCGCCAGCGAGAGCGCCTCCCGCTTGCCTCTGGCCGCCCGCTGCCTGCCATACACCCTGATGAGAAACGCGGCGCAGAGCCCGAGCGTCATGACCTGCTCGGACATCATCACGAGCCCTGCGAGCCGCTGGTCCGTAAGGGGCGAGAGACCGAAAAGCCGCTCGTCCTGCGCTGCGTAGGGCCCGTAGAGCGGCGAGAAGGAGAAGATCAGGACGTAGGCGAGAACCTGTCCGGCTGCGAAGAGCACCGCTGCCAGAGTCAGGCGGCCCCCGACGGTCAGCTCCCGCCGCCGCGCAGGATCGACGAGCTGCGACCAGACGAGGATTCCGGCGAGCACGAACGTGACGTGCTCGAGGTCGTGGACGACCCGGTTCTCGAGCGTGAGGTCAAAGGCCGCCGGGATGTGCCAGAACGCGTAGACGAGCGCCCAGTACGCGAGCGCGACCCGGGGACGAAGCAACTGGCCCAAAAAACGGCGCAGCGGCGCCACTTTGGCCAGGGGACGCAGCACCCACTGTGGCAAGAGGAAGAAAGTGAGCGGCCCCCGGATCGCGACGAGGAGGAGCGCCGGGGCGAGGTCCCCGATCAGGACGTGCTCGAGCATGTGCGCCGAGAGGAGGTACTCCTCGCCGGCCGCGTCCAGCGGCGACACGAGGGCGAGCGTCGCAACGGCCACTCCCGCCACGAAGAGGGCGGCTCGATCCCAGCCGGCATGATCGTGCCTCCCCCGCCGCCGCAGGCGAACGAAGGCCTGGCCGAAGAGGAGCAGCGCGATCGCCGCTCCCACGAGCACCGCCGGGGGCGCACTCCAGGCCGAGCCGAGCTCGGACCTGGGAATGCGGTCGCCATGGGCTGAGGCGGCGGCCGGCATGAGCAACGCCGCCAGCGTTGTGCTCAGAGTGACTGCAGCCGGTCGCCTTGCCATCGGCTGAGCGTAGCGAGGCTGCGGGAGACTGACCTTCCCACCGACGCTGCCCGTCCGCCCTGACCGAACCGAAATCAACGACGCCCAGCGGGCGCCGGATTTCGGTTCGGGACATCGGGGTGCCCGGATTCGAACCGGGGACCTCGCCGACCCGAACGGCGCGCGCTACCAGGCTGCGCTACACCCCGAACGGGCACTAGGGTACCGCAATCGCAGACAGGGACGAGATCCTGGGATTCGCCGCCGAGCTCCTCGAGCTCGACGCATTTCCCGACTACGGGCCCATGGGCCTCCAGGTCGTCGGAGCACCCGACGTACGGAAAATCGCTTGTGCGGTGTCCGCTTCCCGCGAGCTCTTCGAGCGGGCCAGCGAGCTGGGCGCCCAGCTGGTTCTCGTTCATCACGGGCTCTTCTGGGATCGTGACCCACGCGTGGTCGGCCTCGAGTTGAGGGGGCGCCTGCGCGCACTTTTCGACGCCGATTTGACGCTCGCGGCCTACCACCTGGCGCTCGACGCCCACGCCGAGCTCGGAAACAACGTGCTGCTCGCCCACGAGCTCGGCGTGAGCCCGGTGGAGCGCTTCGCCGAGATCGGGTTCGGTGGCCCTCTGGATCGCCCGCAGCCGATGGACGAGTTTGCCACCCGCGTGCGTGCGCGGTTGAACCGGCCGCCCCTCGTCTTCTCCTACGGCCCCGAGACGATCGAGCGCGTGGCGATCTGCTCGGGCGGCGCCGCGCGGCATCTCGCCGATGCCGTCGCCGGAGGCTACGACTGCTTCCTGACGGGCGAGGCTGCGGAGCCGACGAAGCACGCGGCCAAGGAAGCCGGAGTCCACTTCGTCGCGGCCGGCCATTACGCGACGGAGACGCTGGGCGTTCGCGCCCTGGCCGAGCGGATCGCCCAGGAGTTCTCACTCGAGTGGGAGTTCGTCGACCTCCCCAACCCCGTCTAGAAAGTCCTCCAGGATGGAGGCGCACTCCTCAGGGCGCTCTCCAATCAACAGGTGGCCCGCCCCCGCGATTACCCGGATCGGAGCCCTGAGCCGGCGCGCGTACTCGAAGCCGTCCTCGAGCGGGACCATCCGGTCGCGTGACCCCCAGACGACGAGCGCGGGGCAGGTCACGCGGTCGAGGTCGAGACGCGGATCGTCGCGGACGAGAGCCGCCGAGGCCGCTGCGACGTCCGTTGCGTCACGCCCGCCTTCGAGGAATCCAAGCACGGCCTCCGCAGTCAGATCGCGCGCCAGACCCGCGCCCCAGTATCCAAACGTGAGGGCCCGTAGGGACGATCTTGGCGCGATGTGGTGCCGGAGCCGCCCCGCGTGGCGGGCGGGCTTCAGGAGGCCGGCGAGCGCGAGGAACGCCTCCGCCCGCCGAGAGGTGGACGAGATGCCGGCGGACTCGACGAGGGCGAGGGCGGAGACCCGGGCGGGGTGGGCGACGGCGAGCCGGAGCGCGACGACGCCGCCCATCGAATGGCCGACGAGAGCCACGGGAGCGGTTGTCTCCCGCCCCAGGATCACGATGATGCAGTCTGCGTAGGCGCTGAGATCACCGTGCCGGCCAATCGAACCCGAGCGGCCGTGACCCGGAAGGTCGGGAACGATGACTCGCCTCGAGCGCGCCAGGAGCGGCGCCAGGCGCGTCCAGTTGGTGGCTGCGCCCCCTAGACCGTGGACGAGGACGACGGGTCGACCTGCGCCGGCGGCGAAGTACCTCAGGTGGGCCCCCCGGAACTCTGCAAACAGAGGGCGAAAACCTTCGAGGAGCGTTGCGTCCGACATCACCGCCACGTATTCTTCCGTTCATGAAGCAAGGAGCCAGACGCCTTTGAGCTCCCTCGCGTCCGATGTCTTTGCGGCGCCAAGCCCGCCTGTCTCATGACGGCGGGCTTTTTCGTACCCGACTGAAAGGAGCGTTCGTGGCCAACCACCTCACGCCCGATGAGCTGTCGAAAGAGCTTGGAATCGATCGGACCGAGGTCATTCGCCTCTGCATCCAGGAGTCGGTGCCGATCTACCAGGGGAAGATCGACAAGATGCTCTTCCAGGCTCAGCTCCAGGCGTTGAGCGCCGGCCCGGCGTCCAGATAGACCCGCGGGGCGGGAGAAATTCCCGCCCGACAAACTAGGAGCGCGCTGCCGCTCGCTTTCGGGACGGTCCGCCCCGCTTCGCCTTTGCGGGCGTTTTCTGCTTGTGGGCCTGCGCGACGGATTGCTTCAGCGCCTCCATGAGGTCGATCACCGGGACGGGAGCCGCCGGCTCGGGCTGCTTGATCTCCTCGCCCGCAAGCTTCGCTTCGAGCATGCGCCTGAGGTCGTTTCGATGCTCGTTCTCGAACTCGTTGGGATCGAACTCGCCGACGAGGCTCTCGACAAGCTCGAGCGCCATCTTGAGCTCGGCCTTGCTCGCGTCAGTCTCTTCTACGGCCTCGTCGATCTCGGAGCGCGAGCGAATGTCCTCGGCGAAGTACAGCGTCTCGAGGGCGAGGGAGTCTCCGAGCGGGCGGATGAGGCAGAGGTTTTCTTTGCCCCAGAGGACGAACTTGCCGACAGCGCCGACCTTCGCCTCCTGCATCGCGCGGAGGAGGAGGACGTACGGCCGCCGCTGGGCCGCCGCAGCGGCCGGGGCCAGGTAGTAGGCGCGGTCGAAGTAGATCGGGTCGACCTGCTCGACCGGGACGAAACGGAGGATGTCGATCGATTGCGAGCGCTGAACCGCGACAGCCTCGAGGTCAGACTCCTCGACGAGGACGAACTGCCCCTTTGAGAACTCCCAGCCCTTGACGAGCTCGTCGGCTTCCACGTCCCGCTCGTGGAAGGGGCAGTAGCGCTTCTGCTTGATCGGCGTTCCGCACTCGCGATGGAGGGTCCGAAACGAGGTGTCCTGCCGCTGCTGCGCGACGGCCAGCCCGATCGGGATGTTGACCAGGCCGAAGTTGATGGATCCGTTCCAGATCGTGCGCATAGGCAAGCCTCAGCGTATCGGGGACCGGCGTGATTCTGCACGAGCGAAGGGTTCCCTTCCACCCTCCAGAAGGAATCAGTGGGCGTGGTGTTCCCCGGGCGAGGAGCACCGAGCGGCCTTCGCAAAGGCCTGAAGGCTGCGCTACTCGCTTCTAGAGACGGCGGGCGCCGACGTACGTCGACGCATACCACGAGTCCGAGAGGCTCGAGATCTTCACGACGTCCCCGGTGTGGGGCGCGTGGATGAACGACCCCCCGCCGATGTACAGGCCGTTGTGGCCGAGGCCGTCGAAGAAGACAAGATCACCTGGCTGGAGTTGGTCGCGCGAGACTGGGCTCCCGTAGCCGTACTGCATCGCGGCGTTGTGCGGGAGCGAGATCCCGACCTGGGCGTAGACGTACATGACGAACCCGGAGCAATCGAAACCGCTCGGAGATGCGCCGCCCCAGACGTACGGAACGCCCAGGTAGCTCATGGCGATCCCGACGACCCCACCGTGCGTTGCGGGTGGCGGCGAGCTTCCGGTCGCTCCGTCCGCAGCCGGCGTGGAGGTTGTAGAACCAGAGGACTGCTGCTGGTCGACGAACTGCTGCGCCTGCTCCTGCAGGCGGCGCTGGCGCTCTGCCTCCTGGGCCTTGATCTTCGCGATCTGATCCTTGATCGACGCCAGCAGCCGCTGCCGCTCCGCAAGCTGTCCTTCAATCTGACGCCGCCGCTCTGCCCGCTCCGCCAGCACTT
>JBBQXP010000024.1:0-33571 GCA_038209555.1 Gaiellales bacterium
CGAGTGCCTCGCCGACGATCGAAGAAGGCGGACCGTTCGTGTGTTTGAGCCCGCCTCAAACAGGTAGGTAGCTCAAACGAGATCCGCCAAGTCTGAAAGGAGGGACCATGGCGCAACGAAGAGAGCGCACGAAGGAGCAGCTCTACCGTGAGGCCAAGCGTCTCGGGGTTGCGGGCCGCTCGAAGATGAACAAGGGGCAGCTCAAGGCTGCCGTCGATCGACGGAGCTAGGCCTAGTGCCGGGGAGCGCGGCTCGTCCGTCCTCCCCGGCCTTCATTCTTGGTCTGCCCTCTTCCATTCGTTGGCCCGGCCGTCTGGTGAATCGCGCGGCACGGCTCGAGGGCGGCGACACGAGAGCCTCGCTCGAAGGAAGCGACTGCCGTCATGGGCCTTCTCGCGATGCTCGAGGGTTGGCGAGCTAGGACTGCGGCCCCGGGCGCTTGTGGAGCTCTTGAACAGCCGGACGCTCCGGCCGGCCGACGATGTCCTGCCCCGATGGGCAGACCCGGCCACTTAAACCGGGGCCGCACCGACGCCCTGCGGCAGGGCACGATGCGGCCCCGGAAACCTTCCCCCGGGACCCAACCTTCACGTTAGAGCCCGCAGTCCTCGGGCGCAAGGTACGACGACGTTCATTCGTTTCCCGAATGGGAAACGTGCTCTCTCGCAGGTGCGACCCCTCTGCGGCGAGTGTGGGCGCCTGCTTGGCGTTGATCTCCGGGCGCATGGTCGTCTTCATCGGCCTCGTGAGCGCCGAAACCGACAGGATGATCGACGTCTTCCCCGACCCGAATCTGCGGAAGCGATCCTGGCCGACAGCCTCGCCGATGAACCGGAGTGGGCGCCGCGCTCAAGGTCGAGCGGATCGAGCTCCAGGCCGGGTCGTCACTGAACCAGGGCGTTTCCCCTGCGCGCGGACAGCGTCGAGACGCGGATTTCCTGGCAGCTGAGCGGGGCCGGACTACCCCACCTTTCCCCGGGAAAAAAGCTCTCCCCCTCGAGCAACCCTGAGGAGCTATCCGGCCCCGCTATCAGTTAAGGATGCAAACGCCGCCGTTTTCTTTCGCCAGACGGCCAAATCTTTACGCGTTCCTTACGGCCGTGACGAACGGCCGCCCGGGGACGGTTGGCCGCGAGCAGGGGCGCTGCAAGCCGGAGGCCTTAGATCGCGTGACTTGGGGGAGCCCGTTTCGGCGGGTTCTCTCGAACCAACTGGTCTTGAAGCCGGTAAGGGTGAGGCTGCGCCACGATCCTAAGGCCAGCCGATCGCGCGCCAAAGCCCGGGTCCAGCCCGACAACACCCTGCGCTAGACGGTCAGCGCACACGGAAATGAGCTGTCTGAACTGAGGGCCCGCCGTTCGTGCGGCGGACTCTCGAAGCCCGCGCGATCGTGTCGAACTCCTCGAGACTCTTGCCGGCGCCGGTCGCGACGCAGGTCAGGGGGTCTTCGACCTGGTGGACTGGCAGCCCCGTCTCCTGCCTCAGGAGCTCGTCTAGTCCGCGCAGAAGCGAGCCGCCGCCCACAAGGACAACGCCGCGGCTGGTGATGTCAGCCGCGAGCTCGGGCGGCGTCCGTTCGAGCGTGTCCCGAACACTGTCGACGATTTGCGTCACGGGCCGCTCGAGGGCCCCCCGCACCTCGGCATCTGTGACCTGGACGCGCTTCACGAGGCCTGTGGCTATGTCCCGGCCCCGGATCTCGGCGGTTCCGTCCTGGCCGAGGTCCCACGCGGAGCCGATCTCGAGTTTGACCTCCTCGGCGCTCTCCGGCCCGATCAGAAGGTTGTGCTCACGCTTCGCAAGCGCCACGATCGCGTCGTCCATCTCGTAGCCGCCGACCCGGATCGACCGGGAGACGACGATGCTGCCCAGAGAGATGACGGCTACCTCGGTTGTACCGCCGCCGACGTCGACGACGAGGTTCCCGGTCGCCTCGTCGATCGGCAGCTCCGCGCCGATCGCGGCGGCCATGGGCTCGTCGATGAGGCATGCCTGTCGAGCTCCGGCCGCAAGGGTCGCTTCCTCGACCGCGCGCTCCTCAACGTCCGTGATCCCGCTAGGAACGCAGATGATCACGCGTGGGTACGGGAACCGGTTCCCGTGTGTCCGGCGGATGAAGTGGCGGAGCATCGACTCGGTCACCTCGAAGTCGGCAATGACGCCGTCTCGGAGCGGGCGGATCGCACGGATCGACGCGGGTGTCCGCCCGATCATGCGCTTGGCCTCGGCGCCGACAGCGTGGACGTCTCCCGTGGTGTCGTCGATGGCGACGACGGACGGCTCGAAGAGGACGATGCCTTCACCCCGGACGTAGACGACCGTGTTGGCGGTCCCGAGGTCGACCGCCATGTCGCGGTGTCCGAAACTGCTCAGATAGTTCAATAGTCCCATCGCTCCGCTCAACGGCCCTTGATGGTTGGCCGGTAATTGGCGTGCCCACGGGGACGGTCCGGACCAAGCCAGGGTGCGCCATCGCCCGCAGGCAAGGCTAGAAGCCTTGACAAGGGCGAGGGTGTGGCCTGGCGTCGCGTCTGGGCCGCCAGCCGAGGGTGCGGTACTTGTCGGTCAACCATCTAACCGAGCTGTCGGTCCAGGTTGACCGCGGCGCTGATCAGGGAGAGGTGCGTAAACGCCTGGGGGAAGTTCCCCAGCTGCTCCCCTGTCGGCCCGATCTCCTCCGCGAATAGACCAAGGTGGTTCGCATACGTGAGCATCTTCTCGAATGCGAGCCGCGCCTCGTCCACCCGCCCCGCTCGCGCGAGTGCCTCGACGTACCAGAAGGAGCAGATCGAGAAGGTGCCCTCGTCGCCCTCGAGACCGTCGGGTGAGGCCTTCGTGTTGTACCGGTAGACGAGGCTGTCGGAGACGAGCTCCTCCGTGATCGCGGCGAGCGTCGAGAGCCAGCGAGGATCGGTCGGGGAGATGAACTTGACGAGCGGCATGAGCAGATTCGACGCGTCGAGGACGTCGGTCTCGTAGGACTGGATGAAGGCGCCCCGCTCCTCGTTCCAGCCTTTCTCCATGATCTGGTTGTAGATCGCGTCACGGGCCGCCATCCACTTGACGAGATCCGCCGGCAGGCCGCGCTGCCGGGCGACCCGGATCGCGCGCTCGACGGCGACCCAGCACATGAGACGCGAGAAAGTGAAGTGCTTCTTGCCTCCGCGCGTCTCCCAGATGCCTTCGTCGGGCCGGTCCCAGTTCTCGAGCACCCAGTCGATGACGCGGCAGACCGACATCCAAGCGTCGTGTGAGATCGGCTTTCCGTGCTTGTTGTAGAGGTAGACCGAGTCCATCATCTCGCCGTAGATGTCGAGCTGAAGCTGATCCGCGGCGCCGTTCCCGATCCTGACGGGCCCGGAGCCCCGGTAACCCTCGAGGTGGTCGAGGATGACCTCGGGGAGCTCCGAACGCCCATCGATGCCGTACATGATCTGGAGCGGGCCCGACTCCCCTTGCATGCGTTCCGTGAGACGGGCGTCGAGCCAGTCCATGAACGCCTCCGCCTCCTCGGTGAACCCGAGCCTGAGCAGCGCGTAGAGCGAGAAAGCTGCGTCGCGAATCCACGTGTAGCGGTAGTCCCAGTTCCGCACACCCCCGAGCTGCTCCGGGAGGCTGGTCGTCGGCGCGGCGACGATCGCGCCTGTCGGCTGGTAGGTGAGGAGCTTCAGCGTCAGGGCTGAGCGGTAGACCATCTCCCGCCAGCGCCCCTGGTAGCGGCAGTGGCGCACCCACCGGCGCCAGTACTCCACGGTGCGCTCGAAGAGCTCGCGCGTCTCCAGTTCGGAGTGGACGTGGGTCTCGTAGGTCTCGTCCACGCTCTCGAGCGTGAAGGTGGCGGTTTCGCCCTCCCGGAGAGAGAACTCGGCCTCAACACCCCTCTCCGTTCGGGCGAGCGCAACGGCCGAGTCGAGGGCGAGCGAGAGCGCCGGAGTGTGGAAGACGACGCCGCCGTCGAAGACGTGCGCCTCGTGCTCGGCGCGGCCGTAGTCGAATCGCGGCTCAAGCTCGAGCCGGAGGCTCATCGCGCCGCGAACGGCCATGAGGCGCCGGATGACTCGTTGGCGGTGCTCGCTGCCACGCTCGCTGACCGGCATGAAGTCCTGCATCTCGACGACGCCCTCCGGTGTCAGGAAGCGCGTGATCAGGACGTTTGTGTCCGGGAAGTACAGCTGCTTCGACGTTCCTCCCGAGACGGCGGGGGCGATGCGCCAGTGGCCTCCGCGATCCTTGTCGAGGATGGACGCAAAGACACTGGGCGCGTCGAAGCGGCCGGGGCAGTACCAGTCGATCGTGCCGTCGGTCCCGACCAGGGCGACCGAATGGAGGTCGCCGATCACGCCGTGCTCCGCGATCGGGAGGTAGTCCGGCCGGCTCGAACTGGCGGTGATCGGACCCTCGACGGCTGCGACCGGGTCGGCCATGGCGTCAGTCTGGGCCTCGGAGGCCCCGGTTACAAGCTCTTAAGCGGCTTCGCCGACCCCGGAGGGGAGGTAGTCGCGGGGGTTGTTGAACGCTGTGAGCGCCTCCTCCTTGGGCACGTCTACGACGACGGTCTCGTCCCTCTCCTCGTCCCGGAATCGAAGCACCGTCTGGTCGCGTGCCGAGTCCCACATCAGGCGGACGACACAGCTGCCGTCGTTTCGGCTCGCGAGCTCTCGGAGGGTCACGTCCGGAACTTATCTCGTGCTGAGCCGTCTTAATCGGGCCGCAAGGTTAAGAATTGGTTGAGTGAAGGCAATCGCGGTTCATCCAGGCAAGGCCCACTCGATGCACCTCGAAGACGTCCCGGAACCCTCGCTCGACGACGTGGACCGCGGGCGCGGCGTCCTCGTCAAGGTGATCCGGGTCGGGGTCGACGGGACGGACAAGGAGATCAACGAGGCCGAGTACGGCGCGGCGCCGGAGGGGTTCGACTACCTCGTGACGGGCCACGAGAGCTTCGGGGAGGTGCTCGACGCGGGTCCAAACGTCAGGGCCTCACTCCGGCCCGGCACCCTCGTCGTCGCGACCGTGCGCAGGCCGGGCTCGAGCCCCTACGACCGGATCGGGCTCCAGGACATGACGACCGACGACGTTTACTACGAGCGCGGCATCAACCTCCTGCACGGCTTTCTTACCGAGCGTTACGTCGAGGACGAGACCTATATCGTGCCGCTCCCGGATTCACTCCGGGAGGTGGGCGTCCTCCTGGAGCCGCTCTCGGTCTCGGAGAAAGGGCTGAACCAGGCCTACGAGATCCAGCGGCGTCTCAAGATCTGGAAGCCGGGGCGGGCGGCTGTGCTCGGATCGGGAACGATCGGCCTTCTTTGTACGCTGGCGTTGCGCCTCCGCGGGGTCGATGTCACGTGCTTCTCGAAACGGAAGCCGCCGTACTTGAACAGCCGGCTCGTGGAGGAGCTGGGCGCCGCCTACGTGAGCTCCGAGGAAGCTTCGCTCTCCGACACCAGCGCCGAGCATGGGCCGTTCGACCTGATCTTCGAGGCGACCGGCTTCAGCCCGCTGGCGTTCGAGGCCGCAGAAGTATGCGCGAAGAACGGCGTCCTGGTGCTCGCGAGCGTTACCGGCGGCGACCGGAAGGTTGAGATTCCGAGTGACAAGATCAACCAGGGTTTCGTGCTCGGCAACAAGGTCATGGTCGGGACCGTGAACGCTTCCCGGGACGACTTTGACCGGGGCGTCACCGACCTGGTCAGGGCGGAGGCCTTCTATCCGGGCTGGCTCGCGAAGCTCCTGACGACGCCGATCGACGGCCTCGACAGCTACGAGGAGATGCTGCTTCACCTGACCCAGGACGACGATGCGATCAAGGTCTTCGTCGAGGTCGGGTAGTTCCGGGTCTAGCGCTTTTCGTCGGAAGCACACACACTCAGACGGTGGCGGAGATTTTCGGCGTCGGCGCAGTACTCATGTTCGGGGCGTTCGTCCTGAGCGGCGCTTTGCCCTTGCTCGTCTCCCCAGCGCGCTGGCCCGCACGCGGCGCGCGCTGGATCGTCTGGGGGCGGCTCCCGCATCATCCGCGGCCCTCCAACCTGGAGATCCGCTTCTGGGCAAGTGTGTGGGCCGCGATCGTGCTCATGTTCCTCGGCGTGGCCCTTGCCGCCATCCTGATCGCTTAATCGCGGAGCAGGATCGCACGGGCAGGCGCGCCGTCGGAGCCGACGAGCCAAAGCGGCAGGCAGACGAGCATGTAGGCACCAGGATCGACCCTGCGGAAGTCGAGCCCCTCGACCGCGACGACTCCGGCTCCCAGCAGCTCGCGGTGGGCTTCCTGGTCTCCCACGGATAGATAGTCGATGCCGACCAGGTGAACCCCATGCTCGACCAGGAAGCGTGCGCCGTCGCCGGTCAGCCGTATGAAGTCGCGTGTGAAGTCGTCTCGGGCCCAAAGCTCCGAGTTCGGCGTCTTCAGGAGGAGGCGCTCGAGACCGCTGGGCAGGTCGAGGCTTTCGAGCGAGGCCGCGTCGATCGGCCCAGTGAGGCTCGTGGCGTCGACGACTTGCGCGGGACCGACGAGCACGTCGAGTGGGAGCGTCTCGGCGCCGGCTCCGTCGGGCAGGAAGTGGAGCGGAGCGTCGACGTGGGTGCCGGTGTGGACGCCGAAGTCGAGGCGGCTAACGTTCGCGTCGGCGCCCTCCTCGATCGACTGCGCGCGGGACAGGTGGACACCTGGATTGCCGTCGTAGATCGGCATGCCCTCCCGGATCTGGACGCTGACGTCGAGGATCTGGCTCACAGCGGGAGTCCTTCCTCCAGCGTTCCGAGCACGTAGTCGGCGCCGGCCTCGGCAAGTTCCTCTTTCGAGTAGTGACCGGTCGCGACGCCGACCGCGACCGTGTTCGCCGCGTGCGCGGCCGTGATATCGAGCGGAGTGTCGCCGACGTCGAGCACCTCCTCACGCTCCAGGTCCCGGCCTACGATCGTCTCGGCACGCTCGACCGCCTTCTTCGTCAGCTCGACGCGGTGCGGGGAGTCCGAGCCGTACCCGCCGAACGTGAAGTACTCGTTGAGGCCGCCGCGCTCGAGCTTCATACGGGCCGCTTCCTCGACCCCGCCCGTGGTCAGGCCGAGCAGATACCCGGCGTCACGGAGCTGCGGCAGGAGCTCATTCACACCCGGGAGCACCTTGTAACCCTTCGACTCGGCTACCGCTCGCGGGAGGTGCTCGAGGCGCTTCGTCATCACCCGCGCGAGCTCCTCGGGGGAGGGCTCGTGACCGATCACCGCCTTGAAGGTGAGGCGCGCCACCTCGGGGTCGGTCATGCCGGCGTCCGTGAACTTCCCGATGTCGGCCGGGATCCCGTAGAGGTCCTCGAATGCCCTTCGCCACGAGACGGCGCCGGCGCCTCCGGAGTTGATCAGGGTGCCGTCGATGTCGAACAGGATCGCGACGACAGTAGAGTCACTCGCCGGAATCATCATGACGACGATACGCGACACCGAGCAGGAGAAGCAGGCGGCGGCTGCGGCTTCTGCCGCCCTCGTCGAGGACGGCATGCTGGTCGGGCTGGGCACCGGGTCGACGGTCGCATATCTCCTGGAGGCGCTCGCGCGCGGGCCACTCGATCTCCGCTGCGTCGCGACATCGCCCCAGACGGAAGCGGCCGGCCTCGAGCTCGGGCTTCGGATCGAGCCCTTCGAAGGCCTCGACCGGCTCGACATCGCGATCGACGGGGCGGATCAAATCGACCCGGCCTGCTGGGTCGTAAAGGGAGGCGGCGCCGCCCATACCCGCGAGAAGATCGTCGCGGCCGCCGCCGACCGCTTCGTGGTCATCGCCTCCTCGGACAAGCTCGTCGAGGCGATCGCGCCTCCGGTCCCACTCGAGCTGCTGGTCTATGGGCTGGACGCGACTCTTCGTTGCATCGGCCACGTGGAGCTTCGCGACACGCCCCTCAGCCCGGACGGAGGCGTGATCGCTGACTACGTCGGTCCGGTCGACGATCCCCTGGAGCTTTCAACCCGGCTTGCCGGGACTCCCGGCGTGGTCGAGCACGGGCTCTTCCCACCGGCGCTCGTGAGTGAGGTGCTCGTGGCGCACGGCGCCCAGGTCGAGCGCCTGGCGCCGATCTGAGCTAGCGGCGCGCGAGCGGGATCGTGAACCGGTGCGCGGTGTGCGTGCCCGAGAAGCGGGCAACCTTCGTGTCCTTCAGCCCGGCGGCGCGGCCGGCTCCGAGGACGTCGGCCTCCCGGATGTCCTGGCGCCCCTTCGGCGCGACCACCCAGATGTGCCCATTCGGGCGCAGGTACGGGACGAGCGACTCGATCCGGCCGAGGTCATCCGTCGCCTCCGCGCCCAGGAAGATGAGGTCGGACTCCGGCTGGGGCGCGGTCGCGTACTGCTCAACGCGCTCCTCGAGGAGCGTCTGGAACTCCCCGTCCTCCAGATTGACGACCGCCACGCTCGACTGCGGCTTGACGCCGAGCTTGTCGAGAAGCGACTTGGGGTTTCGGATCCGCTCGGCCCACCGCTCAGCCTTCGGGCCGAGCTCGAAGGTCGCCTCGCCGTCTGCGAATTCGATGCGGAGCTCTCCGTTCGACGCGTGAAGCTCCGTGATGTTCTTCAGCGGGACGGCGATCCGGAAGTCGCCCCGGAAGATGAGCTCGTCCGTCTCGAGGAGCGCTCTGCCTTCGGAACGCGCGTCCCCGAAGCGAACGATGAAGCGGGCTTCCTCCCCCATCCCGGAGGGGAGCCTAGCGTGCAGAAAGCGCTGCTAGCCCCAGACGAAGCTACGCCGTGGCTGCTTCGCCGAGCGAAGACCTGTCGCCATCGTGGCGCGCAGGTCCGTCTCCCCGTGCCAGCGAGCCACGGCGGCCGTCCAGGCCTGCCGCCGGTGGTATTCGCACACGAGGTAGTGCTCGCCGTCTGTCGCTCGGAGTTCGCGGACGGCATCACGGTCGCAGCGACGATTCTCCAGCCTGTAATAGCCCTCACATCGTCCCATGGCTCAGATATCGGTGTTCGTTGTGCCTGATACGAGTCCCTGCTTCGAGTGAAGCGTTTTTTTCGAACAGGGGAAACCCTGCGACGCGTACGCTGGAACGGATGGCCGCAACGATTCAGGAAAACGGTGCCGGCGACTGGGTCGTCGAGACGTCCGGTCTCACCAAGCGGTTCGGGCAGCGGGTTGCGGTCGACCACGTCGATCTTCAGATCCCGAAAGGCTCTGCCTTCGGGTACCTGGGCCCGAACGGAGCGGGCAAGACCACGCTCATCAGGATCCTGCTCGGGCTGACGAAAGCGGACTCGGGGTCGATGCGCCTGCTCGGAAAGCCCCTGCCCTCGGAACGGGCCGCCGCGCTCGCGCGGGTCGGCGCGATCGTCGAGGAGCCACGGTTCCACACGCACCTGACCGGCCGTGAGAACCTGCGGATCATCGCCGCGGCCCGAGAGCCCGAGGCGCATGACCGGATCGACGGGGCCCTTGCCCGGATGGGTCTCACCGGCCGGGCGAATGAACGAGTTTCCAAGTACTCGCTCGGCATGCGCCAGCGTCTGGGCGTCGCGCGCGCTCTCCTCGCCGACCCGGAGCTGCTGATCCTCGACGAGCCGACGAACGGGCTCGACCCGGCCGGCATCCAGGAGTTCAGGAATATGATCCGGGAGTTCGTGGACGAGGGCCGTACGGTGGTGCTGTCCTCACATCTCCTGGACGAGGTGGAGAAGATCTGCGACGCACTCGCGATCGTCGACCACGGAAAGGTGGTCTGGCGCGGCTCCGTCTCGGAGATCGCCGCCGGCGGTGAGAGCAAGACGCTGCTGATCCAGGTGGATGACCAGACGCGCGCTCGCGAGCTCGCCGCCGCCCATCCCTCGGTGGCGTCTGTGAACGGGACCGCGGAGGGCCTGAGCGTCGAGTTCGTCCCCGACGCCTCCCCGTCTAAGGTCGCGGCGGACCTGAACAGGCGCCTGGTCGAGGCCGGGGTGGCGGTCTACCGGCTCGAGCCGGCACGCGTTTCGCTCGAGGAGCGGTTCCTGGAGATCACGTCCCGTCTTGGGGTAGCACCCTGACCTTCCCTCGCCTCCGGCTCGCTCCCGCGGGGGAAACCATGTTTCCCCCGCGAGCCCCCTTCTTACAGTCCAACGAGGAACCTCCCGGTTCCCCCACACCCCCTCCACACGCTCATAGGCCAAAGGTCGGCCTATGAGCGCAGCGGCTACCGGGCAGGTCGCCACGGCAAGCCGGCGGTCGCGTACCTGGTCGAGGCTGATCACGGCCGAGATTCTGAAACTGCGGAAACGCCGGGGACTGCTCTGGTCGTCGATCGCCCTCGTGATTGGCCCGCAGCTGGTTGCGTACACAGTCCTGGCCGCGTTGCACGCGGCCGATCCGGCCAAGTACGACCCGGCGGGCGGCGTCGACAACCTCACCGGCGGCGTCGATGTCCTCCTGACGCTCGGGGTCGTCGCCGCAATCATGATCGGCGCGACCGCCGGCGCCGGCGACCTGAACGCGGGAGTCTTCCGCGAGCTCGTTGCCACGGGCCGGTCGCGGATCCAGCTCTTCCTTGTCAGGATTCCGGGAGGCCTGGCGCTCGTGCTCCCGCTCGCCGCTCTCTCTTTCGCGGGCTCGGCGATCGCCTGCGTGCTGCTCGCCGGGAACCTCGAGCCGCCGTCGCCGTCTGTCCTCGTCAAGACCGGGCTCTGGGTTCTGCTCGGGTTCACGCTCCAGTTCGCGTTGGCGCTCGGCCTCGCGTCCCTCGTCGGGTCGCGCAGCATCACGATCGGCGTCGTCCTCGCGTGGCAGCTCGTAGTCGTGCATCTCCTTGCTTCCTTCACGAAGCTCGGAATGGCCCGGGAATTCCTCTCGATCCCTGCCTTCGACCGGCTCGCGCCGGGCCCCTTGGCTAACAACGGCGGTTCCGGCGACATCGCGATGTCGGTGGTGGCAGCCGTCGCGGTTCTCGTCGGCTGGCTGCTCGTGCCGCTCGTGGTGGGTGCCTGGCGGACTGCTTCGCGCGACGCCTGATGGTTGATCGGCAATTACCACACCCGCGGATGGCGGCCCAGACACGGCGCCAGGCCGCACCCTCACCCTTGCCAAGGCTTGTAGCCTTGCCTGCGCGCGATGGCGCATCCTGGCTTGGTCTGACCCGTCCCCGCGGGCCCGCCAATTACCGATCAACCATCTAGACCTCGGCTCTGGCCGCTCGGTTAGCCTTGGCGACCCGATGGCGGCGACTCTCATGGACGGTAGGGCTCTCGCTGCGCGCGTACGCGCGGGCGTGGCGCGCGAGGTAGCAGAGCTCGAGCGGCCTGTCGGGCTCGCGACCGTGCTCGTCGGGGAGGACCCGGCGTCGGGGATCTACGTGTCCAACAAGGAAAAGGCGTGCATCGAGGCCGGGATCGAGACCTTCCACCACGGTCCGCCGGCCGACATCCCCGAAGAGGAGCTGCTCGGCCTCATTGCGGAGCTGAACGCGGACGCGGGCGTGACCGGGATACTCGTTCAGCTGCCGCTGCCGCCCCGGATCGACGCGGACCGGGTGATCAGGTCGATTGACCCGGTCAAGGACGTGGATGGTTTCCACCCGATCAACGCGGGCTTCCTTCTGCTCGGCCGGCCGACGCTGCCACCCGCGACGCCCGCTGGGATCCTCGAGCTCCTGCGCGAGTACGAGATTGGGCTCCAGGGCGCCGACGCGGTCGTGATCGGCCGCTCGAACATCGTCGGAAAGCCGATCTCGCTCCTGCTGCTGGCCGAGCACGCGACCGTGACGATCACGCACAGCCGGACGACGAACCTTGCCGAGCGGGTGCGGGCCGCTGACCTCGTCGTCGCGGCCGTGGGGCGCCCCGAGACGGTCACCGCGGAAATGGTGAAGCCGGGCGCCACGGTGATCGATGTCGGCATCAACCGCATCGACGGCAAGGTGGTCGGCGACGTAGCACCAGACGTCGCCGAGGTGGCCGGGCACCTGACGCCCGTTCCGGGCGGCGTTGGCCCGATGACGATCGCGATGCTGCTCCGGAACACCGTTCGCGCTGCGCGTTATCAGGCGCAGGCTCTTGCCTACCCGCTCGCAGGGCGCTAATCTGCGACGCGCCGTGACTGTCACGGCGTTCAGCCCTTTACGACGGCTCTCTGCCGGGTCGTCGTTCGTTTTTGAAGGAGGAAGGACTTGGCAGAAGGCACCGTCAAGTGGTTCTCGAACGAGAAGGGATACGGCTTCATCGCCCGCGAGGGCGGAGAGGACGTGTTCGTTCACTTTTCTGCGATCCAGGGGGACGGCTACAAGTCGCTCGCCGAGGGCCAGAAGGTCGAGTTCGAGGTCGTAGAGGGTCAGAAAGGCCTGCAGGCGGCCAACGTCCAGCTCGTTTAACGGAGAGAGAATCCACGTTTCGACGGGCCCCCGGAAGGGGGCCCGTCACCTTTAACCTGACGGTTGATCGACAACCACCACATGCCAATTTCCCGACCAACCAACTAGAGGTTCGATGACCATCACACGAGAAGAAGTTCTCCACGTCGCCCGGCTTGCGCGACTGGAGATTCCGGAGGGGGAGATCGACCGGCTGCGCGGTGAGCTCGAGGCGATCCTGGACGCGGTCGGCAAGGTGGCCGAGCTCGACCTAGCCGACGTCCCACCAACATCGCATCCCCTTGATCTCGTGAACGTGTGGGCCGACGACGAGCCTCGCCCCTCGCTCTCGGCCGAAGATGCGCTAAAGAATGCACCCGACACGGCGGAAGGTGCCTTCCGCGTGCCCGCGGTCGGATGACACGCTTCCGACACATCGTGCGCACCGCGCATGTGACTTTCCGCGCTACGCTCATAGCGGGTGGTGGTCCGGGGTGGCCCCACTAATCGACACCCTGAGGCTGACCGCGGAGGACGTGTCCGGACTTCTCGAGCGCAAGGAAGTCTCCGGCGAGGAGATCTCCGCCGCCTACTGCGGCGCGATCGACGAGCGCGACGGAGAGCTCCACGCCTTCCTCCACGTCGTCGGCGAGAGCGGGGCAGGCGTCCCGATTGCACACAAGGACGTCATCACGACGAAGGGAATCCCGACCACTGCCGGCTCGAAGATCCTGGAGGGCTACATCCCTGTCTTCGACTCGACCGTCGCCTCGCGCTGCAAGGAGGCCGGCCTGCCTATCGTGGGCAAGACCAACATGGACGAGTTCGCGATGGGCTCGTCCACCGAGAACTCGGCCTATGGGCCCACCCGGAATCCCTGGGACCACGAGCGGGTGCCCGGCGGTTCTTCCGGCGGCTCCGCCGCAGCCGTCGCGGGCGGGCTCGCGCCCTGGGCGCTCGGCTCGGACACCGGCGGGTCCATCAAGCAGCCCGCCTCGCTCTGCGGCCTCGTCGGCTTGCGCCCCACGTACGGGACAGTCTCCCGGTACGGGATCGTTGCCTTCGCCTCGAGCCTCGACCAGGTCGGTCCGCTCACGAAGACCGTGCGCGACAACGCGCGCCTCTACGAGATCATCGCCGGCCGGGATCCGTGCGACTCGACCACCGTCGAGTTGCCCGAGCCTGTCCGGGTCCCAGTAGAGGAGGATCTCCGGGGCCTGCGGATCGGCATCCCCCGCGAGCTGAACGATGTCGAGGGCATCGAGCCGGGAGTCAAGGACGCCGTCGACCGGGCGATCGAGCTCGCCGAGGAGCTCGGCGCCGAGGTGGGGGAGACCCGCCTCCCGCGGTCGGTCGAGTACGGGCTCGCCTGCTATTACCTCGTCGCCCCCGCCGAGGCCAGTTCGAACCTGGCCCGCTACGACGGCGTCCGCTTCGGCTACCGCGCCGACGTGAAACACGGCGGCCTCACCGAGCTCTACGAGCACACCCGCTGGGAAGGATTCGGCGCCGAGGCCAAGAGGCGCATCATGCTCGGCACCTACGCGCTCTCGGCCGGGTACCACGAGGCCTACTACGGTCAGGCCCAGAAGGTCCGAACGGTGATCGGCCGCGAGTTCGAAGCGGCCTTCGAGGACTTCGACGTCCTGCTCAGCCCAACCTCGCCGACGGTTGCCTTCCGGATCGGAGAGAAAGCCAAAAACCCGCTCGCCATGTACCTCTCGGACGTCCTTACGATTCCTCCGAACATGGCCGGGCTGCCGGGCCTCTCGGTCCCCTGCGGCCTCTCGGAGGGACTCCCGGTTGGCCTCCAGCTGATCGGGCCACAGTTCTCGGAGAACACGCTCTTCCGCACTGGGCACGCGCTCGAGCGGGCACTCGACTTCGACTACGTGCCGGAGCGCCTGCGATGAAGACGTTCGTCGATCCCGGCGCGGCCTTCGTCCCCGCGAGCACCGAGCGGCTCGGCTTCCTCGAAGAGGAGTACGGCTTCCGCCGCGAAGTCGTCGGCGACGGCACGGCGATCCTCTACACGGGCCGCGAGACCGCGGTCCGGGTCGAGCTCGAGCCGCGCGACGACCAGGTCTGCGTCTGGCTCGTCCGCCTGGTGGACGGAAGGCTGCCGCCCCTCTTCGCCTATGCACCCTCGCACTGGCTTCCGCTCGACGAGCTCGAGCCGTCGCTTCGCGTCGCCCGCCGCATGTTCGGCGAGGCCTTCACCGTCGCCGAGCTCGACCGGACCCTGTCCGTGGCCGCCCTGACGCTTCGCCGCCATGCGCACGTGCTCGCCGGCGACCACGCTGCCTTGGAGGAGTACGCGCGATGAACTGGGAAGCAGTAGTCGGGCTCGAGATCCATGTCCAGTTGAAGACGCGGACGAAGATGTTCTGCCGCTGCGAGAACGTCTGGGGCGAGGCAAAGAACACCCGTACCTGTCCCGTCTGCCTGGCGCACCCGGGGGCGCTCCCCGTCCCAAACGCCCAGGCGATCGAGTCGACGGTGAAACTCGGCCTCGCCCTCGGATGCGAGATCGCGACACGCGCCCTCTTCCACCGCAAGCACTACTGGTATCCCGACCTGCCCAAGGGGTACCAGATCTCCCAGTACGACGTGCCCCTCTGCTCGGGTGGGCGTTTCACCGTTCCCGGGCCGGACGGCGATCGCGAGATCGGGATCGTCCGCGCCCACCTCGAGGAGGACGCGGCCAAGAGCGAGCATCGCGGGGGCGCCGGCGGGCGCATCTCGGGCGCGACCGAGTCGTTGGTCGACTACAACCGGGGCGGGACACCGCTCGTCGAGATCGTCTCCGAGCCGGACATCCGCTCGCCCGAGGAGGCGCGCCGTTACCTTCAGCTCCTCCGGCAGACGGTCGTCGAGCTTGGAATCTCGGACGCCGAGATGGAGAAGGGCTCGCTCCGCTGCGACGCGAACGTCTCTGTCCGGGAGGTGGGTGAGACGGCCTTCCGGACGAAGACCGAGCTCAAGAACATCAACTCGTTCAAGTTCGTCGCCGACGGGATCGAGGCCGAGGTGGCACGACAGATCGGGCTCTACGAGTCCGGCGAGGAAGTCGTTCAGGAGACGCTCCACTTCGACCCGGCAAGCGGCTCGGTCTCGGCGCTCCGCTCCAAGGAGGAGGCGGACGACTACCGGTACTTTCCGGAACCCGACCTGGTCGCCGTCGAGCCGCCCGAGGAGATGATTGAGCGCCTGCGCGCCGCGCTTCCCGACGCCCCAAGCGTGCGCATCCGCAGGCTCGAGACCGAGGTCGGGTTCGATCTGGCCGAAGGACTGGTCACCAGTGGCCGCGACGAGCTCTACATGCGGGTTCCGGGCGACCGCCGCGGCGTTGCGAACGTGCTCATGAACCAGCTCGTGGGAGCGGGAGTCGATCCGGCGGCGGTGAATGCCGAGGAACTGGGCAAACTGATTGAGGCCAGAGGGGGGATCCCGCGGGCAGCGTTCACGGAGGCTCTGTCCGCGAGCGCGGATCCCGGCTTCAAGGCTGACGCGTATCTGGCGGAGACGTCCATCTCCGACGAGTCCGAGCTCGACCCCGTGATCGAGAAAGTCCTGGCCGCCAACGGCCCCCAGGTCGAGCAGTACCTTTCCGGCAAGGACGGCTTGCTCGGCTACTTCGTCGGCCAGGTGATGAAGGAGACGCAGGGCAAGGCGAATGCGAAGGTCGTGAACGAGCGGGTGCGGGAGAAGCTCGCTCGGTAGGGCTCAGGAGGCCCAGGGCCCCATACCGCCGACCCGCTCCGGGGTGATTCGGGTGACCACCCCGGGCGGCGGATCGGGCATCGGCGGAAACTTCACGCCGGGCCCGACGTAAGTCTCCGCGAGTTTCTGCAGGAGCTCCGGGGCGCCGCCCTCGGTGATCCGGGCCTTCCCGTGGACGACGAGGTAGTGCTTCATCCCGATCGCATTCTCGCCCGGCGCCTCGACCGAGAGCGTCACTCGGGGGTCGCGCTCGATGTTCTTCACCTTCTGGAAGCGGCCGAGGTGCGCGCAGACGATCTCGTCGCCCTCGAGCCCGACCCAGACACAAGTCACTTGTGGGCTCCCATCCGGGTTCACGGTCACCAGGTGGGCGAGCGCGTCGGATTCGAGCACCTCGCGCGCGCTGTCAGGCAGAACCGGCACCGCTTCGACGCTAGCGTGTTCCCGCCCGCAGGTCTAGCCTGCGCGCCATGGCCCAGAACCCACCCGAGGGATGCCCAGGATCAGTCCGTATCTCTTGTACGAGGACGTGGCCGGCGCGCTCGACTTCCTCTCCCGCGCCTTCGGCTTCCGAGAGCGGCTGCGGGCCGCCGACCCGGAGGGCGCCGTGAACCACGCTGAGATGCGGCTCGATGACGGGGTGATCATGATGGGCCATCCCGGCCCGGGCTACGAGAGCCCGAAGCGAAGCGGCCGGCCCGGCGCTCAGGTGTACGTCTACGTGGACGACGTGGATGCGCATTTCGAGAGCGCGAAGGCAGCGGGCGCCACGATTCTCTCCGAGCCGAACGACCCGGGGTACGGCGATCGCCGGTACGACGCCGAGGATCCCGAGGGAAACCGCTGGTCGTTCGCGCAGCATGTCCAGGACGTTCCGCCTGAGGAGTGGGGAGCGACCGCGGTCTGACTGCGCGGCAGATGAGATAAGCCGCCCGGGTCGAGCGCCGACTCTCGCGCTAGGGGTCGTGTACGCAGGCGAAAGTGCCGATAGCCGCATAAGACGCACGGAACCATCCGGGGGACGCCGGCGGCCCATAGTGCTGCTACGGTGGACGAACGGATGGCATCTGCCGTCTCGTGAGGTTTGACTTCTCGGTTCCTTCTCGGTTCGGGGTAGATCGGATCTCGACCCCGTAACAAGAGGAGTTGAATCAGAAATGCAAGAGTCTTTTCACGAGCTTGGCGTGTCTGCGCGCACGGCTCAAGCGCTCGCGGAGCGCGATATCTACGCACCTTTCCCGATCCAGGCGCTCGTGCTCCCGGATCTGCTGGCTGGGCGCGACGTCCTCGCGAAGTCGCCGACCGGCTCGGGCAAGACGCTCGCCTTCGGAATCCCGATCGTCGAGCGACTCGAGGCCGACGCCAAGCGCCCGGCCGCCCTCGTTCTCGTCCCGACGCGTGAGCTTTGCTCGCAGGTCACCGAGGACATCGAGGTGATCGCCCGCTCGAAGAACCTGAAGGTGGCGGCCGTCTACGGTGGCGTTCCGCTGCATGCGCAGTCCAAGCGCGCACAGTCGGCGCACGTCCTCGTGGCCACGCCCGGGCGGCTGAACGACCTGCTCGAGAGGCGCGCGGTGTCTCTCGAGGGTGTTCGGATCCTCGTCCTGGACGAGGCCGACCGCATGCTCGACATGGGCTTCCAGCCGCAGGTCGACCGGATCGTCGCCAGGCTTCCACGGAAACGGCAGACAATGTTCTTCTCCGCGACGCTCGACGGCAAGGTCGGCGAGCTGGCGCGGATGTATACCAACGACGCGGCCCGCTTCGAGGCGGAGTTCGCCACTGTGGGGAACAAGGGCGAGGTCACGCACCGCTTCATCTCGGTCACGTCGGACACGAAGGTGCAGACGCTCGCCAAGCTCCTCGAGGAGGAGCGCGGGCTCGCACTCGTCTTCGTCCGCACCAAGCGCGGCGCCGACCGGCTCGTCCAGAAGCTGAAGGCACACAACGTGAGCGCGGTCGCGATGCACGGCGACAAGACGCAGGGCCAGCGCGAGCGGGCGCTCAAGAGCTTCGAGACCGGCAAGGCGTCGACCCTGATCGCGACGGATGTCGCAGCACGCGGCCTCGACCTCGACGAGGTCAGCCACGTCATCAACTACGACCCGCCGGAAGAGCACACGGCGTATGTCCACCGTGTCGGCCGGACGGGCCGCGCCGGCCGTGACGGCATCGGGGTCACGCTCGTCCTCCCGGAGCAGCAGGCGGACGTGAGCCAGGTCGCCCGCATGGTCGGCCACACCGAGCAGTTCGTCAGGACGGGGATGAAGGTCGCGCCGCCGAGGCGCGTCTACACCTCGCGCCGCCGCGGCTCGAAATGGGGCCCCTCCCGGCCTCGCCGCAAGATCTAGGGGCGGGAATGCCGCGCTCGGCCTTTCCCGCACACCGGGACGACCTCCGCAACGTCGCCATCGTGGCGCACGTCGACCACGGCAAGACGACGCTCGTCGACGCGATGCTCTGGCAATCCGGCTCGTTCCGGGCAAACCAGGACGTGGCCGAGCGGGTCATGGACTCGACCGATCTCGAGCGCGAGAAGGGCATCACGATCCTGGCCAAGAACACCGCCGTGACGATCGGCGACACGAAGGTGAACATCATCGACACACCCGGCCATGCCGACTTCGGCGGCGAGGTGGAGCGCGGTCTGACCATGGTCGACGGCGTCCTCCTGCTCGTCGATGCGAGCGAAGGGCCGCTGCCGCAGACGCGCTTCGTGCTCCGGAAGGCGCTCGAGGCGCGACTCCCGGTCGTCCTCGTCGTCAACAAGGTCGATCGGTCGGACGCTCGCCCGCAAGAGGTCGTGGACGAGGTCTATGAGCTCTTCCTGGACCTCGACGCAGCGGAGTCTCAGATCGAGTTTCCGATCGTCTACTGCAACGCGAAGGCCGGGCACGCGGGACTCTCGCCCGATGCGTTGGAGCCGAATCTCGGACCGCTCTTCGACGCGCTCCTCGGGACCGTACCGCCGCCCTCCTACGATCCCGACCATCCGCTCCAGGCGCTCGTCACGAACCTGGACGCCTCGCCTTATGTCGGCCGTCTTGCGCTTTGCCGCGTCCTGCACGGAACCCTTCGCCGCGGGGAGCAGGTCGCCTGGTGCCGGGCGGACGGGACGATCCAGAACCACCGCATCACCGAGCTCTTCGTCACGGAGGCGCTCGATCGCGTTCCGGCCGAGAAAGCTGGACCGGGGGAGATCGTTGCGCTCGCAGGCCTTGCAGAGGTCACAATCGGCGAGACGATTGCCGACCCGGACGACCCCAGGCCGCTGCCCGTCACCGCGGTCGACGAGCCTTCACTCTCGATCACGCTCGGGATCAACACGTCCCCGCTCGCCGGCCGCGAGGGCGACAAGCTGACTGCGAACCTCCTGCAAAAGCGCCTCGACCAGGAGCTCGTCGGCAACGTCTCGCTCCGGGTCAATCCGACTGCACGCGCGGATACCTGGGAGGTGCAGGGCCGAGGCGAGCTGGCGCTCGCGGTCCTCGTTGAGATCATGCGCCGCGAAGGCTTCGAGCTGACCGTCGGCAAGCCCGAGGTGCTGACGAAGGAGATCGACGGCGGCCGGCACGAGCCTGTCGAGCGGGTCGCAATCGACGTGCCGGAGGAGTACATCGGCGTCGTCACGCAGCTCCTGGCCCTTCGCAAGGGACGGCTGCAGCACATGGTCAACCACGGCACCGGCTGGGCGCGCATGGAATATCTGGTCGCGGCACGCGGCCTGATCGGCTTCCGCACCGAGTTCCTGACCGAGACGCGCGGGACGGGGATCATGCATCACGTCTTCGAGACCTGGGAGCCCTGGCACGGCGAGATTGGCACGCGCCCGACCGGCAGCCTCGTCGCCGACCGCCGCGGCCTCGTCACCGCCTTCGCGATCGCCGGCCTCCAGGAGCGAGGCTCGCTTTTCGTCGCGCCGCGGGCCGAGGTCTACGAGGGCATGGTCGTCGGCGAGAACTCGCGCGGTGAGGACCTCGACGTCAACGCCACAAAGGAGAAGAAGCTGACGAACATGCGCTCCTCGACCGCGGACGAGCTCGTTCGGCTCATCCCGCCCAGGCCGCTATCGCTCGAGCAGGCGCTCGAATTCATCCGTGCGGACGAGGCCGTCGAGGTCACGCCGGAGAGCATCCGCCTCCGGAAGGTCGAGCTGTCGGCGTCGAGGCGCGCCCGGCTCACGTCGGGCAAGAAGCGCGAGCGCGAAGCCGCAGGCGTTTAAGCGCGAACGACCGCCGCGAGGTCTAGCGTCCGACCGCCACGATGTGCGCCTGCCAGTCGCCACCCGGCGCCTTGACCTTCACCCTGTCGCCGACCTTCCCGCCCAGCAAAGCGTCGCCGAGCGGCGAGTCGGGGGAGACGCCGCCCACGCTCGAGATCTCGAGATCGATCTTCTCGCCCTGCTCGTTCTCGATCTGCACCTTGGAGCCCACCGAGACCGTGTCCTCGCTCGCCCGCGTGGGCTCGTCGACCGTGACCGAGTTCTGGAGCCGTGCGCGCATGATCGTGATCCTGCGCTCCAGGAGTCCCTGCTCGTTCTTGGCAGCGTGGTACTCGAAGTTCTCCGAGAGGTCGCCAAAGCTTCGCGCAACCTTGATCGCCTGCACCATCTCCTCACGTCTGGGCCCCTCCAGCTCGGCGAGCTCCCGCTCGAGCTGTTCCCGCTGGGCCTGCGTCAGCTGCTCTTCCCGCTCGGAAGCCACCGAGAGAGGGTAGCCGCGCTCACCGTCATGCGATAGCAGAGGCGAGATGCGGTCGCGAAGCTTCGAACGCCGGGGGAATTCGCTCAGGTCCGCCGACGGAGAGCCGATAGTGGAAGCGTGCGCCGCCTCGGTCTCTTCCTCGCTCTCTGCATCCTGACGGTCGCGCTCGTCGCAGGCTGCGGCGGCGCAACCTCCTCCGACTCTGCGTCGGCCGAGCCTGCTTCGGCGGATGCGCCGAGCGGCGCGGATCTCGCGGCCGATGCCTTCGCGGCCGTTCAAGAGGCCGGCAGCGCCCACTTCGTGGTCGACATGACCCTGAAGGCGAGCGGTCCCGCGGCGGCGATGACAGGCGATGCGCCGGTGAGGCTCCAGCTGCAGGGCGACGCGAGCTCCGACGAGTTGGCGATGGACGCGAAGCTGGACTTCGCCGGGCAGTCCTTCGCCGCGGCCGTTTTGGCGAACCGACAGGAGCTCTTCATCCGCTTCCTGAACCGCTGGTACGGCGACCGCGATCTCAAACTTCCGGGGCAGAGCGAGAAGGAGCGCGACCGCATCGAGCAGGACTTCGGAACGCCCGAGGGCCTTCGCGAGCGTTTCGACGACATCTTCACCGGAACCGTCCTGGCCGGGCCCGTCCTTGACGGCGTCCCAACCTGGGAGTTTCGCGGTGCGCTGAATGTCGACGGGATCCTCGCGCTCGCGGACGAGTACGGCGGCGATGCGATGGCGCCGAGCGAGCGCGCGAAATTCGAGTCACTCGCAGAGCTCGTGCACTTCCGGTTCACGGCCGGTCGCGACGACCACCTGCCGAGGAGCTACTCGATGGACGTCGACATCGGGGCAGGCGATCTCGACCGGCTCGGGCAATCTGACTCGCTCGACTCGGTCGACGTGCACATCGCGGTCAGGCTCTCCGACTTCGGTAAGGACGTCTCCTACGAGCGGCCGGCCGAGTACGAGCCCCTCGAAAAGCTCTTCGAGAGCTTCTTCAGCGGCATCGGATAGCCGCTGCCGGTCACGAAGCCGGCGTAGAGGAGTACGGCCGCAACGGCGATGAACGCGGCGCTCTGGGCCTCCCCGAGCCCCGCGACCGTGCTCCCGACGGCTGCGACAACGATTCCCGCCAGGATGAAGCCGTTTCCGACTGGCCGCCGCCTGATCGTCCAGAGGGCTATCCCGGCCGCCGCCAGCGTCCCGAGCGAGTTTCCGACCACCGCCAGGAGCCGGGCGGGGAAGAACTCCAGGTGTTCCTGCGCGTCCGGGATCGTCGTGCCGCCCACGCCAGCGGTCAGCGGTGCTGCCAGTGCAACCCCGACGGCGAGACCTACGTACAGGAGGGCGAGCGGAGCCGCCCAGCGGCGACCGATCAGGAGGAGCGAGCCGGCTCCGAGCAGCGCAGCCGTCAGAAGGCCGCCGAAGAGGTAGTAGGCGCGGAAGACGGCCTCGCCCCAGCCGCCTGCCGCGCCCGCGGCGAGTGCGCCGGACGCGATCGAGTAAGCGATGAGCGAGGCTGCCCAGGCCGCGAGCTCTGGGCGGTGGGTTGCGCGGTAGCGGCCGACGAGGTCGCCGCCGAGCCGCAGCGCAAGCAGCGCGGCGCCGAACGCCAATAGGGCTTCCACGTCCAGATCGTACGCATGGGCTAACCTCACGTCCCGGATGCCCCAGAAGCGCTACCTGATGACGCCAGGGCCGACTCCGGTGCCGCCGGCCGTGCTCGCGGCGATGTCCCTTCCGATCGTCCATCACCGAACCCCGGGCTTCCGTGCCATGTTCGAGAAGCTCCTGGCGTCCCTCCAGGAGATCTACAGGACCGCCAACGACGTCCTCCTCTTCACGGCTTCGGGCACGGGGGGAATGGATTCCGCGGTTTCCAACACCTGCTCGCCCGGCGATCGCATTCTCGTCGTCTCGGCCGGGAACTTCGGGGAACGGTGGCTCTCGATCACGGCGGCGTACGGCTGTGACGTGCAGGAGCTCCGCTATCCATGGGGCGAGGTCCCGAGCCCAGACGACGTCGCCGGCAAGCTCACGGAGATCGGTGGCGCGCACGCGGTCTTCCTGACCCACTCGGAGACGTCGACCGGCGTCGTCATCGATCTGCAGGAGACGGCGGCCCGGATCGGGCCTTCCGGCGCGCTGGTCGTGGTCGATGCGATCTCGAGCCTCGGCGCGGTTCCCTGTGAGACCGATGCGTGGGGCCTCGACGTCGTCGTCTCAGGCTCGCAGAAGGCGCTCATGACCCCGCCCGGGCTGGCTCTTGCCTCGATTTCCCCGGCTGCACTCGAGGCCTCGACCCAGGCGACGTCGCCGCGGTTCTACTTCGACTGGGCGCCAACCCTCGAGTCGCAGCACGAGGACCCGCCGGTCAACCCGTTCACGCCGGCGATCCCGGCCGTGCTCGGTCTCGACGTCGCCGTGTCGCTCCTGCTCGAGGAAGGGCTCGAGACGGTCTTTGACCGCCACGTTCGCCTGGGCCGGGCCGCCCGTGCGGGCGTGAAGGCGCTCGGCCTCGAGCTCTTCTCCCCGGACGACGACACCTCGGCGGTGGTGACGGCCGTCCGCATGCCCGCCGAGATCGACGCGGGCGAGGTCATCGCCGACCTCTTCACGCGCTTCGGGATCACGATGGAGGGCGGCCGCAAGGAGCTGACCGGGAAGATCGTCCGGATCGGGCACGTCGGCTACGTCGACGTCTTCGACGTGACCACGCAGCTTGCGGCGCTCGAGCTCGTCCTCACCGAGGCAGGCGCCGACATCGAGCGGGGTTTGGCCGTGACGGCCGCGCTCGAGGCCTTCGAGGGCGTCCGAGTGTGAAGATCCTCGTCCGCGAGCGCATTGCCGACGCGGGCATCGACTTCCTCCGCCGGCGCTTCGAGGTCGACGTCGACTTCGAGTCGCCGCTCGAGGAGAAGATCGCGGACTACGACGCGATCATCGTTCGAAGCGCCACGGACGTCTCCGCGGAGCTGATCGATCGGGCCGAGCGGTTGAAGGTGATCGGCCGCGCGGGGGTGGGGGTCGACAACGTCGACGTGGAGGCGGCCTCGCGCCGCGGGATCGTTGTCGCGAACGCGCCCCAGTCGACCATCGTGTCGGCAGCCGAGCACACGTTCGGGCTCCTCCTGGCGCTGTCCCGGAACATCCCCCAAGCGCACGCGGCCCTGAAGGAAGGCCGCTGGGAGCGGGCGCGCTTCGCCGGGCTCGAGCTGGCGGACAAGACCCTGGGGGTGGTCGGTTTCGGCCGCATCGGGCAACAGGTCGCGCGCCGGGCCCGCGCGTTCGAAATGGACGTCCTAGCCTACGACCCCTATGTGGCTCCGGAGCGGTTCCGGGACTTCGGCGCGACGATGGTCGAGAGCCTCGAAGAGCTCCTGGCCGAATCGGACTTCGTGACGCTCCACCTCTCGCTGACCGAGGAGACGCGCGGTCTCATCGACCGTACCCGGCTCGACGGAGCCCGGGACGGCATCCGGATCGTGAACGCGGCGCGTGGGGAGCTCGTCGACGAGGACGCGCTGGCAGAGGCGCTCCAATCGGGGAAGGTCGCAGGTGCAGCACTCGACGTCTTCTCGGAGGAGCCGTACTCCGGCCCGCTGCTCGAGCTCGACAACGTGATCGTGACGCCTCACCTGGGCGCGTCGACCCAGGAGGCGCAGGACCGGGCGGGGATCATCGTCGCCGAGCAGGTCGCAGCGGCGCTCGAAGGCCAGCTCGTTACCAACGCCGTCAACATGCCCGCGGTCGCAGCCGAGGACATGGAGCAGCTGGGGCCGTACCTGCCGCTTGCGGCGAAACTCGGTGCGCTTGCCGTGGAGTTGGCGGGCGGGAACCCGACCCGCCTCGATTTCCAGTACTTCGGCCAGCTGGCCGAGCGAGACACGCGGCTCCTCACGGTCGCGGCCCTGAACGGCATCTTCCAGGACCGAGTCGACCAGCCGGTCAACTACGTGAATGCGCCGCTGGTCGCCCGGGAGCGGGGGGTGGAGGTGCGCGAGGAGTCATCCACCGCGTCCCAGGACTTCACGAGCCTGATCGCAGTCACCGCTTTTGCAGCCGGGGAGCGGCACGCGGTCGCGGGAACCGTCTCCGGGCGCGGGCAACTTCCTCGACTTGTGGCTGCGCGCGGCTACGACCTCGAGGTCGAGCTCGACCGGCTCATGCTCTTCGCGGAGAACGACGACCGGCCGGGCATGATCGGTGCGCTTGGCCGGATCGTCGGTGAGGCCGGCATCAACATCGCGAACATGGCCGTCTCCCGGAATCGCCTGGAAGCACGCGCCCTCATGGCCCTCTCCGTCGACAGCCCGGTCTCGGATGAGCTTCTGGATCGGCTTCGATCAGAGCCGGGGTTTGTCGGTGCCCGCTTCATCCGCCTGCCAGAATGAGCCCCTGGCCCGCGCCTGTGGAGCGAGTCGTCCAGTTCCTGTCCGACGCCAAGGTCGAGGCGAGTGTCCAGGAGTTCCCCGAGGGCACGCCGACGGCAGAGGCGGCGGCGAAAGCTGTTGGCTGTGAGCTGGGACAGATCGTCAAGACCCTGGTCTTCACCTGTGACGGCCGTCCGCTCGTCGCTCTCCTGCCCGGCGACCGCAGGGCCGACCGCGCGAAGGTCGCCCGGGCGGCCGGTGGCGAGCGCGCCAAGGTTGCAGGCCCGGATGAGGTGGAGCGGGCCACGGGCTTCCGGGCGGGCGGTGTGGCGCCGTTCCCGCTTGCGGGCATCGACCTCGTGCTGATAGACCGGCGTCTCGTGACCCATCCGGTCGTCTGGGTCGGCGCAGGCTCGTCTCGCCACATGGCCGCGATCGCGGCTCCGGATCTGATCCGGCTGACGAAGGGCCGCGAGGCCGACCTCTCCGAGGAAGAGCGACCCGTCCAGTAATCTAGTCCTCGCCGTGCGCGAGACCGAAAAAATCTGGATGAACGGCGAGCTCGTCGACTGGGCCGACGCCAAGATCCACGTCGGCTCCCATGGGCTCCACTACGGCTCGGGTGTCTTCGAGGGAATTCGCGCCTACGAGACGCCGAAGGGCTCGGCAGTCTTCCGGCTCGCCGATCACCTCCAGCGGCTCCACAAGTCGGCGCAGCTCATGTACATGGAGCTTCCGTACACGCCGGAAGAGCTGCGGATCGCGACGCTCGACCTGCTCGCCGCGAACGGGCTGCCCGAGGCGTACATTCGCCCGATCGCCTTCTACGGCTACGGGGAGCTCGGAGTCGGTCCAGGCTCGAACCCGATCGACGTCGTGATCATGAGCTGGCCCTGGGGCACGTACCTCGGCGAGGATGCGCTCGACCGCGGGATTCGCGCCAAGGTCTCCTCGTGGAGGCGGGTCGGTCCGAACACGATCCCGCACGCCTCGAAGGCCACCGGGATCTACCTGAACTCCATGCTGGCCGTAGGCGAAGCCACGAGGGCCGGCTACCAGGAAGCAATTCTCCTGACGGACGAGGGCTACGTCGCGGACGGGTCGGGCGAGAACATCTTCGTGGTGAAGGACGGCGCGATCGGGACTCCCGATCTCTCCTCCTCGATCCTGCCGGGCATCACGCGAGACACTGTGATCCAGATCGCGCAGGACCTCGGCTACACGGTGAACGAGACGAACCTGATCCGCTCGGATCTCTACCTCGCGGACGAGATCTTCATGACGGGCACGGCGGCTGAAGTCACACCGATCCGCTCGGTCGACGACCAGGAGGTCGGGGACCCCGGTCCGGTCACGAAGGAGATCCAGAGCGCCTACCTCGACACGGTGCGCGGGAAAAGCGAGCGCTGGTCGCAGTGGCTCGAGTACGTCGAGAAGAGTCCGGTCGCGGGCTCGTGACAACCGGCCAGCGGGCCGAGACGGGCGAGATCGGCCTCTCGGCACCCTTCCTCGGGGAGCGGGAGGAGGAGCTCGTGCTCGAGGTGCTTCGGTCTGGTCGGCTCGGGCTCGGGCCGATGACCGACCGCTTCGAAGCGCTCCTCGCCGAGCGGGTGGGCGCGCCGCACGTGGCCGCCGTCTCTAGCGGCACCGCGGGCCTCCATCTCTGCGTACGCCTCGCTGGAATCGGGCCGGCTGACGAGGTCGTGACGACGCCGTTCTCGTTCGTGAGCTCTGCCAACTGTGTGCTCTTCGAGGGCGCCCACCCCGTCTTCGCGGACATCGATCCGGAGACTCTGAACCTCGACCCTACCTCCGTCGAGGCGGCGATCACGCCGCGGACGAAGGCGATCCTCCCGGTGCACATCTTCGGATATCCGGCCGAGCTCGAGGCCATCGAGCAGATCGCCGAGCGGCACGGGCTCGCAATTCTCGAAGACGCATGCGAGGCACTGGGTGCCGAGTACCGCGGCCACCCCGTCGGCTCGTCCGGGCACCCAGCCGTCTTCGCCTTCTATCCGAACAAGCAGATCACGACGGGGGAGGGGGGCGCTGTCGCCGTCCAGAGCGAGGAGGAGTGGAACCTCGTCAAAAGCCTTGCGAACCAGGGTCGGAGCGACTCGGGCGAGTGGCTCACGCATGCGCGGCTCGGTTACAACTACCGCCTCGACGAGCTTTCGGCCGCGGTGGGGATCGCCCAGCTCGAGAAGCTCGAGCGGATTCTCGAGCTTCGCGCCGAGGTCGCGGCCCGCTACGAGGCCCTCCTTGCGCCTATCGAAGGAGTTGAGACCCTGATCGCGGACGACGCCCACCACCGGCGCTCCTGGTTCGTCTACGTCGTCCTCCTGGACAAGAGCATCGACCGCGACGGGGTGATCGCCCGGCTGGCGGAGCAAGGAGTGGCGGCGAAGCCCTATCTGCCGTCCATTCACCTGCAGCCGTACTACCGCGAGCGCTTCGGGTACCGGGAGGGGACGTTTCCCGTCTCGGAGGCCGCGAGCGCTCGGTCGCTGGCGCTCCCGTTCTTCACCGCTCTCGCCGGCGAGGACCAGGAGCGGGTCGCCGACTCGCTCGTTCGCGCTCTCGCCTGAGGCACGCAGCATGCGAAGGGCGCGGGCGAGCGTCGTCGGTGCCTTCGCTCTTCATGCCGCCGTAGCGGGAACGCTCGGGCCACGGCTTCCGGCCGTCAAGGAGCAGGCAGGGATCACGGACGGGGAGCTCGGCGTCGTCCTCGCGGTCTTCGCGGTCGGGCTCTTTGTCGGGACGAGAATCGTGTCCCTTTTGCTCGACCGGCTCGGAACGCGAGGGGTTCTCCGAGGCGGAATGCCGCTCCTGGGCGTGTCGCTGCTCGGCCCCGCGTTCGCGCAGAGCCTCCCTTCGCTCGCCGCCGCACTCTTCGGGGTGGGTGCGCTCAGCGGGATCCTCGATGTCGCGATGAACTCGAACGCGGTGGTCGTGGAGCGCAGCTACGGGCGCCCGATCATGTCGAGCATTCACGGCACCTGGAGCGCAGGCATGCTCGTCGCCTCGGGTGGAGCGGCCGCTGCGGCGGCGCTGGACGTCTCATTGCGCCTGCACTTCGGGGTGGCGGCGCTCGCGATCGCGCTCGTGAGCGTACCGGCGCTCGGACACCTCGCCGCCGCCGCCGCCGACGTCCCGCAGGAGCGAGTCCTCGCTGCTCGAACACGCGGCTACCTGCTTGCAAGGCCCGTGCTGCTCCTCGGGATCATCGGCTTCTGCTCGTTCCTGGGCGAGGGAGCCGCGATCGACTGGAGCGCCGTCTACGTCGACGAGAGCCTGGACGCGAGCCGAGGGGCAGCGGCCCTTGCCTTCGTTGCCTTCTCGGTCGGAATCACGGCCTCCCGCTTCCTCGTCGACCGGATTGCGGCCCGGCTGGGGCCGGTCCCCGTCGTCAGGTGGGGCGCAACGCTCGCGGCCGCCGGGCTGGCCCTCGGTCTCGCGGTGCCCGAGACAGGGGTGGCGATCGCGGGGTTCTCGCTCCTCGGGGCGGGGCTCGCGCCGGTCGTTCCGACCGTGTTCAGCGCCGCTGGGAACATGCGCGCCCGCTCGGGTCGAAGTGCGCTCGCGGCCGTGGTGACGATCAGCTACCTGGGCTCGATTCTCGGCCCTGCGCTGATCGGGTTCGTCACCAGCCTGGTTGGCCTGCGAGCCGCGCTCGGGATTCCGGTGCTGCTCGCGCTCGTGGCTGCAACGCTCGCAGCTCAGGTTGCTTCCGCGCCGGGCGGGCGGCGTGGATAATCCCGTTATGGCCGATGGGCAGCCGAAGATGGTCTTTCTCGGATTCGGAAAATTCGTCCGTGCTGACCGGATCTACGGACTGGAGCCGATCGTCGGCGAGGATCGCGGCGGTGGCCGGCGCACGCTGGTCTGGGTGGAGGGGATTCGGGAGCCGGTCATCGCCTCGCGAACCGAGCGGACGATCCTGGCCGACATGGGTCAGCGCGACGCGCTCGCGAGCCCGCTCCTGGACGATGCGCTTTCGCTCGCCCAACGGGTCTCGAACGACGCCGACCGGGTCGGGCCGCTGCTTCGCCGGTCGATCAAGTCGGAAGCGGGCGTCGACTTCGACGAGCTGGGACGCCGTGCGCGCCAACTGCTCGAGGCGACCGCGACGCGGCCCGACGCCGAGCAGCTCTTCGACGAGTGAAGCTGGAGTTCTTCGCACGCTCGGTCCACGACGTCGCCCCGGAGCTCATCGGCGCGACGCTCATGGTGAACGGCGTCGGCGGCCGGATCGTCGAGGTGGAAGCCTACGACCGCGAGGACCCGGCTAGCCACGGTTTCCGTGGCCAGACACCGCGTAACCGCTCCATGTTCGGCCCGCCCGGGCGCGCGTACGTCTACCGCTCCTACGGCGTTCACTGGTGCCTGAACCTCGTCTGTGAGGAGGACGGAGTTGCTGCCGCGGTGCTCGTCCGGGCTCTCGAGCCGACCCGGGGCCTGGACGCGATGCGCGAGCGGCGCGGTCTGGAAGACGAACGGCTCCTCTGCTCTGGCCCCGGCCGCCTCTGCCAGGCGCTCGCTTTGACGGGCGAGCACGACGGACTTCGGCTCGACCGTCGGCCCTTTGCGCTCGGGGAAGCGCCCGCATCTGCACAAGTTGTCCGCGGCCCGCGCGTCGGCATCTCGCAAGCCGTCGAGCTTCCCTGGCGCTATGGGCTGGTGGGCTCGCGCTTTCTCAGCCGCGCGCTACGACCAGCCTGATCGTCGTGTTGCGCCCAGCCGCGATGCCCGGACCGGGGCTCTGGCCAAGGACGACGCCGGGCTCTCCGTCCCCGGAGGCCTCGACGATCGCCTCCAGCCCGTTTCGCCGGAGCTTGACCCTAGCCTGCTCGATCGTCAGCCCGACGAGGTCGGGCACCACGCCATGAAGGGCTCGCGGGATCAAGAGGCGCACGGTGTCGTAGGCAGAGAGCGTTCCCCGGGCGGGGAACTGTGCGACGACGTAGCCAATGCGCTCGCCGGCCTTGGCCGGCCGGGTCACGACCTGTGCCTCGAGCGGCATGCTGGCCAGCCGCGCCTTCGCGTCCGCGAGCGACGCCCCGACGACACGGGGAACGTCGACCTCGTTCAGCTTGCACGAGGCTTCCTTCTCCGGCGCGAACCCGGAGACGTACATGACCTCGTGGCTGTCCCGGCAGTTGCCGTTGTCGAGGAGCCACTGGTTGTTCCGGTAGACGACCTCGTACGGTGCCGCAGCCTCATACGTGGGTGCAGGGAAGAGCTCGGGCGACTCGTTCATCGCCCTGAGGGCGCTCTGGGCGAACGTCTTCCAGATGAGGGCGGGGAACGTTCCTCCCGCGACGGGATCTCCCTGGAATTCGGTCATCATCGGCCGCAGGGTGGAGGGATAGCCGACCCAGACCGCGACGGCGAGCTGGGGGGTGTACCCGACGAACCAGGCGTCCCCGTAGTTCTCGGTCGTGCCCGTCTTCCCGGCGGCCGGCCGGTCGACGAGGGCCGCACGCCGCCCCGTCCCGTCGTGGACGACTTGGGACAGGATCGAGGTCAGCGTTGCCGCCTCGTTGGGGTCGAGAACCTGCTTCGCAGTCGGAGTGTTGTCGCTGATCCGCTTGCACTGGGCCTCGATGAGGCGGGCGGTGCGAGCCTTACAGTCTTCTCCGACCCAGAGGACCGCCCGCGGGACGTTCCCGAGGAGATGGCCGTCGACGCGCGCGCCGTTGTTGGCGAACGTCGAGAACGCCCGCGCCATCTCGAGCGGGTTCACTGCCTCAACGCCGAGCCCGATGCCGAAGTAGTCGTTCAGGTGGCTGTTGATGCCGAGCGCGTGGGCCATGTGGGCGACGTTCTTCGGGCCAACCTGAGCGGTGAGCTGCGCGTACACCGAGTTGTCGGAGAAGACCGTGGCCTTCGTCAGGTCGATCGTCCCGAGATAGGAGCCCTCGTAGTTGTGGACGGACCAGAGCTTGTCGCCGAGGTTGATTAGCGTGGGCTTTGAGGTGTAGCTCGTGACGGGCGAGATGCCCTGCGCGAGTGCAGCCGCAAGCACGAACGGTTTGAACGACGAACCGGACTGACGCTCTCCCTGGACGGCGAGGTTGAACTGGCTCTTGCGAAAGCTGCTGCCGCCGACCATGGCGAGCACCCGACCGTCCCGCGGGTCGATCGCGACGAGTGCGGCCGCCGGGCCCTTAGGGTCGGGAAGCCACTTCCCGATCGCGTCGCGGGCGAGGCTCTGGAGCTCCAGGTCGATCGAGGTCTGGACGCGGAGCCCGCCCCCGAACACCTTGCCGGACCCGTAGTAGGGGATGAGCTGCTGCTTCACGTACTCCGCGAAGTACTGTGCGGGCCGCTGCCCGCCCGGGATCCGCACGTCCTCCGGACGAGGCAGAGGGGCTTCGAGCGCCTTCTCGTAGTCCGCACGCGTCACGAGGCCTTGCGTCCGCATGAGCCCGAGCACGGTGTCGCGCCGTGCCCGCGCCGCAGTTGGGCTCGTGACGGGGTCGTAGGCCGAAGGGTTCGCAGGAATCCCTGCGAGGAGCGCCGCCTCGGCGAGCGTCAAGTCGCGGGCCGGTTTGTCGAAATAGACGCGCGCAGCCATCTGGATGCCGTACGCGCCGTTCCCAAAGAAGATCGTGTTCAGATACGCGGTCAAGATCCGGTCCTTCGACCAGCGCCGCTCGAGCTGCCATGCGAGCGCGGCCTCCTTCAGCTTGCGGCTGATCGTGCGGTCGTTCTGTGTGACCGTGTTCTTCACGAACTGTTGCGTGATCGTCGAGCCGCCCTGTACGACCTCCTTGTGCCTGACGTCGGACCAGACCGCGCGCACGATCCCGCGCACGTCTACGCCCCGATGCTCCCAATAGCGGCGGTCCTCGACGGCGACGATCGCTTGCTTCACCACGGGGGCGATCTGGTCGGAGGTCACGATCACCCTGCTTTCCTCGCCGCGCAGGACTGCGAGGATCGTCTTGCCGTCGGACGCGTAGACGTAGCCGTCCTGGCTCAGGTTGCTGGCCTGGTTCGCCGGATCGAGCTTTGGGATCTCTCCGGCGATCGCCATGACGAGCCCGTAGGTGAAGGCCACCATCGACAGGAGGCCGACTACGAGCAGCAGGACGAGTGCTCGAAGCTTGCGGATCCTGCGCCGACGGGGCTTCGCCGTCTTGCTTCGTCGAAACAGCACGAAGGGCCGGATTGTAGTCGTAGCCCGGCGGACGGCCCGACGGAGCGGTTCAAGCAGCCGTGGCAGCAAAGAGCGGCTGCCCGGAGGGCTTCGTCCTGCCGCCGGCGGGCTCGAGCGTGATCAGGACGGTCGCCCCTTTCGGCACAGGTTGCGTCACCGCGATGTGCGTCCTATCGTCGGCGGACTGGAAGAGGCCGGCCGGTTTCGGGGTGCGATCTTCGGCCACCCAGATCTCGTAGGTCTTGCCGCTGGGAGCAGGATCCAGGTTGGGCAAGATGAGCGCCGCCGCTCCGGTGGGTGAGACCACCAGCGTCCCGCTGCCGACCGAAGCGGGGACACGCTCGGATCGTGGATCGGAGAGCACGCTGACGACCTGCTCGACGCTAGTCCGTGCTTCCTGCTCGCTGTTCAGGTCGGATCGAAGCGAGCTCGCCCAGATGCCGAGGCCGATCGCAGCCATCGCCGCGACTGCTGCAATCGAGGCCGCGGCCGGGAGAGCCCAGCGCCGGCGAATTGGGATCACGTCGGCGCGTTCGCTGCGGGCCTGCTTCAGGATTCGCTCGCGCAGGGCCGGAGGAGGGGCCTGAGCTGCGGTTCCGTACGCGAGGAGACCGGCGGTGTCCTTGACCGCAGCCAGGTCTTCCCGGCACCGCGGACAGGTGCGGAGGTGCTCCTCGTAGGCGAGCTCGTCCTGCTCGTCGAGGGCATGGAGCGCGTACGCCGCTGTCAGCTCGTGGAAGTCTTCGTGTCCCATCTGTCCTCTTCGGCGGTTCCTTCTGCGAGAAGCTCGCGAAGCCGTCCGAGCCCGTTGAACACCCTGCTTTTGATCGTACCGAGCGGCTGCCCGAGCCTCTCCGCCAGCTGCGCCTGCGTGAAGCCGCCGTAGTAGGCGAGCTCGATCGCTTCTCGCTGCTGATCGGGAAGCTGGGCGAGCGCGCCCTGGACTCGCTCTCGCTCGAACCTGAGCCACGCGGCCTCCTCGGCCGAGCCGGTATCCGGCTCGTGCGCGCGCTCGAGCGGCTCACCGCGGCGGCGCTCCTCGCGCCGTACGACGTCGACCGCGCGCCGGTGCACGAAGGTCATGATCCAGGTACTTGCCTTGGCCCGCTCGGGTACGAAACGCGCCGCCGAGCGCCAGACAGCCAGGAACGCCTCCTGAACGACGTCTTCGGCCAGGGCTGCATCCCGCACCACTCGAAGCGCGAGTCCGTAGGCAGTGCCCCCGTAGCGGTCGTAAAGCTCGCCCAACGCGGCGTCCGACGATCGTGCGACGAGCGCGACCAGGGCTTCGTCGGAGAGGTGGGCGTGGTCGC